>NZ_JBYCZL010000059.1:0-4067 GCF_057586215.1 Roseomonas sp. SRI_022
GGTCGCCATATTCAGCGCCCGTGAACGACTTGATGCCGCCGCCCACACGATTGCGAAGCCGCATCATGAAACGCTGCACGTCAGGCTTCCAAACGGAGTGGCGTGGACGTGCCGGCTCGTATTCCTCAAGCGCCGCCAAGGCCGGCGGGCTCAGCGTCAGCGTGACGAAATGCGACCTGCCAGGACCGGCCATCTGCGCTTCGCACATGATGCGCGCGGACCATTGGCGAGCCCGGTCCAACTGGCAGCCGATGCACTTGCCACAAGGCACCTGAAGCGGCGCGCTATCGTCGCGCCCACGCATCGACGAGAAGGTCAGGCCCTTCCCGTCAGCGAGGCGCCAACAGTCGATCGGATGGTAACAGGGCATTTTGACACCGGAACGCAACACGACTGGCGCGGCCGCAGCCGCGCGATCTCACCGCCTGTCAGGCGGTATGTCGGCCGTTACCCGGAAGCCAAAAGCAGATGGTCAATGCCCGTGTCCCAATGCTGGGTTTGCCACCCAGACCCGCCCGGGGCACCGCCCCGGACCCCGAGAAGATCACCCCCACCTGCCCCAAGGGGCAAGGTGAAAATGATCTAGCACATATCGGAGCAAGTGAAGGGATATGTGCGCGCGTGAGAGGCCGGGCTGGCGCCCGGCCAAGACGGCCTCCATAGGAGGCCGCAGAAGCCCCTTCAGGGGGCTTCGGGCACCTCTGGTGCCGAGAGCGGCGAAACGCCGCCTGGACCCGGTCCAAGGCCCGGGAAATGCCATGCCAGAGGCAGGCACCCCGACCGGGAGACGGTCGGAGAGAAGCCAAGGGAATGATCCTTGGCACCATCCCTGGTCAGGGATGGGCGAGAGGCAAGAGCCTTACGCGCTATGGCTTCGCCAGCGCGAGAAGCAAGAAAGCAGACTGCACTATAGATTAGACATCCTTCGGTTAGTTGGGGGGGACGAATGAGATAGTGGGTGAGTAAAGTGATTGATGAGGAGGTCCAAAAGAAAGAGGACAGTAAGAGAAGACAGTGTTAGTAAATACAGTTATTATTATTAGTGTTAGTGATGATTGATAAAAAAGGAAGAGACGGCGGGACAGCCGCCGGGTTGCTCGCAATTCGCTCGGACAGAATGAGTATTAGAAAGGACAGCCTGGCACAAGCGCAGGCTGACAGGAGGCGCCGGGCCGAAGGCCAGGGGGCGGCGCCGATGGCAGAGCCAGGAGATGACAGGCGCAGCCTCAAGGCCGCACCGGCAATGCCGGTATGGCCCAGATGAGCCGACTTGGCGGCGCAAGAGCGCCACCAGGTCGGAGACGGGACCTCGCCCCACTCCGCGCTTCGCGCTCCGCTTTCCGGCTCGGATTGGCCGGCTGTGCCGGCCAAGATCGGGCACTCCGGGCCGCCTAAAGGCGTCCGGCCGCTGCCCGATAGAGCGGGAGGCAGTGCCTCCCGCGTGATGCCATGAACGGGCGGAGTTTGTTGGACTGGCGCGCGGAGCGCCGCCAGGATCGCCAAGCCGAAAGGTTGGAGCGGGCATCATGGATTTGGGAAAGCAGCGCCTCGCGGCGCGCCAGATGATGAACGATGCGAAGCGCATCGAGGCGCGGGCGATAATCGCCGCGCCAGGGCACGCGGAGCAGCTGCGCGGACAGGCCCGCGCGCTGCGCGCCGCAGCCGAGCGCATCGCCGAGCGGATGCGGGAGCAGGAAGGCGGATTCCTGCTGTAGGATCGCCCCGCCAGCAGGGGAGGGGAGGGGGGCGCGATGAGCAACGCCGAGACGACCAACGTCACGCTGACCGCCTACGAGGCGATGCTCGTCGCAGCCGCCATCGACGGCTTGGCGGCGCAACTGGCGCTGACCGCGCAGACGATGATTCACGGGCCGAACCAGATGGCAGCCTGCCATGCCGTAGGAGCACTACGCAGCGTGGCGCGGCGCCTGCCGAAGCCGGAACAGGCCGCCTGACCTTTCGGTCGCCCATGGCAGCCTTTGCGGGCGCCAGGGCAGGGCAGGGAAGGCCGGGGGAGACATGGCCCGCTTGCCGCTTCCGCCATGAGCAGCCGCACGCCGGGACCAGAACAGGAAGTGAAGGTAGGAAAGCCATTCTTCATGGCTTCCCTGAAACGCGACCTCGGCAAAGCCGCGCGCGGCAAGGCGAAACGCCTTGCAATAGGTGGCAGCCCTTGCCACCATAAGGTGGCAGCCATTGCCACCTAAAGAGCGTTATCCACAGGGGATCACGATGAAGGCCAACGTCTATCGACTGTTGCCCAACCGAGAGCGCATCAAGCGCCAGGAAGCCGCCGACGCATCCGACCTGATCGCGGCGACGAGCCTGCCGCGCCACCTCAAGGAGCGCGTCCGGCACGAACTCTATCGGGCTGTGGAACCCGACAGCACCCGCTCACCGTTCGGAAGGTATGTGATGCTCAGCGTGCAGCAGATCGGCGCCATTTGGGACGCCTTGCGCGCCCTCCCTGCGAAGGATCGACCGCAGGAGGTGCGCCACGCCTTTGACCTATGCGTGTTGAACCTGCGCCAGGACACCGGCGAAGTGATGCTCACGCGAGACGAACTCGCAGAGCGGATGAAGATCACGCCGGGCGACGTCAGCAAAGCCATGGGCGTGATGGAGCGGATGGGGATCATCCTCAAAGGCGAGCGCCGCCGCGTGGAAGGACTGCGCGGCCGAGGCGTGGTGCCCTACTTCGTGAACCCGCACGCCGCATGGAATGGCAGCCTGGAACTGCAAAAGATCGAAGCGACGAGGCAGACCCCGCCGCTTCTCCGGATCATGGAAGGCGGCAAAGCCGACTAGCGACCGCCGCCTCGCGGCGGCGACTTGTAGGCACCCCATCCGGGCTTGCCATGCGACTTCGGCTTGCGATGGAACGGCGCGACGCCGCCACGCTTGAGTGCATCGAAATCGTTGGACCAGGGCGCGGGCTGATACCGCTTCGACCCTTTGCCACGCTTGGACATTGCCGATTCCTCAGTGCATCGAGCGGCGCCTATCGCCGCCGAAGGTGGTGACATTGAGCGCGCCGCAGCAGTCGCAGATTTCGGCGCGATAACGCAGCCGATCCGGCGCGCAGCCCTCGGCAACAAACGCGCGGGCAACCGCCCGCACATCGCGAAGCGCCGTGCGGCGCAGCCCGCGCGACACGCCGAGAGAGCGCATGCCCGCGTCGAGTTCATCGAGCGTCACAGCATCGTCGTCGCTCATGGCCGGCGCCTCCGCGTGGCGCGCCATCCGATGACAAAGGCGACGCCAGCAGGCGAAAGCAGCCAGACGACCGGCAGCACCGCCAGGACGATCAGCCAATGGAAGATCCCGAAGTCAGCCATGGGCACCTTCTCCTTCCGAAGCCGGCGCGGCGACATGCCGCGCCTTGCGGCCAGAGCGTTCAAACGACAGGAGCGACAGCGCGGCCGCCTCGCGTTGTTCGGCGGTCCACAGGCCGAAGGCCGCAAGGAAGCGGTCACGCTCCGCGTCAGGAAGCGCCGCGGCGTGCTCGACCGGCGAAACCTGATCCAAGCCGCGTGCGAGGAGCGCCGCCTTGAGGTGACGCGCTTCCTCGCGATCCTGCATGCGGCGCCAATGGAAATCCTCCGCGTGCGCCTTCGCCGCATCGCGCGCATTGGCGCTGATGCGAGCCTGCACGTCCTCGTGCAGACGGTCCTTGAAGTAGCGCGGCAACGGCACCTTGCGGCGCGCGCTGTTGAGCAGGAAACCGCCGGCACAATCGCCGGAAAATTCAGCGAGCCAGGACGCGCCAATGCCTTTCGACATGAGCGCAAATTCCGGCTGCACAGACCAGACCTCGCCGGTCTCGTCATCGGACCTACCGTAGCGGTCGGCGCGTTGCGCGGCGGGCACCTTTTTCAGCGCATACCGCGCCGTGTATTCCGCCGATTCCGGCGTGAGAGTGCCGATATCGACGTGACCGAACGGCCACGCTTCCTCGATCAGCGGCGAGCGGTAGAGCACCGCTCCCGACTTCGACTTGGACCAGGGCACAAGGTCCGGAAGATCGAGGTGCAGTAAGCAAAGATGGTAATGCGGACGCGATTTTT
>NZ_JBYCZL010000001.1:0-373733 GCF_057586215.1 Roseomonas sp. SRI_022
CACGAGGATGGGCATGGACACAGGCACTCCCGCAGTTCGGGGAATGTCCCGATCTGTCACAACCAAAAGTCTATGTGCAGCGCAGCATTGCTCGCAATGACGCTTGCTTGAAACCAACGCGGAAAGGATCCGCCGATCACCCTGAATCACTTAGGAAACTGAGGATTCGTCAGCATTCTGGCGCGCATTGCGGCGGCGTATCGGGACACAAAATACCACTTATGCGTGTATCACCGAGTGGCCTAGCGTCCGTACGCCCCTTTCATTTCAGGACTTCCCAACGATGACCCAGACGCTTGGCCTCGGACTGCTCGGCACGCCGACCCAATGGTACCTGCCGGGAACCGACACGACCTTGCTGCCGCAGCCGGTCGTCGGTGCGCCGCCGTTGTTGCACGCAATCACGGAAACCAACTTCTCCGATCCGCCACCCAGCGGCCTCCTGTTCGGCGGGCTGGTGCAGGCCAGCCGTGGCGACTCCGGCCTGCTGGTCGACGTGCTGGGTGCATGGAACAGCGTGAAGAATGCCACCATCCTCTCGGACGTGGCGGACCGCGTGACGCTGTCCGGCTTCGTCCATGCCGACGTCACGCTCGGCGATGGTGGTGATTCCTTCGTCGCGCTGATCGGCGCCAAGCGTGGCAACGTCATCACCGGCGACGGCAATGACGTCATCAGCATCGAGGTCGCCGACAACGCACTCGGCTGGGTCAACACCTTCCGTGTCACGACCGGTGAGGGCGACGACATCGTCACCTTCCGCGCACTCGACATCGCGGAGCAGGTCGCTGCGGGGGATACGACATTCGCCGCGACGGCCAATGGCGCGGGATCCTTCACGGGTCGCGACGCCGGTACACTCAGCATCACCGCGCTCGGGGCGGGGGATGACCGCTTCCTCGGCCTCGGCGAAAGCCGCGATCAGGTCTTCGGCGATGCTGGCGCGGACATGATTGCAGCCGGACGCGGCGACGATGTCCTGACTGGCGGAGCCGACGCCGACACATTCCGCTTCGCCACCGGCGACGGCGTGGACCAGGTGCTCGACTTCACGCCGGGCGAGGACCATCTGCAATTCACCGACCTCACCGTCGCACAGATCAGTGCGATGCTCGACGCCGCCGTGGCGCAAGATGGCGGAACGCTGCTGATTCACGGCAGCGACAGTATCTTTCTCGCCGGTGTCGCGCCGGACGCGTTGTCGCTCAGCGATCTGATCTGACGGCTCCGCTGCAGCGCAGGGCGCTCAGTCCGCCTGGAACCACCGTCGGGGATGGAGTCACCCCGACGACGACCGGCCCTAGCGCCGCTGCAACAACACCATATCGCGCATGCCGGACAGCATCGCCTCCCGTAGGTCGAGCAAGGCAAAGGACGCACCCCAGTGCGCCTCGAAATGCGTCCTGCCGCGCAGGCGCCGTTGACCGGGCACGGCTTCGGGCGCCTCGGCCGTGCCATGGCGCAGCCAGTGCAGCAGGCGACCCACGCCGCCCGACCCGCCGATCAGTGCTGTCGCTCCCGACGTGCCGAACAGTAGCAACCCGCCAGGCGCGATGGTGGCCGCCAGCCTTTCGACCAGTGCCGCCTCGTCCGCAGCATCGATACCGCTCAGCGCCACCACCATTCGGGCTTTGTCGGCCGGCGCCTCGGCTAACCCATCGGCGGGCCAGTCAAGCCGTGGCCCGAAGGAGGCCGGGGAGCGACCCGTCACCGCCCGCACACAGGCCGCGGCGGCGGCCTCATCGCCGTCCGGGGGCAGGGCCAGCCCGCCGCGCGGCGACCACCAGCGATCCATCGCGGAACCCAGTCGCAATGCGCCGCCACGCGCAGCCAGCGCCGCAGGCAAATGGAAGCTGTAGCTGGGATGCGTCGTGCCAGGCGACAAACCCAGCGCAGCATCCAGCGTCGCATCGCCACCCTCGATCGGCAGCAGCGCGATGCGTGCGGCATCCAGGAACAGCGCCGGCGGCGCCATCGGCGTTGCGCCGCGAGGTGGCACCGCCCAGACGCGTCCGCGCAGACCGCCATCGTTCTGGCGCTCGGCGGCTTCGATTCGCCAAAGCCCGTCGCGCAGGGCCTCGCATCGCCAGGCACGCGCGAGCTCCTCGGCAGGATCGGCGAGCAGCAGCGCCGGCCGCGCCAGCAGCGGCAGGGCCTCGGGCCCCGCGAGCAGGCGCACGTCGCGCAGCGGCCTGCCGACCAGATGTGGCGGCAATGCCAATGCGAAGCCCGATGCGGCATCGGCGGGCGGGCCGTCCGGTGGCGCGGCGCGGGCTTGTTGTCCGGGCTGGCCCTCCGCCACCACCTCGCCTGCGATCTCGAGCCGCAGCGCCGGTGGGCCGTCCTGCGCAGCATCCCACGCCCAGCCGCGCAGGGCGCCGTCGGAGATGGCCTGCACCGCGCCGCGCGTGCCGTTCGCCAGCGGCGCCGTGCCGCGGCGGCGGGCGATCACCAGATCCTGGTAGTCGAAGGGTTCCGCCCCGCGCTCACACCAAGAGCCAGGGCGCCATTCCGCCGTGAAGCCCGCGGCATCCAGCAGCGCCAGCACATCGTCCGCGTCATAGGCGACGGCGTCCTCGGGAATCGCGGGATTGCCGAGTTGGGCGATGCCATGCGCGGCAGGAAAATCGTGATCGGCCCGCCCGGCCTTGATCGCCGTGCGCGCCGCCGGATCGAGCAGGAAGAAGGTCGCCACGAACGCACCGCCCGGCTGGCAGAGACGCGCCGCCTCCGCGAAGTACCGCGCCAGCGCATCCGGCAGCAGATGCGTGAACAGCGAGAAGGCGACGACGCGATCGAAGCGTTCCTCCCAGGGCAGCAGCACCGCGTTGCGCGCTGCGATGCGCCCGCGCGGATTGGCGTAGCTGTTGCGGATGTCGGCGTGGTGAAAGCGGAAACGCGGATCGATCTCGCCAATGTGACGGCGGCACCAGGCGATCGCCTCGGCCGATGCGTCCATGCCGAGATAGCGTGCGCGCGGACCGAGCCGCGAAGCGAGCGGCATGGCGAGCCGCCCCCAGCCGCAGCCGACATCGAGGATGGCGTGGTCCTGCTCGACGCCCGCCGCATCCTCGAGCGCCGCGCGCAGCAGCAGCCCAGTGGCGAGGAAGTCCTGTGCGTCGGCGGACCCGACCCGCCGCAGGGCGGTGCGATCGGGCAGCGGGAAGCCGGGTGCGGCGAGGAAGCGGCGCGCCTCCGGTTGCGCCAGGATCCGCGCTGATCGCATCATGAATCTCCCGTAGCGATTATATTGCGACGCAATAACAACCATTGGTGTATGGTCACAATACCGCCAGATGATCTATGGTTGTGTTCTCTTCGGTGCTTGTATCCGGCCGCCATGCCGGACACGAGCCCCCTCGGAGCCCCCAGGCTCATCATCCTCGCAACCGACGGCCATGACGCCCGTCCCTTTGTCGAAGCGCTGACGCGCGGCGGCATCGCGGTGCAGATGGCAGACAGCCATGACGTGCTGATGCTCCGCGCCGCCGTGGAGATGCCCCACGCCGTGCTGGTCCTGCCCGCGCAATGCGCGCCGGCGAGCGCCCACGATGCTCTCATGCTGATGCGGAGCATGCCGCGCGTCCCCTGCGTCCTCGTGGCTGCGCCCGGCGACGGTCCGGAAGTCCGTGCCGCCGCGCTGGAGGCCGGCGCTGCCGAAGTTCTGCACGGCGGCATTCCGCTGCCCGAGGCGATCGCCCGCATCCGCGCCGTGCTGCGGCGTACCCCGCCGCATGGTGGCACTGAGTTGGGTGCCTGGCGCCTGCTGAGCACGGGTCACCGTCTGGTCTCCCCCAGCAATCAGGTGCTGCGACTGACGAGTGCAGAGTTTGGTCTGATCACGCTGTTGGCCACGGCGGGTGGCGAGCCGGTGGATCGCGAGGCGGTTTGCCAGTCGGTGTTTCGCCGCCCCTGGCGCCCCGATGACCGGGCGGTGGACAGCCTCGTGAAGCGGCTGCGGCCAAAGCTTCCAGCGGACTCCATCCAATCCGTGAGAGGCGTTGGCTATGCGCTGAGTCTCGCGGTCCGGCAGGTGCATAAGCGTGTGTAAATTTGTGCACCGCACACAGTTGAGACTCTCCCTGCCACAATCCACAACCTAAAGTGGTGCTCGTCAGATCGGAACAACCGGTTCCAAGCACGGGAGATAGTGACCATGGCGGATTTCGCGACACTTCCCGGCGGCATGCTGCTTGGCGGCAATGGCCCCGACCTCGTCAACGCCGACACGGACATTCCTGGCACCTTCGACAATCTGATCGCCACTTTCGGCGGCGCGGACACCATCCACGCCGGCGCAGGGGATGACATCGTTTTCACCGGCAAGGGCGGCGACGCGGCCTATGGCGGTGCCGGGGATGACATTCTCTTCGGCGACAATGGCAACGACCTGCTCGATGGCGGCATCGGCGATGACGTCGTCGATGGCGGCAAGGGTGACGACGTCATATCCGGCGATGCTGGCGCCGACGTCCTGTCGGGCGGCGGCGGCGGCGACACGGTGCTGGGCGGCGAGGGCGACGACATCGCCAGCGGTGGCGATGGCGATGACCTGGTCGATGGTGGCGCCGGCAATGACCGCGTGATGGGCGATGACGGCCACGACACGCTGTTCGGCGGCTCCGGCGACGACTGGGTGTCCGGCGGCAAGGGCAGCGACATGCTGTATGGCGGCCCGGGCAACGATACGATGGTCGGCGGCGCGAACGCCGACACGATGGTGGGCGGCGCCGGGTCCGACACCTTCTACTTCGAGAGCGGCTTCGGCCGCGACGTGGTCCTGGACTTCCGTCCGGGCGAGGATGTCATCGCCATCAAGGCGAACATCAACGGCACCGGCATCACCAGCGCCGATGACCTCGCCGGCCGTGTGTCCAGCGACGACACCGGTTCGGTGATCAATCTTGGCAGCGGCGACCAGATCAAGCTGGTCGGCGTCTCCAGCGAGGATCTGCTGAGCAATCTCGACAGCTACGTTCGCATCGTGTGAGGCGATCCTGGACGCGCGCTCCGAGGTCGCAGTTTCGGCGGGGGAGGTCCTGGACCTCCCCTTCGCAGGGGATGCCGCACAGGGCAGTGTGGTCGCCCTGCCGCGCGCGCTGCTGACCCGGGACGGCATCATACTGGTCGATGTCACGCTCGGCGCCGCGTTTCCGGATGGCGCGGCGCGCCTTCTCGTGGATGGGGAAGCATTGCCGCCGCCCAGCGCGACGGCGATGCCAGGCGAGAGGCGGGCCGTCCATGCGGCCCGGCCGCGTCGCCCGCTGCGGACCGGCGCGGCGTTCGAACTGCGCTTCGGCGCGCAGGCGGCCGCCCGTTTTCCGCTGCCGCCGCTTCTCACGGCCAAGGATTTCGCTGAGGGCTTTTCCGCCGCCGAGCGCGAGGCGCTGCTGCGGTTTCTCGCGGCCACCTGCGCGCCGATGCTTCGTGCCGGCGGCGATGGCGATCTCGCTGTTCTTTGCCAGCTTCTCGCGGTGCCGCGCGGCGTGGCGCGCCGGATCGCCCGGCCCGAGGCCGGATTGTCCATTTGGCAGGTGCCAACGGCGCCGGAAGGCGTGTGGCGGTTGCTGACGCCGTCGGGAATTACCTCGGCTGGCTCGCCGGCCTCGGGGGTACTGGTGCTGGACGGCGCGCCGCCGCCTGGCAGCCTGCTTCTGCCGCCGGCACCCCTGCCGCCGATGCGGCTCGCCGTGCCGACGGGACAGCCCGGATTGCGGGCGACGATTCGCGCGGCGCTGGTGGGGCGGCGCGGCGTTCCGCGGCTGCTGCCTGCGCTGTCTGCCCGCGCCGCGCGCGACCACCGGGCCGCCCGCCTGCTGCGCGAGGTGCAGCTTCTCGCCCCGGCGCGGCCCACGCGAATCGACGATGCGGCGGGGCCGATCGGCGGCGGGATCGAACTCGCCCTGTCGGACCATGAGGGTGGCGTCTTTCTCTGCGGCTGGCAGCGTGATCCGCTCGGCCTGGTGGCGGGGCTTGCGCTGCGCGGGCCGGGCGCGTCGCATGTCGTCCCGCCCGGCGCGCTGCATCGCGTGGCACGGCCAGATATCGCCGACCGCTTCGCCAAGGCGCCGCTCGGCGCGGCTGGTCCGCGCGCGGGCTTCATCGCGCATCTGCCCGGCATCGATCCGGCCGGCACGGCACAATGGCAATTGGCGCTGCAGCTCGCCGGAGGCGGAGAGGCGGTGCTGACGGCGCCGCCCGGCCTCCTGCCCGCGGCCGCGGCGCGCGACCTGGTGCTGCGCGCGGCACATCCCACCGCCGTCGATGCGGCGTTGCTCGATGCGGTCATCATCCCGCCGGCGGCGGCGCTGCACCGCGCCGCGCGGCGCGATGCGTCGGGAACGCCGGAGGTCATAGGGTTCGGCGACGCCACGGAACGCCCGCGGGCCAGCCTGATCATCCCGCTCTATCGCAATCTGCGTTTCCTGCGCTTCCAACTCGCCGCCTTCGCGCGGGACGAGGCATGCCGCCGCGCCGAGCTGATCTATGTCCTCGACAGCCCCGAACAGCGCGCCGAGGTGGAGCATCTGCTGCAGGGCATGTCGGAAATGCTCGCCATCGGCGTGCGTCTCGTCGTCATGCCGCGCAACGGCGGCTATGCCGCGGCCTGCAATGCGGGTGCTGCGATCGCGCGGGCGCCGGCGCTGCTCTTCCTCAATTCCGATGTGCTGCCTGCGGGACCGGGTTGGCTCGGGCCCATGCTGGCGCGGTTGGCGCGCGATCGTCGTCTCCTCGCGGTCGGCCCGCGTTTGCTGTTCGAGGACGGGTCGATCCAGCATGCCGGGATGCTGTTCCGTCGTGGCGTGGATGGCGTCTGGCTGAACGACCATTACTGCAAGGGCTATCCGCGCCGGCATCCGGTAGCCGGGCTGGCGCGCCGGGTTCCGGCTGTGACCGGCGCCGCGCTGCTGGTCCGCCGCGCCGCCTTCGAGCAGGTCGGCGGCTTCTGCACCGACTACATCCTCGGCGATTTCGAGGATTCCGACCTCTGCCTGAAGCTCCGCGCAACAGGTGGCGAAATCGCCTACGAGCCGACCGCCGAGCTCTTCCACTTCGAACGCCAGTCCATCGCGCTGCATGACGGACACGCCCGGACCCTGGCCGGCGCGGTGAACCGCCGCCTGCACCATGCGCGCTGGGACAGCACCATCGCTGCGCTGATGGCGCGCTTTCCGGAGGCGTGAGAGCGATGCGGGTCCTCTTCCTCGCCCACAACCATCCGGCCTTGCAGGCCGGCGGCACCGAGACCTTCGCGCTCGGCCTTTTCCGCGCACTGCGCGACCGGCATGGCGCGGAGGGGCTGTTCCTGGCCGGTACCACCGGCCTGCTGCGCGAACGGCGGCCCGGTACGCTGCTGCAGGCGGTCGGCGACGCGGCCGATGAGATGCTGGTCTCGCTCGACCATTTCGATCGCTTCTTCCTCTCTCAGGGCGATGTCTACGGCCTGGCGTCGCTCGGTCCGATGATCACGCGGCTGGACCCGGATGTGGTGCATCTGCATCACCCGCTGCTCTGGGGCATGGAAGGCATCGACTGGCTGCGCCGCGTTCTGCCGCGGGCGACCATGGTCGCCACGCTGCACGACTACTTCCTGCTGTGCCCGCGCGAGGGGCAGTTGCTCACCGCCGATGGCCGGCTCTGCGACGGGCCGTCCGGCGACGCCTGCCGCCGCTGCTTCCCCGACCGGATGTCGAGCGACTTCATGTTGCGCGAACTCGGCTTGCGCGGCGCCTTCGCAGCCTTCGACGCGCTGATCGCGCCGAGCGCCTTCCTGCGCGATCGCTTCATCCTCGCCGGCTGGCCGCCGGAGCGCCTGCATCTGCTGCGCAATGCCGTCCCGGCCGCTGATCCGGCGCCACATCGCGACGCGCCCGATGGCCGCCGCGATCGCTTCGCGGTCTTTGGCAACGTGAACCGCTTCAAGGGCGCGCTGGTGGCGCTCGGCGCCTCGGCGCGGCTAGAGGCGGAGGGTGTCGGGCACGGTCTCGCCATCCATGGCGGCACGGCCTGGCAAAGCGAGGCCTTCCTCGCCGAGTTCAATGCCGCGCTCACCGCCGCGCCATCGGCACGCCATCACGGCGCCTATGCGGCCGGTGGCGTCAGTGCGCGCATCGCCGCCGCCGACTGGGTCGTGGTGCCGTCCATCTGGTGGGAGAACGCGCCGCTCGTCATTCTCGAAGCCTTCCGCCATCGCCGGCCCGTGATCTGCGGCGATGTCGGCGGCATGGCCGAGGCTGTGCGCGACGGCGTCGACGGGCTGCATGCGCCGCTCGGCGATCCCGCCGGCCTTGCTGCTGTGATGCGCCGCGCCGCGGAGACGCCCGGCCTGTGGGACCGACTTGTGGCCGGCATCGTGACGCCGCCGGACCTCGACGCCGCGGCGGCGTCGCACCTCGCATTCTATCGCAGCCTGATCACCGCCAGCGCCGGAAGGAGACGCCATGCCGTCCGAGACCGCGCCATCGCCTGATGTCGTCGCCCCCGCCGCCGAACTGCATGGGCTCGTCGACAATGCCGCCGCCGACCGGCTCTATGGCTGGGCCTGGAACGCCTCCGTGCCGCAGGAACGCGTGGCGGTCGAACTGCGGCTGGGTGCCGCGACGGTGTTCCGCACCCAGGCGAATTTCGCGCGGCCCGACCTCGCCAAGGCCGGCATCGGCGATGGCTGCCATGCCTTCGAGATCCCGCTCGAACCCGAGTGGATCCGTCGCCGTGCCGAACTCGCAGTAGTCGTGCGCGCCGAGGACGGTACAGAACTGGCGGTGCCGATCCGCATCCGTCGCCCTCCCGCCGAGGTGCAGGAAGCCGGCGGCCAGCGCACGCTCGAGGCGCTGGTGGCATCCCATCGCCGCATCCACGAGGAACTGCGCACCATCAGCGCCCGGCAGCCCGAGGCGGCGTCGCTCGATGAGCTGACGCGGACCCAGCGGGCCCTCGCCGGGCAGGTCGAGACGCTGATGCTCTGGCTGACGCGATTGGACGAACGTCTGGCCGCGATGCCCGCTGCGCCGCCTCCACAACGGCCGCGACGCGGCCGTGACCGCTGGACGCTGCTGCTGGCCCTGCTGCTCGGGATGATCTGGGCCGGCTCGCTGTTGTTCGCTGCTCGGCTCGCCGGGGGCTGACGCATGGCCTCGGCGGCGATGGCAGGGTTGGCGGCGGAAATGGCGCGCACCGCGCGCGCCGCCGCGTGGCTCGGCCTCGCCGGGGCATTGGGGCCTTTCGCGTTGGTGATGCTGACGGTGCAGTTCTATGCGCTGGTGGTGCCGACCGGCAGCCTCCCGACCGCCGTCGGCTTGTCGGCGGGCTTCGCCATCGTGGCGGTGACGGTCGTCGGGTTGGGGCAGATCCGCGAAAGGCTGCTGCTGGCCGGCACCGAGCGGCTGGTGCGCCGGCTGACGGCACGCGCCCTGCCGGCCGCGACGGCGCGTGCGGCGCTGCCGGCGGTGGCGGCAGACCAGGTGTTGCGCGACATCGAAGCCGTCCGCCGGGGCGTGGCGGGGCCGCTCTCGGCAGTGGCGCTGGATGCCGTGCTGGTGCCGGCGCTGCTGGTGTTGCTGGCCGCCTTCCATTGGGTCTTCGCGTTGTTCGCCCTGGTGGCGGCGGGCGTCGCACTGCTGCTTGGCCTGACCGCGGAGCGTGCCACGCGCGCGGCACTGGTCGATGCGAACAACGCCTCGGTGCAGGGCGCGCGGCTGGTCGCCGATGCGGCGCGCTGCGCCGAAGCTGTCGAGGCAATGGGGATGCTGCCGTCGCTCGTCTCGCGCTGGGCCAGCACGATGGCGCTCGGTGCCGCCGGGCTGCGGCGCGCGCAGGGCACGGCGCGGCTTGCCCGGTCGGCGACGGCGACGCTCTACGCGGTGGCGCAGGGTGGTGCCATCACCGTCGGCGTCGTCGTGCTCGTCGAAGGCAGCAACGTCGGATACGGCATCCTTGCCGGCATGCTTCTGACGGCGCGCGTGATGGATCCCTTTTCGCGCATCGGCGGCCAGTTCGATGACGCGGCCTCCGCGCGCGCGGCCTGGCGGCGGCTCGACCAACTCCTGGGCGCGGATGAGGCGGCGCCAGCCACGAACAGCCGCGCCTTTCCCTGCCCGGACGGACGGCTGCTGGTGGAGCGTGTGACGCTCGTCTTTCCCGGCGCGGCGCGGCCGCTGCTTCGGGACGTGAACCTCGTAATGGGTCCCGGAGACGTGGTGGCCTTCGCCGGGCCGCCAGGCACCGGCAAATCGGCGCTGCTGCGTGTGCTGGTGGGCATCCAGCCCTGCAATGCGGGAGAGGTCTTCCTCGACGGCCATGCCACGGCGCAATGGGATCGCGCCGACCTGGCGCGACATCTCGGCTACCTGCCGCAGGAGCCGGTGCTGCCGGAGGCTACGGTCGCGGAATCGATCGCGAGGCTGGATGCGACGCCGGACATGGCGACGGTGATCGCGGCCGCGCGGCTGGCCGGCGCGCTCGACATGATCGCCGGCCTGCCGAACGGATTCGCCACGCGCATCGACGGGCGCATGGCGCTGTCGATGGGCCAGCGCCAGCGCATCGCGCTGGCCCGTGCGGTGTACGGGACGCCGCGGCTGGTACTGCTGGACGAACCGGCCGCCTATCTCGATGCCGAGGGCGAGGCCGCCGTGGCGTCCATGATCGCGGCCTTGTCGGCGGCAGGGACGGGCGTGATCTTCACCTCCCATCGCGAAGGCCTGCTGCGCGCGGCCGCGCGGGTGATGACGCTGCGCGACGGGCGGCTCGAGGATGCGGGTGACCGGCGGCGGATGCTCGCCGCGCCGCGTCCGACGCGCGCCCTGCCACAACCGGCGCGGCGCCTGCCCGCACCGGAGGCCGCATGACGGCCACCATGTCCCCCGTTTCCGCGCCCCTGCGCGCGACCCTGCCGGTGCTGGCGCTCTGCGTGCTGTTGTCGGTTGTCGTGCAGGCCAGCATGCTGACGACGCCGCTGCTG
Source organism: Roseomonas sp. SRI_022 (assembly GCF_057586215.1). Taxonomy (NCBI): domain Bacteria; kingdom Pseudomonadati; phylum Pseudomonadota; class Alphaproteobacteria; order Acetobacterales; family Roseomonadaceae; genus Roseomonas; species Roseomonas sp. SRI_022. The sequence goes on from NZ_JBYCZL010000001.1 coordinate 10,961, forward strand.
ACCATGCATGTCTTCGACGGCGTGATGGAAAGCCGCAATCTCGAGACGCTGTGGGTACTGGCTGCGGCCATGCTGGTCGTGCTGCTTCTCGGCGGCGTGCTGCGCCATCTGCGCTCGGCTCTGCTTGCCGCGCTGTCGGAACGGGTGGGACGGCGGCTCGAACTCCGCGCGCTGGCCGCGGCGGTGCGCGTCGCGATGCGTGGCGAAACTGCCGGCACCGGTCGCGCGCTGCAGGACGTGGCGGAATTGCGGCGCCTGCTCGGCGGGTCGGTACCGGCGGATGTACTGGATCTCGTCTCGATCCCGATCGCACTGGTCGTGCTGTGGCTGCTGCATCCACTGTTCTTCGTCGTGGCGCTCGTCTGCGCCACGGTGCAGGGCCTGGTCGGCATCGCCGCCGACCGCGCGACACGCGGGCCGGTGCAGGCGGCGACGCAAGAGGAGGCTCGCGGCCGGCGCGGCCTCTCGGGGCAGCTCGCGCAGCGCGAGCTCGTGCTCGGCCTCGGCCTGCTGCCGGCGGTGCTGGCGCGTTTCGCGCCGGTGCAGGCGCGCGCCCTGGCGGATCGCGGCGCCGCGGAAGCGCGGGCGCGGGCGCTCAACGGGATGCTTCAGCTCGCTGTCTTCGCCCAGCAGCTCGCCACCGTGGGGGCCGGCGTGACGCTGCTGCTCGCGCATGCCGTCTCGCCGGGCGCCATGCTGGCGGCGGCGACGATGACGAATCTCGCGACCCAGCCGGTGGTGAACCTCGTCGGCCACTGGCGGGACTGGAGTGACGGCATCGCCGCGGCGCGCCGGCTGGCGGCCATCGTGCTGCACGGCCGGCCGCCCGACGCCGTTCCGCCCGAGGACGCGCCGCCCGGCTTGCGGATCGAAGGGCTGACGTTGCGGCCGCAAGGTGCGGCGGCGCCGCTGGTTGCCGACCTGACCGTTGACCTCGCGCCCGGCACCACCTGGATCGTCGCTGGCCCGAACGGCATCGGTAAATCCACGCTGCTGCGGGCGATTGTCGGTCTCGGCGCGCCGGAGACCGGGCGCGTGATGCTGGATGGCCAGGACACGCTGCGGGTCGACCGCGCGACCTTGGGCCCCTTCGTCGGCTACCTGCCGCAGGAACCGCAGCTCATGGATGGCAGCGTGCTGGAGAATGTCGGCCGCTTCGGCGCGACCGGCACGCAGGGCGCCGTGGCCGCGTCGCGCCTGGTCGGCGCCCATGCGGCGATCGGGCGCCTGCCGCGCGGTTACGAGAACGCGGCCGGCCCCGATGCCGGGCTGTCCGGTGGACAGGCCCGGCTGGTCGCGCTCGCCCGCGCCTTCCACGGCTTGCCGCGGCTGCTGGTGCTCGATGAGCCGGAAGCAGGACTCGACGGGCAGGCGCGCTTGACGCTGCGCCAGGCGGTCACGCGGGCGCGCGAGGCAGGTGCGATCGTGCTGCTGGTGTCGCATGACGCATCCGCCTGGCGCGGGGCGGCCGATGGCGTGCTGCGTCTGGCGAAGGGCGGCACCTGGACGTTGGAAACTGCCGTATGAGCGCCGCCGCCGACGCGCTGGAACGCGCCTTCGATGCCGCGATGCCGCCGCCACGGATCGGACGGCTGGTGGGGGCCGCGCTCCTCGTCCTCGTGGTCGGGGTCGGTGGGCTGCTGGCCTGGGCGTCCGTCACGCCGATCGAACGCGCGGTGGTCGGGCAAGGGCAACTGGCCGCTGAAGGACGGCGCAAGACCGTCATGCTTCTCGAACCCGGCATCCTGCGGCATCTGCTGGTGCGCGAGGGCGAACGCGTCGAGGCCGGGCAGCCTCTGTTTCAACTCGACACAACGCAGGCCGATGCGGCGGCGGCACAGGCGCGCGCGAGCTTCCTCGGCCAGTCGATGCGCGCGGCGCGGCTGACGGCCGAGCAGCAGGACAGCCGTATCCTCGATGTGCCGCCCGACGTGGGCGCGGCGGCGCGGAATGATGCGACGATCGCGACGCTGGTGTCGGCCGAGAGCAGGTTGTTCGCGGCACGATGGGAAGCCTATGACGGCGCGCTCGGCGTCAGCCGTGCGCGCATCGCGCAGCTTCAGGAACAGATGGCGGCCTATGTGGCGCAACGCGATGCCACGGCGCGACGGCTCGCGGCCATCCGCGAGGAACTGGTGGGCGTCACGCAACTGGTTGGACGCGGCTTCGCCACACGCACACGGCTGTGGGAACTGCAGCGCGCCGAAGCCGAGATGCTCGGCAATCTCGGTCAGTACCAGGCGCAGGAAGCCCAGGCGCGCGAAGCGATCGCGCAGGCCGAGCTGGAGGTGGCGAATACCAGGCTGAACCGCCAGCAGGAGGTTGCGCGGGACCTCCAGGATGCGCAGGCGCAGCGCGCCGACGCCGAGCAGCGGCTGCGCGGCGCCGAGGATGTGCTGGCCCGCCGGCTGCTCGTCGCCTCCGAGCCCGGCATCGTCACGGAGATCCGCTTCTTCACGCCCGGCAGCAGCATCGCCGCCGGGACTGCGGTGCTCGACCTGGTGCCGGTGGATGACCGGCTGGAGGCCGAGATCCGCGTCTCGCTGAACGACATCGAGAATGTCAGCGTGGGGCAGCCGGCGCGGCTGCGCCTGTCCGCCTTCCGATCGCGCGAGGTGCCGCTGCTGCCGACCGAGGTGACCTACGTCTCGGCTGACCGGCAGGTGGACCAGCAGGGCTCTGCCTATTTCGTCGTACGCCTGGCGCTGCCGGCCGGGGCCGATGCGGCGCTGCCGCGTGGCGCCGCGCTGGCGCCCGGCATGCCGGTCGAGGCCTTCCTGCTCGGCGAGCGGCGCAATGCGCTGAACTACATGCTGCGGCCGCTGCTCGACGGCCTGCGCCGGTCGCTGCGGGACTGACCGATGCGCAGCGCGCCCCTTCACCTCCGCAAGACAAGGCTCGGGCCATGACCGATTTCTTTGCGCTGCTAGAACGCCGCCGTGGCGGCCTCGTGGCCAGCGAGCCGGACTTCGTGCCGCCGCCGGACAGGCCGGAGGTCATGGCCGTCACCCCCGATGCGCTGCGGACCGTCCGCATGACGGCGCTGGCGCGTACCGGATTGTTCGACCGCGCCCATTACCTCGACGCCTATCCCGACATCGCCGCGGCGGGTGTCGAGCCTTTCGAGCACTTCTTCGATCACGGCTACACCGAGGGGCGGCGGCCGAACGCCTACTTCGATCCGGCCTTCTATATGGCGCAGAATCCCGACGTCGTGGCGGGCGGGCTGAATCCGCTGTTCCACTACGCCTTCCATGGGGATGCCGAAGGACGCAAGCCGAGCCCCTTCTTCGATCCGGCCTGGTATCGCGAGCGCTACCAGCTCGCCGAGGAGGTAAACGCCCTCGCGCATTGGCTGGCGCAGCGGCGCAGCGGGCGGTTCAGCCCGATGCCCGACTTCGATGTCGAATACTATCTGGGCCGCAACCCGGACGTCGCCGCGGCCGGCGTCGATCCCTTCGAGCATTTCTGGGGCCAGGGCTACAAGGAAGGGCGCGACCCGTCACCGGCCTTCGACGTGCGTTTCTATGCGCAGCGCTACCTGCGCGGGGACCTGTCGGAAAATCCCTTCGCGCATTGGCTCGCGCATCGTCACGAACCCGGCGTGCATGGCCGCATGCCGGAGGACGAGGCCTCGGTCCCGCGCGAGGTCAGGCGCTTCACGAAGCCCGGCCCGGATTTCGAGGAGTTCCGCCCGCTGCCGCCCGACGCGGCGCGCCGCGTGAAGCTGCTGGCGTACTACCTGCCGCAGTTCCACGCCTTCGAGCAGAACGACGCCTGGTGGGGCAGCGGCTTCACCGAATGGACCAACGTCCCGCGTGGCCTGCCGCGCTTCAAGGGCCACTACCAGCCCCGCGTGCCGCGCGATCTCGGCTTCTACACGCTGGAAGGCGACACAACCTTTCGCCGCCAGGTGGAGATGGCGAAGGCCGGCGGCGTGCATGGCTTCGTCTTCTACTGGTACTGGTTCAACGGCACGCGGCTGATGGAGAAGCCGGTCGAGCGCTTCCTCGCCGATCCGTCCATCGACATGCCCTTCGCCCTGATGTGGGCGAATGAGAACTGGACCCGCCGCTGGGATGGCGCCGAGAGCGAGGTGCTGATCAGCCAGGATTATCGCCCCGACGACGATGAGCGGATGGTCGCCGAATACGCCCGGCACTTCCGCGATCCGCGCTACATCCGCATCGGCGGGCGGCCGCTGCTGATGATGTACCGGCCCGCGCTGATCCCGCAGTCCAAATCCACCATCGCGCGCTGGCGGCACCTGTTCCGCGAGACGCATGGCGAGGATCCGCTGATCATCATGGCGCAGGGCTTCGGCGACACCGACCCGCGTCCGCATGGCCTGGACGGTGCGATCGAGTTCCCGCCGCACAAGCTGACTCAGACGATGGAACCCATCGCGACGGGGCTCGAGATCCTCGATCCCGACTTCACCGGCAAGGTCTATCACTATGCCGAGGTGGCGCGCGTCTCGGTGGAGGAACCGGCGCCCGACTTCCCTCTGATCAAGACTGCCGTGCCATCCTGGGACAATGACGCGCGGCGGCAGGGCAATGGCCTCGTCATCACCGGATCGACGCCGGCGGCCTACGAGGCCTGGCTCGCCCGCCTGATCGAGCACGCCGGCCAACACCCCTTCCATGGAGAGGCGATCGTCTGCGTCAACGCCTGGAACGAATGGTGCGAGGGTGCCTATCTCGAACCCGACCTGCATTTTGGCGCGGCCTATCTGAACGCGACGGGCCGCGCGGTGACGGGGCAGACGCAGCTTGGGGAGGACGCCCCGCCGCGGCTGCTGCTGGTCGGCCACGACGCCTTCCCCGGCGGGGCGCAGCAACTCCTGCTGTCGATCGGCGCCACGCTGCGCCGCGCGCATGGCTGCGAGGTCGAGTTCCTACTGCTCGGTGGCGGCGCGATGGAAGCGGCCTATCGCCGCGTGGCGCCCGTCACCGTCGTCAATCAGGGGACGATGTCGGCGCGGATCGGGGCGTTGGCGGCGCGCGGCTTCCGCCATGCGATCGTCAACACCACCGCGGCCGGGCCCGCCGTGCCGGCGTTGAAGGCGGCGGGCATCGGCGCCGTGCAACTGGTGCATGAACTGCCGCGGCTGATTCGCGAGAAGCATCTGTCCGACAGCGCGCGCGCGGGCATCGGCGCGGCGCGCAAGGTGGTGTTCCCCGCCGGCTTCGTGCGGGACGAGGTGCTGGGCCTGCTCGGCATGACGCCCGATGAGCGCTGCGTCATCCGCCCGCAGGGAATCTACAAGGACCTGTCCGCCCCGGACGGTGCGCGGGCGGCGATCCGCGCCGAGCTCGGTATCGCGGAGGAGGACGCGCTGGTCCTCGGCATCGGTTACGCCGATATGCGCAAGGGCTTCGACCTGTTCCTCCAGCTCTGGCGGTTGCTGCGCTGGCGCGGCCGGCGGCGGGTGCATCTGTGCTGGCTCGGCACCATGGATCCCGGCATGGAGGGCTGGCTCGCCGAGGAGATCGCCGCGGCCAAGGCCACCGGCACCTTCCACATGCCTGGGCGGCGCGACGACGTCGGCGCCTTCCTGCGCGCGGCCGAGGCCTATGCGCTGACCTCGCGCGAGGATCCCTTCCCCTCGGTCGCGCTGGAGGCCATGGCCGCCGGCCTGCCCGTCATCGCCTTTGATCGCAGCGGCGGCATCCCCGAGATGCTGGCCGAGCACGCGGCCGGCGTGGTGGTGCCCTATGGCGACGTCACCGCCATGGCGGAGGCGACCGCCGCCGCACTGGCCTCCGATGCGCCGGTGAAGCGACGGATGCGGCGCTCGCTCGCCGTCGAGCGCTTCGCCTGGCGGCCCTATCTGCGCGACCTGCTTGCCATGGCAGTGCCGGACCTGCCGAGCGTCTCGGTCGCCGTGCCGAACTACAACTATGCGCGCTACATGCCCGAGCGGCTCGGCAGCGTCTTCGCCCAATCCCTTCCGGTGCGGGAGGTCATCGTGCTCGACGACTGCTCGACGGATGGCAGCCTCGATGTCATCCGGGCGGTGGCGAAACGGCATGGCCGCGACATCCGCCTGGCGCCGAACGAGACCAATTCCGGCTCGGTCTTCGCGCAATGGCGCAAGGCAGCGGAGATGGCCGAGGGCGACTTCCTTTGGATCGCCGAGGCGGACGACCTCTCCGACCCAGACTTCCTGCTGCGCGCCACCGCGCGGATGAAAGCCGACCCGGCGATCGCCTTCGCCTTCACCGACAGCCGCACCATCAACGCCGACGGCAGCGCGCAGTGGCCAGACTACAAGGGGTACTACGCGACGCTCGGGCGCGATGCCCTGCAGCGCAGCGAAGTCTTTACCGGCCTGGACTTCGTGCGCCGATTTCTCGCCGTGAAGAACCTGGTGCTGAATGTCAGCGCCGTGGTGTGGCGGCGGCAGGCGCTGCTCGATGCGCTCGCCGCCTGCGGCGAGGAACTGCGCGGCTTCCGCATGGCGGGTGACTGGAAGCTGTACCTGCAGGCGCTCGCCGTGCCGGGAGCGCGCATCGCCTATGAGGCGGCGCCGCTCAACGTCCATCGTCGCCATGCGCAGAGCGTCACCCACGCCCTCGATGCCGCGCGGCATGTCGAGGAGATCGCCCGCTGCCACGATTATGCGCGCGCTGCCTTTCCGGCGGCGAAGGAGGCCGCCAAGGCCCAGCGCGACTACCTCGCGGAGGTGGCGGCGCAACTCGGTGCCGCGCCGCCCGCCACCGCGAAGACCCGGCGCCCCGCGCGCCGCAAGAACCGCCGCAAGGCATGACGCGGATGAACGCCAAGACCCGACGCAACCCGATTGGAGATCGCGATCCGATGTATGTCCCGCCCTATGACGCATTGCTCCACAGCATCTACACCTCGCGCGACGCGCTGAAGGCGCAGCAGGAGGTGACGATCCCCGTCGGCCTCTTCCGCTTCCTGCTGCAGATCGCGGTGGCGAATGGCGACTTCAACGAGGCCGGCTACCTGGCTGCCAACCCAGATGTCGCAGACGCGTTGAACGCCGGCGTGATCGACAGTGCCCGGATGCACTACATCGGGTTCGGCTATTTCGAGGGCCGCCAGGGCGGCACGCCGGATGTCGAGGAGCGCTGGTATCTCCACTCCTATCCCGATGTCGGCGCCGCGGTGAAAGCCGGCAAGCTGAATTCGGGGCGTGAGCATTTCAGCATGATCGGCGCGGCCGAATGGCGCAGCCCGAGCCCGCGCTACGAGGCCGACGCGCAGCAATGGAAGCAGGCGCTGCACGCCGCCTGAACATGGGGGAGGGGCTCGGCCCCTCCTCCTCCCGCCGGCGTGCCGGCACGACATTCTTCGCCCTGGAGGCTCCATGAGCGAGATCGCCCCGCCACCTCTGTTCCGCATCGCCGCGCCGGGCGAACGCATCTGCTTCTGGGGGGCACCGGCGCATGTCGGCGCCTATGCCAGCCTTGCCGAGGGGCTGGACGCGACCGGTGCCAACACCGGTAACCTGTTCATCGGCCACGGCCTGTTCCATGGTACGGATTGCGCGCAGAAGGCTTTTCATCCGGGCTTCGGGGCGATTCCACCGGAGCGGTTGCATGAGCATTTCGACCGCGTCTTCGTCCCTGCCTCGAACTTCGTCGGCAACGGCGTCGACCTGACCGAGCACGCCGCCTATTTCGCCAAGGCCAAGGTGCCGATCTTCTGCTTCGGCCTCGGCTCGCAGCTGCGCCCCGGCGAGAAGCCGGCCCTGAAGCCCGGCACCGAGCGCCTGCTGCGGCTGATGGCCGAACGCGGTTCCATCGGCGTGCGTGGCGCCTTCACGGCGGAGGTCCTGTGGGACATGGGCATCCGCGACGTCAGCGTCGTGGGCTGCCCCTCGCTGCTCGGGCTGCGGACGTCGACGCTCGAGCGCCTGGCGCGCGCGGTGCCGGCGCGCGACAAGGTGGCGCTGAACCTGTCCAACAATGTCCGCCGCCACGCGCTGCAGCCCGAGCCGATGCGCGTGTCCGAGAACGGGTTGTTCCAGCGCCTGCTTGGCGAGAATGCCTACTACATGCTTCAGAACGAGCGGCCGGAGATGGAGTTCCTCGCTGCCATGGCGGCCGGCGACGGCGCCAGGGCGGAGGCCGCGGCGCAGAACATCGCGGTGATCTTCGACATCTCCGCCTCCCGCGACGACCTGCGCCTTTTCCTCGAACGGCGGGTACGGATGTTCTTCTCGGTCGATGACTGGGTGGGCTGCATGCAGACCATGACGGTGTCGATCGGCAGCCGCTTCCACGGCAACATTGCCGCGCTGCTCGCGGGTGTGCCGGCGCTGTTCCTGGTGCACGACATGCGTACGCGGGAATTGTGTGAGCTGTTGCGCGTGCCGCATCTGTTGCTCGACCGGCCGGTGCCGGCGGAGGAGATCCTGGAACGCGCCGCCGAGGTCGATTACCGCCCCTTCCTCGCGCAGCTCGGCCGGCTGACGATGGAATGGCGGCTTTTCCTGCACCGCAACGGGCTCGACATCGCGCTTCACGCCGAAGCCGAGCCGGCTTCGGGGCCGACCGCCGCGGCCGCCTGACGATGCGGTACGTGCTGGCCGTGCTTGCGCTGCTGTGCATGCAGGTCGCGGCACGTGCCCAGGACGTGACGGTCGGCGCCATACGCTGGGATGACTGGCTGCCGACCTCGCCGGATGTCGCCTTACTCGACAGGCCGCAATGGCGGTCGCGCATCCCCTTCCACGCGGCGCGCGATGCGTCGGGCGCCCTGCGCATCAACGGCGCGATGGAGAACGTCCTGGCGGCGGAAAGCGCCTATGCCCGCGCCGGTGGGCTCGACTATTTCGTCTTCGGTCTCTACCCCGAGACCGGCTCCTGGGGCCGTGCGCCGGCACGGCAACTGGAGCTGAACCGCGCGCTGGTGTCCTTCCTGCGGCTCCCCGATCGGGCCGGGATGCGCTTTACGGTCAGCCTGAACCAGTCCTTTCCGCGGGAGGATCTGGCGGATGTCACGCAGACCCTGGCTGAGCTCGTCGCGCATCCGGACTATATGCGGACCGCCGATGGCCGCGCCCCTGTCTTCCTGTTCGGCCATGAGCCGGAATCATGGTCGCGCTCCCTTGGTACGCCGGAACGCTTCCGCGATGCCTTCGCGGCGCTGCGCGAAGCCGTGCGGCAGCGTGCCGGCGTTCCGATCCTCGCCGTCCTCCTGCATGCCAATCCCGAGCGCGGAGCGGCGCTGGCGCGGCAACTCGGGATGGACATGCTCTCGGCCTATGTCGTGCCGGCCGGCAATGGCGGGCGCGCCCTGGTCTATGCCGACTGCATGGCGCGGATGCGCGCCCATTGGCAGGCGCTGGCGGCGAGCGGCATGCCCTTCCTGCCCAACATGACGACGGGCTGGGACTACCGGCCGCGCATCGAAGCCCGAGGTCAGCGCACGGACGCGCCCACCGGCCCGAACTGGTGCGAGCCACCGCGACCCGGCGAGCTCGGCGCCACGCTGCAAGAGGCCAGACGGGTTGCGACCGCGGATTTCCGCAGCGTGCTGGTCTATGGCTGGAACGAGTTCACGGAAGGCGGCTGGCTTTCGCCCACCTGGGCAGAGGGCACGGCGCGGCTGGCGGAGTTCCGCGAGGCCCTCGGCCCGCGCGACACGCCCCGAGAGGTCGTGCTCACCTGGCCCGACCAGGGCGTGACCGCGCCGGATTGCGCTCTGCGCAGCACCATGCGCGACCGTGCGGCAACGTTGCAGGCCTGCCACCGGCCGGGCGCCGAACCCTGGCCCTGTCCGCCGGGGATGAGCGTGCAAAGCGACGCCTTGCGCGCGCCGAGCGGCTTCGAGGCGCTGTGGCACGATGGCGCCTGGGCGGTGCGTCGCTGTTCATCGAGCGATGGAGGATGATGCGGGGTCCGCGACTGACCAGCATATGCCGCAGGCACCGAGCCGGCCGGCCAAGTCGAACTGCGCGACCAGGCTGCGCAGCTAGCGCGGGAACCCGATCGCCGCCACCGCGTCCCGCGCATCGAGCCCAAGCTCGTCGAGCGCGGACCAGAGGTGGAAGGCCAGCGGCGCGGCGCCACGGGCGCCGACCACCAGCACGCGCCGCGCGGTGCGCAGCGCCGCAGCGTCGGCTGTATTGGGATAGGACGGCCGCTTCTCGATGATCCTGATCAACGCCGGAGACCAAGCGCTGAAGCGCAGGGCACCATCAATGGCTTTGGGCGTCGCGTGGGGTCTGATTCTCCTTTGCGTGGATATGCAACTATCCATCTCGTCGCCACTGTGACCTTTGGGCGCAATCCGCGAGCCTTGCGCTTGGCCGCGTTGTCACCAATTCGTCCCGGATGATGGGGTTGCCAGCCCCGGCCCAGCATCGCCTATGGTGTTCCCTCACGGAGGAGAGAGCCGGGAGATGAACGCCTACCTGACGCGACGTCTGGCACTCGCATCCGCGGCGGCGGTCACCCTGCCCCGCTTTGCGGTCGCGCAGGCCGACCAGCGCCCCGCCATCACAGTGGCGGTGCAGAAGCTGGCGAACAGCAATGTGCTGGAACCGCTGCGCGAGCAGTCGAACGTCGGCACCCGCGTGTCCGGGAGCTTCAGCGAGAGCCTTGTGGACATCGACTGGATCGGCGACCTGGCGCTGCGTCCGTCCTTGGCCGAGTCCTGGCGGCGCATCGACCACGCGACCGTCGAGTTCACCTTGCGCCAGGGCGCGCGCTTCCATGACGGGCGGCCGGTGACGGCAGAGGACGTTGTCTTCTCCTTCGGTCCCGAGCGCATGTGGGGCAGCGGCGACCAGAGCCGCAACATGTTCGGCGCCGCGCCGGGACGGAGCCAGGGCAAGGCCCCGCCGCCGGAGGTGCCGGCCATCGCGCGGCGGGCCTATCCGGCTTTCGACCGATTCGAGATCGTCGATCCACGCACCGTGCGGTGGATCAACAAGACCCCGGACGTGACGCTTGAAGGTCGCCTTGCGCGCAATATCGGCGTCATCATGTCGCAGGCCGCCTTCGATGCCGCACCGACCTGGTTGGACTGGGCGCGCAAGCCGGTCGGCACCGGCCCTTATCGCGTCGTGGAGTTCCGCCCGGACCAGTCGCTGACGCTCGCCGCCTTCGATGAGCACTGGGCCGGCCGGCCACCGCTGCGGCAGATCCGCTTCGTCGAGGTTCCGGAGGTCGCGAGCCGCATCAACATGCTGCTCTCGGGCGAGGCCGATTTCGCCTGCGACATACCGCCCGACCAGATCTCGACGGTGCAGCGCAGCGCGCGGTACGAGGTGGTCGGCGGCAACGTCATGAACCACCGCATCTCGGTCTTCGACAAGAACCAGCCGGCGCTGCGCAGCCCGCTGCTGCGGCGCGCGATGTCGCATGCGGTGGATCGCCAGGCGATTGTCGATGCCATGTGGGACGGGCGCACACGCGTGCCGAAGGGGCTGCAGTTCGAATTCTATGGCAACATGTTCATCCGCGACTGGGAGGTGCCGAAATACGACCTGGCCGAGGCGCGCCGCCTGGTGCGCGAAAGCGGGTATCGCGGTGAGCCGATCCCCTATCGCCTGCTCAACAACTACTACACCGCGCAGGTCCCGACGGCGCAGATCCTGGTGGAGGGCTGGCGCCAGGCCGGCATCAACGTGGCGATCGAGATGCGCGAGAATTTCCCGCAGGTGCTGTCGAATCAGGGCCAGCGTGGCATCTGGGACTGGTCGAATACCGCGGCCTTCAACGACCCGGTCTCCTCCCTGCCGAACAATCACGGGCCGCAGGGCCAGCAATGGCAGGTCGGCGCCTGGCGCAACGACGAGTTCGGCCGGCTGTCCGAAGTGCTCGACACTTCCGTCGAGCATGACGAGCGCCTGCGCGCCTTCCGGCGCATGATGGTGATCGCGGAGCGCGAGGACCCTGCCTACATCGTCCTGCACCAGACGACGAACCTGACCGCGAAGCGCAAGGATATCGCCTGGAAGCCCGCACAATCCTTCTTCATGGACTTCACGGCGAGCAACTGGGGCCGCCGCGCCTGATGCCTGGACCGCTGGTCCGCATTGCCGGCCTGCGCGTCGAGTTCGACGGCCTTCCGGCATTGCGCGGTGTGGATCTGGCGGTGGACGCCGGCGAGGCGGTCGGCCTCGTCGGCGAATCCGGCTGCGGCAAATCCGTCACCTGGCTCGCCGCGCTCGGCCTGCTGCCGGGCAAGGCGCGGGTGACCGGCAGCGCGACGCTGGATGGGCAGGAACTGCTCGGAGCCCCGATGCCGGTGCTGGACCGCGTGCGCGGCGGACAGGTCGCGATGATCTTCCAGGACCCCGCCAGCAGCCTGAACCCAGTCCATCGCATCGGCCGCCAGGTGGCGGAGGCGCTGCGTCTGCACCGGGGCATGGATGGCGCGGCGGCGCGCGCGGAAACGCGGCGGCTGCTCGACCAGGTCGGCATTCCCGATGCGGGCAACCGCGTTGATGCCTATCCGCATGAGCTTTCCGGCGGGCAGAACCAGCGGGTGATGATCGCCATGGCGCTCGCGGGACGGCCGCGGCTGCTGGTGGCGGATGAACCGACGACGGCGCTCGACGTGACCATCCAGGCGCAGATCCTCGACCTGTTGGGCAGGCTGCGGCGGGAGACTGGGATGGCGCTGGTGTTGATCTCCCACGATCTCGGCGTGGTGGCGGAAACCTGCGATCGGGTCGCGGTGATGTATGCCGGGCATGTGGTGGAGGAGGTGTCCTCCGCGCGGTTGTTCGCCGCGCCGGCGCATCCCTATACGCAGGGGTTGCTGTCGGCCTTGCCGCCGCTGGATGGGCTGCCGCGCCAGCATTTGCCGGCCATCCCCGGCAGCGTGCCCGATCCGCGCGCCCTGCCGCCGGGCTGCGCCTTCGGCCCGCGCTGCCCGCGCCATGCGGGCTTGTGCGACGCCGCGGTGCCACCGCTGGTTCCGGTCGCGCGGGACCAGCGCGCGGCCTGCCGTATCCTGGGCGCGGATGTGCCGCCCGCCTTCGGGCTGGCCGCGGCATGACGGTGTTGCTGGAGGCGGAAGGGTTGGTGCGCCGCTACGCGATGCGGCGCGGGTTGCTCGGGCGGCAGGTGGAGCTGCGCGCGGTGGACGGCGTGTCGCTGCGCCTTGAACGCGGCGAGACGCTCGGACTGGTTGGTGAATCCGGCTGCGGCAAATCCACCACGGGGCGGCTGGTGCTAGGGCTGGAAGCCCCGGACGAAGGTTCCGTGCGTTTCGACGGCGCGCCCGTGCCGCGTGTCGGTTCGGCCGCCTGGCGCGCGCAACGGGCGCGGATGCAGATGGTGTTCCAGGATCCGCTCGGGGCGCTGGACCGGCGGCTGACGATCGGGGCGCAGATCACGGAGCCGCTCGAGATTCATGGTGTTGGCGGAGCGCAGGACCGAGTGGCGGGGCTGCTGCGCGATGTCGGGCTGCGGCCGGATTTCGCGACGCGCTATCCACATGAGCTCTCCGGCGGACAGCGGCAGAGGGCGGTGCTGGCGCGCGCGCTCGCCACCGATCCGGCGTTGCTGGTCTGCGACGAGCCGATCAGCGCGCTTGACGTCTCGGTCCAGGCACAGGTGATGAACCTGCTGATCGACCTTCAGGCGGAACGCCACCTGACGATGCTGTTCATCAGCCACGACCTGCGTGCGGTGCGGCAGGTCAGCCACCGCATCGCGGTGATGTATCTCGGCCGTATCGTCGAGGAAGGCGAACCGGATGCGGTACTCCGCGACCCTGCGCATCCCTACGCGCAGGCGCTGGTCTCTGCGATTCCCCAACCTGGCAAGGCGGCGGTGCGCCAAGTGCTGCAGGGCGATCCGCCCAATCCCGCCGCGCGTCCGCCGGGCTGCGCCTTCCATCCACGCTGCCCCGTCGCGGTGGGCATCTGCCGCAGCATTGTGCCGGAGCTGAAGCCACGCGCATCGGATGGGCGCCGCGTCGCCTGCCATGTCGCGCAGGGCGAAGGGCTGGGGGTCGCCGCCTAGATGCTGCGCTTCATCGCCGGGCGGCTGCTGCGCGCCGCGCTGACCATCGTCATGGTCGTGACCTTCGCCTTTGTCGTGCTGCGCCTGTCGGGCGATCCGGCGCTGCTGATCCTCAGCGTCGATGCGCCGCCGGAGGCGGTGGCGGCCTTCCGTGAGGCCTGGGGCCTCGATCGCCCACTGTGGCTTCAGTATCTCAGCTACTTCGGCGCGATCCTGCAGGGCGATCTCGGTCAATCCATGCGCGACGGGCGCGATGCGATCGAGCTGGTGACGGAACGCATCCCCGCGACACTCGCGCTGACGCTGCCCGCATTGGCGCTGAAGATCGGCATTGGCATTCCGGCTGGCGTCTATGCGGCGCTGCATCGCAACTCTGCGACCGACCGCGTGGTGATGGTCATGGCAGTGGCGGGCTTTGCCGTGCCCTCCTTCGTGCTCGGGCTGCTGCTGGTGCTGGTCTTCGCGGTGCAGCTGGGATGGCTGCCCTCGGGCGGGCAGGAATCCTGGCGGCACGCGATCCTGCCGGTGATCACGCTGGGCATCGGCGGCGCGGCCGTGCTGGCGCGTTTCACCCGATCGGCGATGCTGGAAGTGCTTGGCCAGCCCTATATCCGCACGGCGAGCGCCAAGGGTGTGCCCTGGCGCGCCGTGGTGCGCGGCCATGCGCTGCCCAACGCCGCCATCCCGACGGTTACCATCGTGGGTTTCATGGTCGGCAGCCTGATCGCCGGCGCGGTGGTGGTGGAAAGCGTCTTCTCCTGGCCCGGCGTCGGGCGGTTGCTGGTAGTGGCCGTGTCGAACCGCGACCTTGCCGTCGTGCAATGCGTGCTGCTGTTGGTGGCGGCGACAATGGTGACGTCGAACTTCATCGTCGACCTGCTCTACGGCATGCTCGATCCTCGGCTGCGTACCGCGCGCGGCGGGGGGAAAGGATGAGCGTGCGCGTCCCGCCGCTGGTGGCGCTGGCCCTTGCCTGGGTGGTTCTGATGCTTGGCATCGCCATCTTCGCCGATGCGGCCGCACCCTATTCCTACACGGCGCTGGACCTGCGCGCGCGGCTGTCGCCACCCGTGGGCTTCGGCGGCGGCTGGGCGCATCCGCTGGGCACCGATGAACTCGGTCGCGACGTGCTGTCGCGCCTGGTGCATTCGATCCGCATGTCGCTGCTGATCGCCTTCGGCGCCTGCATCATCGCAGCCGTGCTGGGGACGCTGCTCGGTTTCCTGGCGGCGCATTTCCGCGGCGTCGTCGAACATGTCGTGCTTGCGCTTGTGGACTTCCAGGCCAGCATGCCCTTCCTGGTGCTGGCGCTGTCCGTCCTCGCCTTCTTCGGAAATTCACTGGTCCTGTTCATCTGCCTGCTCGGGCTGCATGGGTGGGAACGCTATGCGCGCATCGCACGCGGCCTTGCCATCAGCGCCGGCGCGCAGGGTTATGCGGCGGCGGTGCGGCAACTGGGTGCCTCGCCGGTGCGCATCTATGGGCGGCACATCCTACCCAACATCGCGAGCACGCTGATCGTGTCCATGACCCTGGCCTTCCCGGAGATCGTGCTGCTGGAAAGCGGCCTCTCCTTCCTCGGGCTGGGGGTGCAGCCACCGGCGACCTCGCTGGGGTCGATGGTCGGCTATGGCCGGGAGTACCTGACCCGCGCGCCCTGGGTGCTGCTCGCGCCATCCATCACCATCGTGCTGACGACGCTGGCGGTCTCCATCCTCGGGGATTGGCTGCGCGATCGGCTCGACCCCACGCTCCGCTGAAACGGGAAGTCGTCCATGGCCCATCGCACCTTGATCGCCTCGCATCGTGGCGGTTCCTACCTCTGGCCCGAGAACAGCCTGATGGCGTTCCGCGAGACGGCGAAGCTGGCCGTGGAACAGGTGGAGTTCGACGTTCAGCTCTCGGCGGACGGCGAATGCGTGGTCATCCATGATCCGATGCTGGATCGCACGACGGATGCGCGGGGGCCGGTACATGGCCGGACGCTGGCGGAACTGCGCACCATCCGCCTGCGCGGCGCACATGGCGAATGTGTGCCGACGCTGGCCGAGGTGGTGCGGATCTACCGTGACACGCCGATCCTGCTGCGCGTCGAGATCAAGGCGGATGCGGAACGTATCCACTATCCCGGCATCGGGCCGAAGGTGCTCGACGTGCTGGAGCAGGAAGGGATGCTCGGCCGCGCAGCCATCACCTCCTTCCAGGCGTCCATGGTGGCGACGATCCGTGACACCAGGCGCTTCCCGGGCACGTTGATCTGGTTGTGCGCGCCGCAGGTCTGGCACGATATCGGCATGGATGCAGTCTTCGCGACAGCGCGGTCCTGCGGGGCATCGGGGGTCGGCATCCATCACAGCCTGCTCGATCCGGGTGTCCTTGCATCGGCACGCACGGCGGGTCTGTCCCCAGGTGCCTGGGGCCTGAAGGACGTGGCCGATATCAGGCGCGTGTTGGATCTGGAGGTCGACATCTTCACCAGCGACGATCCGGTCGCCGCATTGGCGCTGCGCCAGTAGGACGGGCCGGGTCCATCTCCCCGCCCGCCGAAACGAATCAACCAAGGCCAGCGAGAGCCCGCATCCAGACGACGACCCCGCGTGCCCCTGCGTCCTCGACACCCAAGACCCGGTCGCCAAGATAGGCGGCCCGGCCCAGGCGGGGCCGCATGGACGCCGTCGCGACGCATCCACGCTCCGCCGCTGTGATGGCGCGACGCCACGCTTCCGCCAGCGGCATGCCCTGCTGGATCGCTGCCGTCAGTGTCTCGGCGGCGGGTGCCAGCGCATCCAGCATGGTACGATCGCCTTGCCTTGCGCCGCCCAGCTCGCCGATCGCAGCCACAGCCTTCGCAAAGGCTGCGGCCCAGTCCTCGGGATCCGGCGCCTTGCCCTCAAGGCTCCGCGCCGCGCGGATCAGCGCCGTTGCATAGAATGGCCCTGAACTGCCGGCGATCGCGCGGCGCAGCGCATGGCCCATGGCCTCAAGCGCGATCGCGGGCGTGTCCCAGGCCGTCTCCGGGAGTGCGCGGATCGCGACGGCGCCGCGCGCCAGGCTGATTCCCAGATCCCCGTCTCCCGCCCGGCTGTCCAAGGCGGTCAGCGCGCCCTCGGCCGCATCCAACGCATCGGCCACGCGGGACGCCGCATCGCGGAGTGCCGCCGACAGTGGCCCGGGTCCTGGGCTGCTGCGCGATGCGATGACCTCGGCCGGGGCAGGCACTGTCCGGCGTGATCCGACCTGCCCCCGTCCTGGCCAGGCCGGTGCGGCTGTCGGCGCATCCAGCCGCGCGAGCAAGGCATCATCCACACGCATCAGCGTCAGCGAACATCCTGGCATCTCGAGCGCCGTCATGAAGTTCCCGGACCAGGCCCGCTCGACCTGAACACCCCGCTCGCGCAGCACATCCATGGCGCGGCGGGTGACGATGGCGAGTTCCATGGGCGGCGTGCCGCCCAATCCGTTCACGAGGAGCGCGACGCGGTCCCCCGCAACGAGCACCATGTCGTCGAGGAGCGTGCCGAGGATGGTATCCACGACGGCATCCGCCGGCTGCAGTGCAAGGCGTTGGACGCCCTGCTCGCCGTGAATGCCGAGACCCAGTTCCATCTCATCATCGCCGATGACGAAACCGGGCTGCCCCGCCGCAGGTACGGTGCAGGCCCCGAGGGCAACGCCCATCGTCGCCAGGCCGGCGCAGACGCGGCTCGCTTCCTCGACCACGGCATCCAATGGCAGGCCTGCCAGGGCGGCAGCCCCCGCAACCTTGTGGACGAGCACCGTTCCGGCAATGCCGCGCCGGCGGCCGGGTTCCACTGTGTCGCGCAGCGCGGCGTCGTCGGCGACGACCACCACGCGGGTGGGAATGCCCATGGCCGTCGCCATTTCGGCCGCCAAGCCAAAATTCAGCCGGTCGCCGGTGTAGTTCTTGACCACCAGAACAGCGCCACGCGGGCCAGCGGTCGCGCGAATGGCGGCCAGAACCGCGTCCACGCTGGGGGAGGTGAAGACGTCGCCTGCCACGGCGGCCGCGAGCATACCCTCGCCGACATAGCCGGCATGGGCCGGTTCGTGCCCACTGCCGCCGCCTGAGATGACCGCAACCGGACGTTCGGACGGCGGCGGGACGGGCGCGCGGACCACCACGTCCTCGCGATCCAGCAGGGCCAGCGACGGATTCAGGTCGATGAAGCCTTCCAGCATCTGCCGGACGACCGCGCGCGGGTCATTGACGAGCTTCTTCAAGGGTGTTCTCCGCTCAGCTGCGCCATCGTCCTCTTCCTTGGGGAATTGCCCGATGGCCTATGTCACGGGCATTGCAAGGCCCCGACGCCACGCGTCCCGCAGGGCGCGGAAGCCGACCCGCTTGACGTCCTCGCGCGTCAGAAGCGCATCCCCGGCGCCGGAGGCCAGGAACGCATATTCGCCGGTGCGCCATGTCGGATCTTGCCGTGGATGGCGCGCGGTGATCGCCTCGATGTCGCCGGACGCGTTCGGGTGCAGCGACACGAAGGTGAGGCCTGGGCCCGATGGGATGAGGACGGGCCGATAGGATGCTGCGTCGGGGGTCAGCCCGGGCGTCATGGTGAAACGCTCGAACACCGGCATCCCTGCTTCCTCGATGGCCGCGAGCACCGTCTCATAGGCTCCCGCATCCACATCGCCCAGATTCAGGACCGAGAGGTAGGAGCGGATGTCGCGCGGCAGCAGCAGCGGCAGGCGGAACTCCAGCGCCAGCCGCAGCGTCGCGGGCAGCAACTCCGGCACCAGCGCGGCGCCCATATGCGTGTCCAGATGTGTCACGTCGATGCCGGCGGCGAGGGCGCGCTCGACCTGCGCCCGCATCTCCGCCTCTGCTGCCTCCGGCATCAGGGTCTCGCGCAGCGCGACCACATTACGCGGGAAGAACCCATCCGCGTCGAGCAGGCCGCTCGCGGCGCTGCGGGTGGAGATCGGCCCCCATCGATAGCCGAGCCACTCGCTCGTCAGCGTGAGATGCACGCCGAGATCCAGTGTCGGATCGGCAGTCGCCTCCGCGGCGATCTCCGGAAACCAGGGGCAGGGCACCATGACGCTACCACTGTCGAGGCGACCGGCGCGAAAAAGGTCAAGATAGGCGCGGTTGGCGCCGTGGCACATGCCGACATCGTCGGCGTGGAGCAGGACGGTTTTCATGTGCGACCGAACAGGAAGCGGATCAGCAGGTCGATCTGCGCCAGCATCATGGAGCGCCCATGATCCGTGATGCAGCCGTGCTCCCGCGCTGCAACCAGCAATGGCGTATCGGCCCGATTGACGATGTCGTAGACGGCGCCGCGATCGGGAATGAGCGTGGCGGAAAGCGGGAGCCGATCATCCTCGCCCATGCCGACCGGCGAGCAGTTGACCAGCACCTCCGACACGCCAAGGGCGGCGGTGACGCGCAAGCCAGGAAACTCGCGCGCGACGGCTTCGACCAGCGCAACCGCGCGGGCCTCATCCGGATCGGCGATAGCGAGCGAAGCGGGGCCTGCATCGGCGATCGCCATCGCAACCGAGCGCCCCGCACCCCCCGCGCCCAGCACCTGCACATGCCGTCCGGGGAGCGCGATCCCCGCGCCACGTAGCGCCGCCAGGAAGCCGATGCCGTCGAGATTGGTGGAGTCCCACCCGCGTGGTCCGGGACGCAGCAGGTTGGCGGCACCGGCGCGGCGCGCTGCCGCATCCGGCGTCGAGGCGGCGAAGGCGGCCTGCTTGTGCGGGATGGTGGCGACGATGCCGGCGAGGTTGCGCATCTGCCGCGCGCCCTGGAGGAACTCGACAAAAGCGCCGGCCGGCACATGCATCGGCAGATAGGCGGCATCGATCCCGGCGGTTTCGAGCGCGGCAGCGTACTCGGCATAGCCCTTGGTGTGGCCGATGGGATCGCCGGCCAGGAAGATCAACCGCGTGGCGGACCCGATCACGACGCCGCCCCCGGCAGGCGCAGCGGTTCCGGCATCGAGCGGTTCTGCGCGCGGAACCACAGGCGAAGGGTCATGCGTTCCGACCGCCCGCTGGCGCCTTCTGCCTGCAACTGGATTGCATGACTGGTATTGCCCTCGAAGCGAAAGCGACCGTCGGGACCGGTCACGGTGCGCTGCTTCTCGTTGTTTGTGATGAAGGCGCGTTCGTAGAGCAGAACATTGGCGCCCGGCACCGGTGTGCCGCCGCGGTCCACCACCTGGCCTTCGACGATGCCGCCGGCATTGGCGGCGACATAGAGGTTCCACAACGCGACCGTCATCAGCATCCCACCGGGCACGATGACCCAACGTGAGCGCAGCCATTTCATCCCTTCGTCGCTCCACTCGTCAGGCCGCGGATGAAGGCCGATTGCGCCATCAGGAAGACGAGGATGCCGGGTGCAAGCACCAGGCAGACGAAGGCATACAGTGCGCCGGTCGTGTCCTCCATGTAGGACAGGAAGCGTGCAAGGCCGAGCGGCAGTGTCTGCATCTGCGCGTCGCGTGTGACGATCAGTGGCCACATGAAGCTGTTCCACGACCAGATGAAGGCGAGGATCACATTCGTGGCGATGGCCGGCTTCGACAGCGGCAGCAGGACGCGCAGGATGATGCGCCATTCCGGCAGCCCGTCGATCCGCGCCGCGTCGATCAGGCTGCGCGGCACTGCCTCGAAGGCCGATTTGTAGATGAAGATGCAGATGATGGTGGAGAGCAACGGCAGCGCGAGACCGAGATAGGTGTTGAGGAGCCCGATCTTCGCGGTGATGAGGTATGCGGGGATGATCGTCGCCTGGAACGGGATCAGCGTGCAGGATAGCAGGGCCACAATCACCAGGCGCCGCGCGGCGAACTGCTTGGTCAGCGCATAGGCGGCCAGCGCGTTCAGCACGACGTTGCCCACGACTACCATGGCCGAGACAATGATGCTGTTCAGCAGGTAGCGGGGGAAGGGGATCAGGTACCAGACATCGACGAAATTGAACAAGTGCGGGTCCTGCGGCAGCAGCCGGGGCGGGTAGGCGTAGATGTTCTCATTGGTGATGGCCGTCTTGATCACCCAGTAGAAGGGCAGCAGCATCACCATCGAGACCAGCAGCAGTGCCGCATGGCGCAG
Organism: Roseomonas sp. SRI_022; assembly: GCF_057586215.1. Classification (NCBI taxonomy): domain Bacteria; kingdom Pseudomonadati; phylum Pseudomonadota; class Alphaproteobacteria; order Acetobacterales; family Roseomonadaceae; genus Roseomonas; species Roseomonas sp. SRI_022. The sequence goes on from NZ_JBYCZL010000001.1 coordinate 32,023, forward strand.
CCAGGGGAAACGTCGGCGCATCAGTCGCGATCAACCGCGCCGGCATTGCCGCCGGCGGCCCGGTTCGCCAGCACCGTCAGGAACAGCAGCAGCGCGAACTGCACGACGGTGATGGCTGCCGCGTAGTCGAACTTCGTCTGACCGAAGCCCATCCGATAGATGTAGGTGATCAGCAGTTCCGTCGCGTTGCCGGGGCCGCCGCCCGTCATCACATAGACCAGGTCGAAGGCGGTCATCGAATTCAGCAACCCGATCACCGCACAAAGGAACAGTGCGGGCCGGAGCATGGGCAGGGTGATCCGCGTGAAGCGCGCCCAGGCCGGCACGCCATCAACCCGGGCCGCTTCGTACAGATGCGTCGGGATCTGTTGCAGCCCGGCGAGCAACACGATCATGTAGAAGCCGAGGATCTGCCAGACATCAGTGACGATGACCGCGGGCAGCGCCATGTCGAAGGATTGCAGGAAGCCGAGCGGCCGGTCGATGATCCCCGCGGAGCGCAGCGCCCAGTTGATGAAGCCGCCGCGTTCATCATACATCCAGCGCCAGACGATGCCGACCGCCACCGTCATCAGCGGATAGGACAGGAAGACGATCGTTCGGTAGACGCTCGCCCCCTTCAGGTCGCTGTTGACGAGCAGCGCGACGCCCAGGGCCAGCACGATGGTCAGCGGCGCCGCACCGATCCAGATCAGCGTGTTCAGCAGAGCCTGCCAGAACACGTCATCGTAGAAGAGCATCTCCTCATAATGTTCGAGGCCGACCCAGCGGGGCGGGCGCATCGGCGACCAGGACTGGAAGGACAGCACGGCATTCCAGCCCAGCGGCAGCACGCGATAGAGAAAGAAGATCGCCAATGATGGGAGCAGGAAGCAGACGATCAGCATCGTCTGCCGCGTCCGCCGCCTGCCCCACCAATCCCGCACGGCGTCAGGCGCGTCCGAGTTCGCGGCCGACGCGCCGTTCGGCATCCGCCAGTGCCTGGCGCGCCGGCTTCCGGCCGAGCAGCGCGCTTTGCAACTCCGCCCAGAAGGCGTCCTTCACCCGTGCATCATTCGCCAGCGGCCATTTGCCGACCATCTTGTCGGTGTGTTCAAGCTGCGTCGTCAACACGGAGAAGACCTGTGGATCTTCCGTCCGCAGGGACGCGAGCAGCGCCTGGTCCACCGCCGTGTTGCCGGTCAGGATGCGGCGCTGCGTCGCGAATTGGGTCGCCTGCTCATTGGCCGTGATGTGCTTGAGAAAAGCCCAGGCCAGTTCGGGATTGCGCGAACCCTTGGAAATGCCCAGCCCGTGGCTGTTGGGCGTCGAAGAGCCGCCCGGAGCATGTGCGACGCCGAGGCTGTCCGGCGTGATCCAGCTGCCCTGGCCCTTGACGAAGAAATAGGCCGGCGAATGGGCGTGCAGCATGCCGACATTGCCCGCGGCGAAGGCGCCGTTGGGTTCCACCCAGCGCCCGGTCCAGGAGATCTTGTTGATCGCGCCGGTATCCGATGCGCGGGCGAGCTTTTCCACCACCTCAACCGCCTTGGGCGTATTGAAGGCGGGGCGGCGCAGGTCCGGCGTCAGCAGCTCGATGCCATTCATCGCGAAAAGCGGCCAGTAGAGCCAGTCGAAGTTCAGCGTGAGGAAGCCTGTCGCGTCGCCCTGCGCCATCTTCCCTGCGAATTCCAGGATCTGGTCGAAATTCTGCGGCGGACCGGACAGGCCGGCGCGCTGGAACATTGGCTTGTTGAAGAACAGCAGCGTCTTGGTGATGTAGAAGGGCAGCATGAAGTTGCGCCCCTCATAGGTCCAGTTCGCGAGGTACTCCGCGTTGAAGCGGCCGCGCATCGCCTCGTCCTGGGCGATCAGCGGTGTCATGTCGAGCAGCGCGCCGCCGGCAGCGTATTCCAGCCAGAGCGCGCCCTGCGTGTTGATCACGTCCGGCGGCGTGCCGGCGGCAAGTTGCGTCTGGTAGAAGGGCGGCAGTTCCGGCCCTTTCTTGTCGAGCCATTCGACCTCGGCGCCCGGATTGGCACGCTCGAAGCTCGCGATCCAGCCGCGGATCAAGGGTTCCTGGTCGATGATGTTCCAGGTGAGGAAGCTGATCCGCCGTCGTGTCTGGGCGACCGATGGGGTCGCCAGGGCAAGGCCGGTGGTGGCCTGTAGGACGGTGCGCCTCTTGAGCATCTCGTATCCCTCCCTCCTTGATCTGTGTGGCGAAGCCTAGGCTGGTGGATCGGCCTCGGTCCAAGGAATCTCACGCCCGCCCTCGCGTGCGGACCGCTCCGCGAGCAGGCAGCAGGCGATGGCGGCGCGGGCTTCTTCGGGCGGCACCAGCGCGCGGCCCTCGCGGAAGCCGCGAATGGCTTCCTCCGCCTGTGTCTCGAGTTCGAAGATCTCGCCCGATCGGTCGAAGGGGATGGTCTCGGCAATCTGCCCCGGCGCGGCGCGGCCGCGCAGGATGTGCAGGCTTGCGGCTGGTTCACCGCTGCGATCCATGGCGGCCGACCACAGCGCGCGGACAGATCCGGCCGTTCCCATGACGTGCAGCGCGAGGTGATGCTCGAAACCGCCAACCACGGTGTTCAGCGTGGCGAGGGCACCGCCATCGAAGCGCAGCGTGACGGACAGCGCGTTCGGCATGGCCGGATCGCCCTCCGCCACGGCGCGCAGCGTGCGTGGCGGGCCGAGTTCCCGTCCGTACCAGAGCAGCAGGTCGAACAGATGGACCGGCTCTTCGAGGATCCAGGAGCCGACAACAGCCTGGTCGTATCGCCAGGCGGACGATCCCTGACGGTAGGGAAACCGGAACAGAGAGAAGGAAGCGTGGCGCAGCGTCCCGATCGCACCCTGTGCGACCAATGCCCGTATCGGTGCCCATTGCCGGCTGACGCGCAGTTCATGTCCGATGGTCAGCACGCGGCCGGCTGCGCGGGCACCAGCGATCAGCCGGTCGCAATCCGGCAGCGTCAACGCCATCGGCTTTTCCAGCAGCACATGCTTGCCGGCGGCCAGCGCCGCCAGCGCGATCTCCGCATGCAGCGCATTGGGGACCGCCACAGCGACGGCCTGTAGTGAGGAGTCTCCGATCACTTCACGCCAATCGCGACGGACAGCGACACCTGGCCAATCGATGGCGGCCGTGGCGGCGTTGTCCCCACTGCGTGCGGCGATGGCGACCAGCGTTGCCGATGGGGCGGCCGCCAGCGCGCGCGCGTGGTGCCGTCCCCAGGCGCCGTAGCCGACCAGCCCGACGCGCATCGGCGCCGTCACGCCAGCACCGGCATGGGAGAGCGCGTGACCTCCTCGGTCATGATCAGCGCCGCATCCGCATGGCGCTGAGCGTAGGATGCCGGCACGGCGGGCGTTACGGGTCCGTGCAGCAGCTTTCGCACGATGCCGCTTTGCCAGGACCGGTTGAGGAACAGGCGCAGGCGCCGCGCGCCCAGGATCTCCCGCATCCCGACTGTCACCGCGCGTTCCGGCACCAGTTCGATGGCGCCGCGCGCGACGGTGACGGCATTGATGGTGCGCGTTTCCCGTGCCAGGCGCACCACGCGCGTCGGCAGGGCGGCGAAGGCATCCACATCGAGCGGCTCGCCGGGTTCGGGTGGCTCGTTGAAGGCGACATGGCCAGCGATGCCGACGCCACCGAAGGTTACATCCACGCCGCCGTCATCGGTGATCACCGCAGCGATCTCCCCTGTCCGCGCCGGGTGCGGGAAGACGACGCGCGGCGCCAGCGCGGGGTCTATCAGATCGAGGAAGTGCCGGCGCATATGGCCGCGGAAGGACCGCGGATCGGCTTCATCGATCCAGTCGCCGGACGGGGTCAGATACTCATCCATGCCGATCAGGGTGAGATCCGTCAGTGCGATGCGTTCGGCGTTGCAGCGCGCCGCCAGCAGATCGTACTGCCCAACCGGACCGACCGGTACGATGAACAACGCCTGCCTGCGGCCCGCCGCACGCGCTGCGCGGTACTCATCCAGCAGCATGTCGGCGAAAGCCTGCGTCAAGGTCGCGGCATCCGGCACCACCGTGACGGCGATGCCCGTCCCGTGGCCGAGCATTTCCGGCGCAATCAGCAGGGGATCGTTGGTCATAGGCGCTGCCCGCCTTCGCGCGCGAACAGGTGCAGGTCGGACGGGTCGATTGCGAGGCGCACCAGTTCCCCGGCCACGCGCACGCTGCGGGGCGGCACCCGCGCATGCAACTCATGTCCCGCGATATCGAGCGTCACCAGCGTCTCTGCGCCAAGCGGTTCCACCACCGCTGCGCGCGCGGTCAGTTCCGTCCCATTGGCTGGCGCATCGGGCGCTAGCCAGGCCAGCCGCTCCGGCCGCAGCCCGAGCGTCGCCTCGGTGACATCGGCCAGCCGCCGGGTCAGTGGCAGCGCAGTGCCGTCCGGCAGCACCGCGGCGCCGGCGGTGATGCTCACCGGCAGCAGGTTCATGGCCGGCGCGCCCATGAAGCTGGCGACGAAGGCGCTGGCCGGGTGGTCGTAGATCTCCTCCGGCGTGCCGACCTGCTCGATATGCCCGCCACGCAGCACTACGATTCGGTCGGCCAGCGTCATCGCCTCCACCTGGTCGTGGGTCACGTAGATGGTGGTGGCACGCAGCCGGTCGCGCAGCTTCTTGATCTCGGTGCGCATCTGCACGCGCAGCTTGGCATCGAGGTTTGACAGCGGTTCATCGAACAGGAACACCTTGGGATCGCGAACGATGGCGCGGCCCATCGCGACACGCTGTCGCTGGCCACCGGACAACTCGCGCGGGCGCCGCGCCAGCAGGTGCGCGATGTCGAGCACCACGGCAGCCTCCGACACGCGGCGTGCGATCTCGGGCTTCTTCACGCCGCGATAGGCCAGGGAGAAGCCCATGTTCTCCGCCACGCTCATATGCGGGTAGAGCGCGTAATCCTGGAACACCATGGCGATGTCGCGATCCTTCGGGTCGCGCTCGTTCACGACCACGCCGTCGATCAGGATGTCGCCGCCGCTTGCTTCCTCGAGTCCCGCGACCATGCGCAGGATCGTGCTCTTGCCGCAGCCGGAGGGGCCGACAAGGACGATGAATTCGCCCTCGGCGATGTCGAGATCCACGCCATGGACGACTTCGACCGTCCCGAAGGCCTTGCGGAGCTTGCGCAACGACACTGTTGCCACGCGGTTCCCCCGTGCATGAGCATGCCATGCGTGTATTCTGCACGAACATTGGGGGGAGTTGCGCCGATGGGCAAGGTTGCACTGGCCGCGATGGGCAGGGGATGACCGTGGATCCGACACAGAAGCGGCGCCTGGGCCGCACGGCGATCGAGGTGACGGCATTGGGCTTCGGCGCCGCGCCGATCGGCGGGTTCCGTACCGCCATCGCGGAAAGCGAGGCGCAGGCGCTGCTCGACGCTGCCTGGGATGGCGGGGTGCGCTTCTTCGACACCTCACCCTTCTACGGCTACGGCCGCAGCGAGCTGCGCGTCGGCCAGGCGCTGCGGCAGAGGCCGCGGGAGGAGTTCATCCTTTCGACCAAGATCGGCCGCGTGATGCATGCGCTGAGGCCCGGGGAGGTGCCGCCGGCCGGCATGCGGGCCAACGGTCTGCCGGGCTTCGTGCCGGCCTTCGACTACTCCTATGACGGCGTGATGCGCTCGGTCGAGCAATCCTGCCTGCGCCTGGGTATCGCCCGCATCGACGTGTTGCTGATCCACGATATCGACTTCTGGAGCGTCGGCGATCGCGCCGCGCTGGAGGATCGTTTCCGCACGGCCATGGATGGCGGCTACCGCGCCCTGGACGAACTGCGCGCCGCCGGGGTCATCGGCGCGATCGGCTGCGGGCTGAACGAGGCCGACATGTGCCTGCGCTTCGCCAGGGCCGGGGATTTCGACTGCATGCTGCTGGCCGGCCGCTACACGCTCCTGGAACAGGGCGCGCTCGACGAGTTCCTGCCGTACTGCGCGACCCGCGGCATGAGCGTGATCATCGGTGGCCCCTACAATTCCGGCATCCCGGCCGGTGCGGTGAAGGACGGCGCGACCTATGACTACGCCGCCGCGCCGGCTGCGGTGGTGGCGAAGGCCCACCGCATCGAAGCGGTGTGCCGTCGCCACGACGTCCCGCTGCCTGTTGCCGCGCTGCAGTTCCCGCTCGCGCATCCGGTGGTCTGCTCGGTCATCCCCGGCGCGCTGGCGCGGACCGAGGTCGAGCAGAACCTCGCACATCTGCGTCGGCCGATTCCGGCGGCGCTCTGGACGGAGCTCAAGACCGAGGGCCTGCTCGACGCGGCTGCGCCCGTGCCGGCGTAGCCGCATGCCGATCCGCGGTCCCGGCGTGATGCTGAGCCAGTTCATGGGCAGTGAACCGCCCTTCGACAGCCTTGACGGCGTGGTCGGGTGGCTGGCCAGCTTCGGCTACAGGGCCGTGCAGATCCCCGTGCATGACGCACGGCTGATCGACCTGCCGCGCGCCGCGGCCGATGATGCGTACTGCCGCGACTACCGCGCGCGGCTCGCCGCGCTCGGCGTCGAGATCAGCGAACTCGCCGCCCATCGCGCCGGCCAGCTCATGGCGGTGAACCGCGCCTTTGCGGAGTTGAACGATGTCTTCGCCGCGCCCGAGGTCCGTGGCGATCCCGCGGCGCGTTCGGCCTGGGCGGAGCGGCAGCTGCACCAGGCGATCGAGGCGACGGCGCGGCTCGGCCTGTCGCGCCTGGCCTCCTTTTCCGGGGCCTTCGTCTGGCCCTACATCTATCCATGGCCACCGGCCCCACCGGGCTTGATCGACGCGGCCTTTGCTGAACTCGCGCGCCGCTGGCGCCCCATCCTCGATCACGCCGACGACGCGGGGGTGGACATCTGCTTCGAACTGCATCCCGGTGAGGACCTGCATGACGGTGCCACCTTCGAGCGGTTCCTCGGTCTGCTGGATGGCCATCGCCGGGCGCGCATCCTCTATGACCCGAGCCACATGCTGCTGCAGCACATGGATTATCTCGGCTTCATCACGCGCTATGGCGACCGCATCGGCGCCTTCCACGTCAAGGATGCGGAATTCATCCGCAGCGATCGCAGCGGCGTCTATGGCGGCTTCCAGGACTGGCGCGATCGTCCCGCGCGCTTCCGCTCACTCGGCGACGGGCAGGTGGATTTCAAGGGCGTGTTCTCGCGCCTTGCCCATGTCGGATATGACGGCTGGGCCACGCTGGAATGGGAGTGCTGCTACAAGCGCAAGGAGGACGGCGCGGCGGAGGGCGCTCCCTTCATCGCTCGACACATGATCCATGTCACCGACCGGCCCTTCGACGCCGCGCTGCGGCGCCCGATTGACCCGGCCACGGCGCAACGCATCCTCGGATTCGAATCATGACCGCGATTCAGGCATTGGGGCGTCCGCTGCGCCTCGGCTTCATTGGGGGCGCCGCGCCCTCGATGATCGGTCAGGTGCATCGGCGCGCCGCGGCGATGGACCGCTGCTTCTCGGTGGTGGCCGGTGCCTTGTCGCGTGACGCCGCGCGCGGCCGCGCCGCCGCGGCGGAGTACGGCATTGATCCCACCCGCGCTTATGCCACGCCGGAGGAAATGTTCGCACGCGAAGCCGTGCGGCCGGATGGTATCGAAGCCGTCGCCATCGTCACACCGAACGACCTGCATCACGCGCAGGCCTTGGCTGCCATTGCCGCGGGGCTCGACGTGATGATCGACAAGCCCATGGCGAACAGCGTCGCCGAGGCCAGGGACATCCAGCGCGCCGCGACCGAACGGGGTGTCGCGCTCTGCGTCGCCCACGCCTATTCCGGCTATCCGATGGTGCGGGAGGCGCGCGCGCTGGTCGCCGCTGGGCGCATTGGCACGCTGCGCATGCTGCAGGTCGAGTATTTCGGATCGGGCCTCGCGGTCGCGGTGGAGCAGGCGCCCGACGCCGCCCGGCGGTGGCGGCTCGACCCGGCGCGCAGCGGGCCGTCGCTGGTGCTGGGCGACATCGGCACCCATGCACATCACATCGCCTGCTACGCCGCCGGGGAACCCGTCGCGGCGATCAGTGCGGAGGTCGGCACACTGATGCCCGGGCGCCGCGTGCAGGACTACGCGCAGGCCCGCTTCCGCATGGCCGGTGGCGCCCGTGGATCCATGGTGCTGTGCCAGGGTGCGGCGGGCGCGGAGAACCACATCCTGCTGCGTCTGTTTGGCACGGACGGGCATATCGAATGGCGCCACGCGGCGCACAATGAGTTGCGCCTGGCGCCACTCGAAGGTTTCCCGATGACCCTCTCGCGCGGTCATGCCGGCCTCTCCCCAGAAGCCACGCGCGCCACGCGCTTCCGCCGCACCGGCCATCCCGAAGGCCTGCACGAGGCTTTCGCCAATCTGTACCTGGACCTCGCCGAATATGCCGCCGCGCGCCGGCTTGGCCTGGCGCCCGAAGCGCTGTGCGCGGGCATGCCGGATGCGCAGGCGGGCCTCGACGGTATGGTCTTCGTCGAAGCGGCCTTGCGGTCCGCGGCCGGCGAAGGCGGCTGGGTGTCGCTGTAGGCGCACGCGGCCGGCCTCTTTCGGCGGTGCCGCCGCGTCGGATGCTGCTATGGTCGCGGGACACCGCACCGCATGATGATCGCCACGCTGGAGGTTCAGGCATGTCCAAGGTGTTCCGCCGCGCCCGCCAGACGGCAGCCCTGCTGGCGGCCTTGCTCGCATCCGCGGCGATCGGCGCCGATGCGCAGCCCACGGCATCCGCTGCCATTGAGCTCGGCGCCACCGATATCGGCGGCGTGGTGTCCGGCCGGAATGGCCCTGAAGCTGGCGTCTGGGTGATCGCCGAGACCACTGACCTGCCCACGCGCTTCGCCCGTATCGTCGTCACGGATGGCCAGGGCCGCTATCTCATCCCGGACCTACCGCGTGCGGCCTATCGCGTCTGGGTGCGCGGCTACGGGCTGGTGGACAGCGAGCGAGTGGCGGGAACGCCGGGACAACGCCTGGACCTGACCGCCGCGCCGGCGCCGGACGCGGCGGCGGCGGCCGAATACTACCCGGGCATGTACTGGTATTCGATGCTGCGCATTCCCTCGGCGGACCAGTTCCCGGGCACCGGCGATCGTCCATCCGGCAACGGCATTCCCACATCCGCGCCCGACCAGGCGGCATGGATCGACACGCTGAAGCAATCCTGCCAGTCCTGCCATGGCCTCGGCACCCAGAACGTCCGGCGGCCCAGTGAGTCACTCGCCGAGATCGGCAACTCCTATGACATGTGGCTGCGGCGCATTCAGTCGGGCCAGGCGATGAACAACATGGCCGGGTCGATCGGGCGGCTCGGGCCGGAACGTGGCCTCGACCTGTTCGCGGACTGGACCGACCGCGTCCGGGCGGGCGAACTACCCGCCGAGCAGCCGCGCCGGCCGGAGGGGCTGGAACGCAACATGGTCGTCACGCTGTGGGACTGGGCCTCGCTTACCACCTACCAGCACGACGCGATCTCCACCGACAAGCGCGAGCCGACGCTGAACGCCAATGGCCTGATCTATGGCTCGCCCGAGGAATCGTCGGACGAGGTGCCGGTGCTTGACCCGGTGAGCCACCGTACCTGGACCATCCGCCACCCCTATGCGCATCCGGACACGCCGACCAGTGCCGACAACCCTCTCGGAACTTCCCCCTTCTGGGGTGACGAGGCGATCTGGGACAGCCGAACCAGCATCCACAATCCGATCCTCGATCATCGCGGCCTGGTGTGGTTCACCGCGCGCATCCGCCCCGGGGAAGCACAGCCCGCCTGGTGCAGCGCGGGCGGCGACCATCCTTCTGCGCGCGTCGCGCCGCTGAATGCCGCGACACGGCACCTGTCGGTCTATGACCCGCGCACGCAGCGCTTCGACCTGATCGACACCTGCTTCAGCACGCATCACCTCTATTTCGGCTACGACGCCGACCACACGCTGTGGACGAGCTGGGGCGGCGCGGGCGGTGGTGCGGTCGGCTGGCTGAACACGCGACGCTTCCTCGATACGCGTGACGCGCGGACCTCCCAGGGCTGGGCGCCGCTGATCGTGGACGTGCCCGGCTGGGGCCGCCGCGGCGAATACACCGAAGCCAACCAGCCGTTGGACCCGAACCGGCAGCGCCGCATCATCGCCGGCTTCTATGGCGTGCAGCCGAGCCCGACCGATGGTTCGATCTGGGGCCAGTCGATGAGTGCGGGCTTCGCGGGCGGCAACCAGCCCGGCTACCTGATCCGCTTCATCCCCGGCGTCGATCCGGCCCGGACCGGCCTCGCGGAGGTGTTCCGGCCGCCCCCCGGAAGCTTCAGCCCGCGCGGCCTCGATGTGGACAGCAACGGCGTCGCCTGGACCACGTTGGCCAGCGGCCACATGGCGAGCTTCGACCGGTCGAAATGCCGGGGCCCGCTGACCGGCCCCAATGCCGCGACCGGTGAGCATTGCTACGAAGGCTGGACGCTCTACCGATTTCCCGGACCGCAATTCGCAGGGCTCGATCCGGCGGGCAGCGCCGATCACGCCTATTACATCTGGGTCGATCGCTTCAACACGCTGGGTCTTGGCAACGATGTGCCGATCGCCTCGACCAATGGCAGCGAGTCGCTGACTGTGCTGGTGAATGGCAGGCTGCATCAGTTGCGCGTGCCCTATCCGCTTGGGTTCTTCACCAAAAACGTCGACGGCCGGATCGATGACCCGAGTATCGGCTGGCGCGGCCGGGGCGTCTGGACCACCACCGGCACGCGCGCGCCGTTCCACAGCGAAAGCGGGCGCGGCGAGCGGCCCCGCGTGTTCCGCGTGCAGATGCGACCCGATCCTCTCGCGCGATAGCCAATCGAAGGGCACGATCATGAGCAGCGTTGAAACCACCGAGCCGCAGGCGCTGACGCAGGAGTTCATCGACCAGCGCGTCTTCGATCTCTACGACGAGTACTGTCACGGCCGGATGGATCGCCGCAGCTTCCTGGAGGCGGCATCCGCCATTGCCGGCGGGCTTGCCATGGCGCAGGCTCTGCTGCCCCGCTACGCAAGCGCGCAGACGATCTCCTTCACGGATCCGCGCATCCTCGGACGCTACGTCAGCTATCCCTCGCCGGGCGGCAACGGCGGGACGATGCGCGGCTACCTGGTGCAGCCTTCCGGCACCGGGCCGTTTCCCACGGTGCTGGTGATCCATGAGAACCGCGGGCTCAACCCCTATATCGAGGATGTCGCGCGGCGCGCGGCTGTCGCGGGCTTCCTCGCTCTCGCACCGGACGGGCTGTCGCCGCTTGGCGGATATCCGGGCAACGATGATGACGGACGCGAGATGCAGAGCCGTCTCGATCAGGCGAAGCTACGGACCGATATGCTGAACAGTGCACTCTACCTGAAGGCGCATGCGCTGAGCACGGGCAGGCTCGGCGTCACGGGTTTCTGCTGGGGCGGCGGCACGACCAACTTCCTGGCGACGCAACTCGGCAGCGGGATGCAGGCCGGCGCGCCGTTCTACGGCGCGGCGGCGGAAACTTCCGCGGTGCCCGCCATCAAGGCCGCCCTGCTGATCCACTACGCCGAGCGCGACGAACGCATCAACGCCATGTGGCCGGCCTATGAGGCGGCGCTGAAGGCCGGCAGCGTGCCACATGAGATGCACATCTACCCGGGCACCCAGCACGGCTTCCACAACAACTCGACGCCACGCTACGACGAAGCCGCGGCGACCTTGGCCTGGGAACGCACCATCGCCTTCTTCCGGCAGCGGCTGGCGTAGCGGTTGGCGGGTGCGCGCCCGCAGCGCGCGTTGGCTGTTTCGCGAAGTTCTGGTGTGATCCGACGCATCCGATTCATGGACCGGGACCCGCGATGAAGCCCGCTGCCTTCGACTACCACGCGCCATCGACGCTGGAGGCGGCCCTCGCCCTGCTTCATGGCGGCGGCGATGAGGCTCGCATCCTCGCCGGCGGGCAGTCCTTGGTGCCGACCATGGCGTTCCGCATGGCCCGGCCTGGCATACTGATCGACATCAACCGCATCCCCGCCCTGGCCTACGTGAAGGAAGGGGACGGCGTCCTGCGCATCGGCGCTCTGGCGCGCCATTCCTGGTTCGAGAAGGCGCCCGCCACCGGTCCGGTGGGCCGCCTGCTCCCGCTGGTCGCGCAGCACATCGCCCATGCGCCGATCCGCATGCGCGGCACCTTCTGCGGCAGCCTGGCGCATGCCGACCCGGCATCCGAATGGTGCGCGACGACGCTGGCACTGGGCGGGACGCTGGTTCTCACCGGACCTGATGGGCATCGCGAGGTCGCGGCGGAAGATTGGTTCCAGGGCGTCTTCACCACCGCGATTGGCCCGGGGGAGATGTTGGTCGAGGCACGCCTGCCGTTGCTCAGCGAGGATTGGCGCTGCGGCTTCGCCGAGTTCAGCCGGCGAGCGGGCGACTTCGCGCTCGCAATGGCCGTCGTTGCCGTGCGGATCGAAACCGGCGCGGTTCGGGAGGCGCGCATCGCCCTTGGCGGCATCGGCGGCACGCCGGTCCTTGCTCCGGAGGCTGCCGCGGCGCTGATCGGCCGCCCAGCCGGCGGCGCGGCGGCGCGTCTCGCCGCCGCGCAGGCTGCCGCGGAGTGCGACCCACAGGATGACATCCACGCCCCGGCGGCGTACCGCCGAGACCTCGTTGGCGCCATGGTGCGCCGCGCGCTCGAGATGGCTTTCGCCTCGTGACCTGGGTCGGCCGCAGTATCCGCCGACTGGAGGACCCCGCATTGCTGCGGGGCCAAGGCCGTTTCACCGCCGACGTCGCGGCCGGGGCACGCGCGGTGCGCTTCCTGCGCAGCCCGATCGCCAGTGGGCGGATCGCGTCACTGCGACCGCCGCCGAACATGCCGCCGGGCGCCATCTTCGTCAGTGCCGCCGAGATGGCTGGCACCGGCACGATCAGGCCGATGCTACATCGCTTCGCCTATCGCCCGGTCGAACAGCCTGTCCTGCCGTCGGACGCGGTGCATTTCGTTGGCCAGCCGATCGCCGCCATCGCCGCTGAGAATGCGGCCCTCGCCGAGGATCTGTTGGAGGAGATCGAGGTCGCCTTCGACGCCACGGTGCCGGTGGTGGATATCGCGGCTGCCTTGCGGCCGGACGCGCCGCAGGTACATGCGATCGCACCGGGCAATGTCGCCGTCGAAGGCATTCTGGCGCCGCCTGAATGCGCGGCAGCCTTCGCCGCGGCAGCGCATGTCGTGGAATTCGCCTTCCGCTCCGGGCGGCAGAACGCCTCACCGATGGAAGCACGCGGCGGCTGCGCACAATACGACCGCAGCACGGGGCGCGTGCGGCTGACCGCCTCGGTGCAAATGCCGCACATGCTGCGCACTGGCATTGCCGAGTTGCTGAACATGCCCGAGGCCGACCTTCAGGTGATCGCGCCGGATGTCGGCGGCGGCTTCGGGCAGAAGATGGCGCTGTTCCCCGAATACGCGGTGCTGGTCTGGTTGGCGCGGAAGCATCGCCGCGACTTCGCCTGGATCGAGGATCGTAACGAGAACCTTATCGCCTCGGCCCATTCCCGCGATCAGGAGCACAGGCTGCGCGGCGCTTTCGCCACCGATGGCACGCTGCTGGGGCTGGAAGCGGAGATCCTCGCCAATGTCGGCGCCTTCTCGGCCTATCCGACGACCTGCGGCGTCGAGCCGCTGATGGCCTTCGCGGAGTATCCGGGTCCCTACAAGGTGCCGACCTACGCTGCGCGGGCGCGTGGCGTGCTGACGCATACCTGCCCCATGGCGCCATATCGCGGCGTGTCGCGGCCGGCGATTACCTTCGGCATCGAGCGGCTGATGGACCGCGCGGCCGCGCGCATCGGTCTCGCGCCGGAAGACATGCGCCGGCGCAACCTGGTCGACAGCTTCCCACACCGCACGGTGACAGGGCTGATGCTGGACGAGGCGAGTTATGTCGAAGCGCTCGATGATGCCGTCGCACGGCTCGACATTCCCGCCTTCCGCGCGCGCCAGGCCGTGGCTCGGGCGGAGGGGTGCTACCTTGGCCTCGGTCTTGCCGTGTTCAATGAACGCACGGGCTATGGCTCGCCCGCTTTCGCCGCACGTGGGATGGGCATCGTGCCGGGCTATGAGGTGGTGGATATCGCCATGACGCCAGGCGGCGAGGTGGAACTTCGCATCGGCGCCTCGCCGCATGGCCAGGGGCTGCGCACGGCCCTTGCGCAGATCGTCGCCGATCGGCTGGGCATTGCACCGGAGGGCGTGCGCGTCATCCATGGCGACACCGACCGCACGCCCTATGGCTGGGGCACGTTCGCCAGCCGGTCCATGGTGATCAGCGGCGGCGCGTCACAGGAAGCGGCCGACCGCTTGGCCGCCCGCCTGCGCGCGGCGGCGGCGAAGGTCCTGCAGGCGAAGGCGGAGGGGATCGTGCTGCGCGACGGGCAGGCCGTGTCAGCGAACGGATCGTCGGTGCCGATCGCGGCGCTGGCGCGGCAAGTGCACCAGCGCAGCGACCTGTTCGACGGCTTCAACCTGGCCGAGACTGCGGCTTACGACCCCGAAGGCACCTTCTCCAACGCATGCCACGCCGCCATTGTGGAGGTGGACCCGGAGACCGGGCATGTGCGCATCGAACGCTACCTCGTCGTCGAGGATGCCGGGCGGATCATCAATCCGATGATCGCGGATGGGCAGGTGCGTGGCGGCGTCGCCCAGGGTATTGCCAATGCGCTGTTTGAGGAAGTGATCTACGCCGAGGACGGCAACATCCTGACCGGTACGTTCGCCGACTACGCTCTGCCGACGGTCGCCGAGATTCCGGCGATCGAGATCCACCACCTCGAGACCATCAGCCCGGCCACGGCGACGGGTGCGAAGGGCCTCGGCGAGGGGGGCGCCATCGGCGCGCCGGCGGTGATCGCCAATGCCATCACCGATGCGCTCGCCCCCTTCGGCGTCGAGATTGCCGAGATCCCTGCCACGCCGCCGCGCATCCGCGCCCTGATCCGCGACGCTGCGGCTCGCCGCCCGGCCGGGGGTGCCGCGTGAGCCGCCATGTCGTGCGCTTCACCGTCAACGGCGAAGCGCAGGCGGTCGAGATCGAGGCCCGGCTCACCCTGGCCGACACGCTGCGAGATACCTGCGGCTTCACCGGCACGCATCTTGGCTGCGAGCACGGCGTCTGCGGCGCCTGCACGGTGCTGGTGGATGGCGTGCCGATGCGCTCCTGCCTGATGTTTGGCGTGCAGGCCGATGGCGCGACCATCCGGACCATCGAGGGACTGGCAGCCCCGGACGGCACGCTCAACGTCCTGCAGCGCGCCTTTCAGGAGCATCACGGCCTGCAATGCGGCTTTTGCACGCCGGGTTTCCTGATGCTCGCCACCTGGATGCTGGAGCGCGAGGAGAGGCTGGCCGAGGACAGCCTGCGGCATCTCCTTTCCTCCAACCTCTGCCGCTGCACCGGCTACCAGGGCATCCTTGACGCCGTGCGCTCCGCGGCGAAGGAACTCGGCAAATGGGATGAGGCGGAGCGCGCATAGCGAAGTCCGTTCATTCGAGGCGCAGGCCGCGCGCCCGGATGAAGTCGCCCCAGATCCTGCTTTCCTCCTCAAGCCGCGCCCGGAGTTCGGCAGCCGTGCTGAACAGTGCTTCCAGATCGGCGGCGTCGAGGCGCGCCTTGACGGCGGGGTCCGACAGCGCGGCGCGCGTTGCGGCATTCAGCCGCACCACGGCGGCATCCGGCATGCCGGCCGGGCCCACCAGGGCGAACCATCCGGGAATGACCGGACCCGGCACGCCGGCCTCGGCCTGGGTTGGCACGTCCGGCAGAACGGGCGCGCGGGCGTCACGCACGACGGCAAGTGGCACGACCTGGCCGCCGCGGATCAGCGGCAGGGCGATGCCAAGCACCGCGGTCATGGCATCGACCTGACCGGCGGCGACGGCCGTCATCGCCTGCGGCGAACCGCCGAAGGGCACATGCGTCATCTTCACGCCGGCACGATCGGCCAGCATTTCCATCGCCAAATGCGTGGTGTTGGCGATGCCGGCGGAGGAGAAGGTCAGCCGGTCCGGTTGGGCCCGTGCGCGATCGATGAGCTCGCGCAGCGTCGTGATACCGCTCTGTCGGCTGGCGATGACGACGAAGGCCGTGTTGGTGACCGGCGCGATGTAGGTGAAGTCGCGCAGCGGATCGAAAGGCAGGTTGGCGTAGAGATGCTGGTTGAACGCCACCATGGACACACCGGGCAGCATCAGCGTCTGCCCATCGGGCCGTTGCTGCTTGACGTAGCTCGCGGCGATCGACCCGTTCGCGCCCGGGCGGTTCTCCACGACGATGGGCTGGCCCAGTTCGCGCGTCATCACCTCGGCCATCGAACGGAGGATGATGTCGCCCGAGGAGCCGGCCGCCTGGGGCAGCACGACGCGGATCGGCCCGGAGGGCGACCAACCCTGCGCCGCGGCGAGGCCCGGCAGGGCGAGCATCGGCAGCGTCGCCAGGGAACGTCTGGTCAGCATCGTGATGGCCTCCGTCACTGTTGCGCGAAGTGTGGGGCCGCGCGGCCTTGCGCGCCAGGGGTGGCGCCGTCGCGGGACCTCCGGGCGACATTGCCGAAGTCCGAAAGCCGCGCCACCATCCCCGCCATCCGTCGCAAACCGATCCTGGAGCTGGAATGAGCACAGCACCCGCATGCCGATGACCGCGCCGCCGCAGCGTGCGGAGGCGATCGGCACGGTGGCCATCATCGGTGGCGCCATCGTCGGGTCCTGCACCGCCTATTTCCTGCGCGAGCTGGGCTTTCGCGGACGCATCCTCGTCCTCGAACGCGATGCGACCTATGCCCGCTCCTCAACCGCGCTGTCCGCGGCCTCGATCCGCACGCAGTTCGGCTGCCCGGTGAATGTGCGGATGAGCCTGTTCGGCGCCGCCTTTCTGCGAGAGCTCAAGCAGCGCTTCGGCAACGACGCCGATATTGGGCGGGTTGAGCGCGGGTACCTGTTCCTCGGCACCCCCGGCACGGAGGAGATCCGGCGTGCCGGCGCGGAGATGCAAGCGGCGCAGGGCGCCGCGGTGGTCGTGATGTCGCCGGCGCAACTCGCGGAGCGCTTCCCCTGGCTCAATGTCACGGATCTCGGCATCGGCACGCTAGGGCTGCGCGACGAGGGGTGGTTCGATGCCTGGTCCTTGCTGCAACTGGTGCGCAGCGCGGCACGGCGCATGGGGGCCGAATACCTGGACGCCGAGGCCACGCGGATCGAGATGCACGGCGGTCGTGTGACGGCGGTCGTCACCGCCAAGGGCGACACCATCCCGGTCGATTGGTGCGTCATGGCGGCCGGCCCGTCCTCCGGGGCGCTGATGCGGCGGCACGGCCTGCTGCTGCCGGTGGAACCGCGCAAGCGCACCGTCTTCACTCTGCGCGCGCCGCTCGACGGCGCCGGCATGCCGATGCTGTTCGACACCAGTGGCGCCTGGATGCGACCGGAAGGCAACGGCTTCATCGCCGGCATCGTGCCGCCGGAGGACGCCGATCCCGATGCGACGGACGACTTCAGTCCGGCGCATGAATTGTTCGAGGAGGTGCTCTGGCCGGTCCTGGCGCACCGCGTCCCGGCGCTCGAGCAGCTCCGCATCGAACGTGCCTGGGCCGGCCACTACGAGGTGAACACCCTGGACCACAACGGCGTCATCGGCCCGCATGACGAGGTGGCAAACCTGATCCTGGCCACGGGCTTTTCGGGCCATGGCCTGCAGCACGCCCCCGCCACCGGGCGCGGCGTGGCCGAATGGATCCTGCATGGCGAATACCGCAGCCTCGATCTCTCGCCGCTCGGCTATGCCCGCATCCGGGCCGGCGAGCCGCTGCACGAGACCGTGGTCTATTGAGCGCGCTACAGCGCTGAAACGGTCCTGACGCGCGAGACGCGCCGCGCCAGCGTCGCCGCCTGGGCGCGGCCATGTGCGGCGATCAGGCCGGCGAGTTCGGCGGTGGCCTGCGAGCGCGGCTGCCAACTCGGGAACAGCAGGCCATAGGCCAGCGCGATCGCCGGCCGGAAGCGGCGCATGACGAAACCCGCCGCACCGCTCGATTCCGCCACGAAGGGGTCGGCCAGCGTCACGCCGAGCCCTGCGGCGGCGAGCTCGCAGGCCACCGCCCCGTTCGGCGCGACGAAGCGTATCCGCGGCTTGCCCTGTTCCGCGCGGAACAGCTGGTCCACCTGCTGGCTCACGAGGGATCGCGGATGCGTCGCCACCAGATCGTGGCGGATCAGTTCCGCCGGCGTGATCACGCTCTCCGCCGCCAGCGGATGGTCTCGCGGCATCACGACGACTGCTTCTGTGCGGCAGAATTCCTCGATCTCTAGTGCCGGATGCACGAGCGGCAGCACGGTGATGCCGAGATCGAAAGCCTCCTGCCCGACCCAGCTTTCGATGTCGAGGCGCACGCGCACGTCGACGGTGGCGCTGAAGGCCGGGTTGCGGCGCGCCATGGCGAGCAGCACCGGCGTCATCAGCGCGCGCACCATGTGCGGCGCCGCGAGCATGCGCACATGGCCCGCCTGCCGGCCTGAGCGCAGCTCCTCGGCAAGACGCTGCAAGCCGTCATGGCCGGCGAGGACGCGTTCGGCCTGGCGATGGAAACGCACGCCCTCCGGCGTCAGGGATAGGCGGCGGTTGTGCCGCGCGAAGAGGGCAAGGCCGAGTTCTGCCTCAAGGCTGGCGAGCAGACGACCGACCTGGGGCGGTGTGCGGCCCAGCCGCTCGGCCGCCTGGGCGATCGAGCCGCCTTCGACGAAGGCCCGCAGGGCCTCCAGCGCACGCTGATTGATCACCTGTCACCTGCGAAAAACGCACGAAATGCACCCCATTATGCATTTGACGCAGCGAAGGGCCAGACATTCACTCGTCACATTCCCCCTCGCGAGGACCAGACCATGCCGGACAGCGATCTCGACAGCCCCGCCTGGGTCGTGCCGCCCGGCGCCTACCTGAAGGCGCGTGAGGTGCCCTTCGCACGGCCGGCCAAGCCGCTGTCGCGATACCTCGCGATGCGCGATGGCTGCCGCATCGCCATCGATGCCTGGCTGCCGGAGGGCGCGACCGGGCCGGTGCCCACGGTCATCATCGCCACCCCGTACTACCGGCGCTTCCGTCTGCGCGAGGGCGGCAGCGGCGACGCGACGCCGAATGCGGGCAAGTTCATCGACCTGCTGGTGCCGCGCGGCTACGCGGTTGTCGTCGTCGATGTGCGCGGCACGGGTGCGAGCTTCGGCACGCGCGACAGCTTCCGCTCTCCCAAGGAGCGCGAGGACAGCCGCGAGATCGCCGACTGGATCATTGCGCAGCCCTGGTCGGACGGGCGCATCGGCGCCACCGGCATTTCCTATCCCGGCGCGGCCTCGGATTTCCTGGCGAGCACCGGGCATCCCGCGGTCAAGGCGATCGCGCCGCTCTTTGCCGTGTGGGACACCTATGCAGACAACTACTATCCGGGCGGCATCCTGCTGAAGCAGCTCGCCCGATCCTATGACGAGCTGATGATCGCCATGGATCACGACCGTCGGGATCTGCTGAAGAACTTCGTCTACTACGCCAATCCCGACCTCGCCGGCCCGCATCCGGTGGATGAGGACACCGAGGGCACGCTCCTTGCCCAGGCGATCCACGAGCATGCCGGCAATTTCCGCCAGCCGGATTTCATGGGCGAGTTCCGCTTCCGCGAGGAACCGCTGCCCTATGATCCGTCCTTCAGCTCTGCCTCCTTCAGCCCCTATTCCGTCAGCGAGGGAATTCGGCCGGATGTGGCGGTCTTCGCCTGTTCCGGCTGGATGGATGGCGCGGGCTACGCGAACGGGGCGATCTCGCGCTTCCTGACGCTGCGCGACAATCCGGTGCATCTGCTGCTCGGTCCCTGGGACCATGGGGCGCGTTGCAACGTCTCGCCCTGGCGGGCGCGGGTGGAACCGGAATTCGCGCTGCTCGGCGAGGTGGTGCGGTTCTTCGACCACTACCTGATGGGGCGCGCGACCGGGCTCGAGGCGGAGGCGCGCATCCACTACTTCAGCCTGCATGGCGAGGAATGGCGCGATGCCGCCGCCTGGCCGCCGGTCGGGGCGACGCAGCGCCTGCATCTCGCACCCGATGCGGGGCTCGCCGATGCCGCGCCGCGCGAGTCAGGCGCCGACACCGCGCAGGCGGATTTCTCGCTCGGGAGCGGCAGTGGCACGCGCTACGAGCGCATCGCTGGCATCAACAGCACGACCTACCATCTAGATTGGGCCGAGCGCGCCGCACCGCTGACCTGCTGGACCTCCGCGCCGCTCGACGCCGAGATGGAACTGACCGGACATGGCTTGGCCGATCTGTGGTTCGCCTGCAGCGAACCGGATGCGTCCATCTTCGTCTATCTGTCGGAGGTCGAGGCGGATGGCAGCGTTCGCTACGTGACCGAAGGGCTGCTGCGCGCACTGCACCGGAAGGAAAGCCCGGCGCCGGACCGCTATCGCACCACCTGGCCATTCCGTAGCTTCCGCCGCGACCATGCCGCGCCGCTGGTGCCCGGCGAGGCGGAGCGTATCCGCATTCCATTGCTGCCGACCTCCTGGGTGTTCCGCAAGGGCAGCCGCATTCGGCTGTCCATCGCCGGCGCGGATGCGGATCACTGCGTGCAGGTGCCGCATGGCCGTCCGCCGCGCTTCACGCTGCTGCGCGGTGATGATCGCGCTTCCGCTATCGAACTGCCGCTGCGGAGGCGGTGATGCAGGCGCCCGCCGAGCGCATCGCCGCCGCACTGGCTGATCCGCAGCAGCCCGGGGCGAGTTTCGCCGCACTCGATGCCGCCTTGCAGGAGGCTGTCGGGCACCGATTCCTGACCATCCTCACCTATCGCTGGGATGAGGGTGTGGCGGAACGCCTCTACAGCAGCCGGCCGGACCTCTATCCCGCGCGCGGGCGAAAGGCGTTCACCGAGGCGCCGACGCAGCGCCGCGTCGCCGAGACGCAACAGCCCTATATCGGGCATGACGCCGATGACATTCGCCGCGACTTTCCCGACCACGACAAGATCTTCGCGCTGGGCTGCGAGAGCATCCTGAACATGCCGGTGCTGTGGCGCGGCCGGGCGCTTGGCCAGGTGAACCTGCTGCACGTGGCGCGGCACTTCACAGCGGACCACCTGCCGGTCGTCCGCACCCTGGTGCAGATGATCATCCCGGCTTTCATCGATGGGGAACTGAGCTGATGCGTGTCCTGCGCCGTACCGTGCTTGCCGCGTTGCCCGGCCTTGTCCTGGCGCGGCCCGGGCTGACACAGGCCCCGCCCGCCTGGCCGCGCGGCGGGCCGATCCGCCTGATCGTGCCCTTCGGCACCGGTGGGGCGACGGACCTCGTGGCCCGCGTCTATGCCGAGGCGATGTCGCGGCATCTCGGCCAGGCTATCGTGGTGGACAACCGGCCCGGCGCCGGCGCGACGATCGGCACCACCGCCGCGGCGCGGTCCCCGGCGGATGGGTACACGCTCGTCGTCTCGACAATCAGCGGCATGGCGGTTGGGCAGACGCTTTATCGCGACCGCATCACCTGGGATGCCGACCGCGATTTCGCGCATATCGGCATGATCCTGCAGACGCCCTGGATGCTGTGCGTGCGTCCGGGCGGCACGATCCGCGACCTTGCCGGCTGGATCGCGGCTGCGCGCGGCGGGCACGGGCTGAATTACGGCACCACGGGCGTCGGCTCCGTCGCCCACCTGCTCGGCGTGCAGCTCGCCGCCGCCGCGCACGTCACCCTGGAGCACGTTCCCTATCGTAGCCTGGCGCAGTCCAGCGCCGACCTGATGAGCGGCACCATCCCCGGCATCATCGAAAGCCTGACGGCGACAAGCGGCTTCATCCGCGCGGGCACCATGCTGCCCCTTGCCAATTCCTCCGCTAGCCGCTCGCCGGGATTTCCCGACGTGCCGACCTTCAGCGAGCTGGGCTTCCCCGGCGTGGTTGCTGATGGCTGGGCCGGGCTGGCCGCGCCGGCCGGGACACCGCGGCCGATCCTCGAAGCGCTGGCGGGAGCGATGCGCGCCGCCCAGGCTGAACCGGCGGTGCGCCAGCGGCTTGACGAGATGTCGAGCACGCCTGGCCAGCTCTACCTGGATGCGGCGCAATCCTTCGTGCGCCGGCAGGTCGCCGACTGGGCGCCGGTGGTGCGGGCATCGGGTGCGACGCCGGATTAGCGGTCCGCCGGCCCTGGCTGTATGGAAGCGAATTCTGCTGCCATGGGCTGCCGGACAAGGGGTGCCACGCGATGCCGGAACGGTTGATCGACTTCAACGCGGATATGGGCGAAGGCTACGGCCCCTGGCGCATGGGCGATGACGCGGCGATGCTCGACATCGTCACCAGCGCGAGCATCGCCTGTGGCGGCCACGCCAGCGATCCCGAGACGATGTTCCGCACGCTGACCCAGGCGCGCGAGCGCGGCGTGACCGTCGGCGCGCATCCCGGCTACCCGGACCGGGAGGGTTTCGGCCGTCGCCGGCTGCCTTACCCGCCGGCCGAGATCGAACGCTTCGTCGCGGCGCAGATTGGTGCGCTGATCGGCATTGGCCACCTGGCCGGCGTGAAGATTGCCTACGTCAAGCCGCATGGCGCGCTCGGCAATGTCGCCGCGGAGGATCGCAGCGTCGCCGAGGCCATCGCGCGCGCCGTGCGTGCCTTCGATGGGCTGGCGGTGCTGGCCATGCCGGGCAGCGAGTTCGAAGCCGCCGCGCGTGCTGCGGGCTTGACGACCTATGCCGAGATCTTCGCCGATCGCGGCTATACGCCACAGGGCCAGCTTGTCCCGCGCAGCCAGCCCGGTGCGATGATCGAGAGCACGGAGGAGGCCGCCGCGCGGCTGCTGCATTTCCTCGATACGGGCCGGATGAGGACGGTGGATGGGGGCGCGGTGCCCCTCGATGCCGTGTCCATCTGCATTCATGGCGACAGCGACCATGCGGTGGCCATGGCGCGTGGCGTGCGTCACGCGCTGGAGAAGGCGGGCGTCACGCTGAAATCCTTCCTGCCGGCCGAACGGATCTGATTGCGGTGCGGCCCGCCCGGTTTCCTCGCCTGCGTCCGGCGGGCGACCAGGGATTGCTGGTCGAGTTCGGGGATACGGTCGATGTCACCGTCAGTGAACGCGTGCTCGCCTTCGATGCGGCGCTGCGGGCACGGCCCTTCGGCGGCTTCACGGAAAGCACACCGTCCTACGCCGCGGTGCTGGTGGGGTACGATCCCATTGAGGTGTCGCCCGGCGAGGTACGCACGCATGTCGAGGCACTGCTCGCGGAGCCGCATCCGCGACTGGCCGACGCGGCGCTCCACGAACTGCCCGTGTGCTACGAACAGCCCTTTGCGCCCGACCTCGCCGAGGTGGCGCAGCGCTGCGGCATGAGCGAGGAAGCGGTGATCGCCGCGCATCTATCGGGCGAATACCGCGTCTTCATGTTCGGCTTTGCGCCAGGCTATGGCTATCTCGGCGGCGTGCCGGAGGCGATCCGCATACCCCGCAAGCCGAACCCGGTGCGAGGCAGGCCCGCGGGCAGCGTCGTGATCGCGGGGCCCATGTGCCTGGTCACGACCGTGACGGCGCCGACGGGATGGTGGCTGATCGGCCGGTCCCCGGCACGGATCGTCGACGTGCATCGCGAACGCCAGTTCCTGTTCGAGGTGGGCGACCAGATCCGCTTCCGCCGCATTGGGCGCGATGAATTCGATGCGCTGGAGAGCGCCCCATGAGCCGCGCCGTCTTCCTTGTCGAGCACGCCGGGCCGCTCACCACGGTGCAGGACCACGGCCGCTTCGGCTATCTGCGCTATGGCGTGACGGAGGCGGGTCCGATGGACCGCCAGGCCTTTGCCATCGCGCAGGCCGCGCTGGGCAATCCGGGGCACGCGGCGGCGATCGAGACGACGATCGGCGGCGTCGCGCTGCGCTGCATCGAGGGCGAGGTGACGGTCGCGAGCGTCGGCGGCGGTTTCCATTGCTTCGTCGATGGCTTGCCGGTTGGGGCCTGGGGCGTGTTCGGTGTCCGCGAAGGATCGTTGCTGTCGGTACGTCCGGGCTACTGGGGAAGCTGGACTTATCTCGCCTTCGCCGGCGACATCGTCGCACCGGCCTGGCTCGGCAGCCGCGCGACCAATGTGCTGTCGGATTTCGGCGGCCTCCGCCTGCAGGCGGGGCAGCATCTTGAGATCCGCGATGCCGAGCG
Source organism: Roseomonas sp. SRI_022 (assembly GCF_057586215.1). NCBI lineage: Bacteria > Pseudomonadati > Pseudomonadota > Alphaproteobacteria > Acetobacterales > Roseomonadaceae > Roseomonas > Roseomonas sp. SRI_022. The sequence goes on from NZ_JBYCZL010000001.1 coordinate 56,228, forward strand.
GCGCCTGGCCCGCGAGCGCGACCTTCCTCTGCCGGTGACGTCGCGGCCGCGGCCGGAGGTGCGGTTGGTGCTTGGGCCGCAGGACCGCTTCTTCGCACCGGAGACGATCCGCCGCCTGCTGGGCGAGCCCTTCACCCTCAGCAACGAATACGACCGCATGGGCGTCAGGTTGCAGGGCCCGAAGCTACCGATCGTCGGAACGCTCGACATGCCGTCCGAGGCACTGCCGCGTGGCTCGATGCAGGTGCCTGGCCATGGGGATCCCATCATCCTGATGGCGGACCATCAGACGACGGGCGGCTACCCGAAGGTCGCGGTACTGGCCTCGGCGGACCAGGATGGCTTCGCGCAGCTGCGCAGCCGCGACAGCGTAGCGTTTCGTGCCGTGACGCCGGACCAGGCAGTGTCGGCGGCGCGAACGCGTCGCGGAGCGCTGCAGCAATATCTCGCCGCGCATGGGTGTTTCTGAAACCTGCGGCTGGCACGGTGCCTGGAGCAAAGGAAGCCGTTCAGCGGTCGCGGCCCCATCGAACGATAGAATTGTGGTATAGCTGATCCTCCAACAATCTATTTTCGCGGGGCCTGCAGCCGACGTAACTCCCCCGCCGAACGCCGGAATCCCCGGCCGAGCGGGAGGACCCCATGTCGTCCGACAGGACAAGCGATACCGCGCCCGATTGGCGCCGGGATGTGTTCGATGTGCTCAAGCAAGCGGGTGTCAGGCACATCGCCTATGTGCCCGATGCCGGCCATTCCACCGCGATCCGCCTCGCCGAGGCCGATCCCGACATCACGGCGGTGGTGCTGACGACCGAGGAAGAAGGCATCGGCTACCTCGCCGGCGCCTGGCTTGGCGGTGAGCGCGGGGCCTTGCTGATGCAGTCCTCCGGCGCGGGCAACTGCATCAATACCCTGAGCTTGGTCCAGACCGCGCGCTTCCCCTTCCTGACCGTGGTGACGATGCGTGGCGACTGGGCGGAGTTCAACCCGTGGCAGAACCCGATGGGCCAGGCGACCGAGGCGGCGCTGCGGCTCATGGGCGTGATGACCTGGCGCGCGGACGAGCCACAGCAGGTCGCGCCGCTGCTGCGTGGCGCGGCGACCATGGCCTTCGAAGGCGAAGGCGCCTGTGCGCTGCTGCTTGGGCAAAGGCTGATCGGTGAGAAGGAGTGGGTGAAGTGAGCATCGGCGGGCATCTCGATCGGCGGGCCGTGGTTGCCGATCTGCTCCGGGACCGCGGCGACCTTCTGGTGGTCACGGGCCTTGGTTCTCCCTCCTACGATGTCATGGCGGCAGGGGATCATGACCTGAACTACTACCTATGGGGTGCGATGGGCAGTGCCGTGATGGTTGGCCTCGGCCTCGCCACCGCGCGGCCGGATCGCCCGGTGCTTGTGCTGACAGGCGATGGGGAGGCGCTGATGGGCTTCGGTGCGCTCGCCACCACCGGCATCCGCAAGCCGCGCAACCTGTCCATCGTCATCCTCGACAATGGCCATTTCGGCGAGACCGGCATGCAGCCGAGCCATGCCGGGCAGGGCATCGAACTCCATCGCGTGGCAGAAGCCTGTGGCTTCCCGGTCACCGACCTGGTGACCGAACGCCAGGGCATCGAGCCGCTGCGCCGCCGGATCCATGCGAGGGCAAGCCTGAACCTCGCGGTGGTGAAGATCGAGGCGAAGAACCTTCCCCGCGCGCTGCCACCGCGCGATGGCGTGCATGTAAAGAACCGCTTCCGTCTGGCGCTCGGTTTCAAGCCGGCCTGACGTCCGGCGGACCGCCCCACCTGCTTGCCGCGCCGGCTCCCACCGTGCCAGAGTCGTAAAAAATCGGCCTTTGCCGGCACAAATCACGGTGGGAGCGAGCGGAAATGGACGAGATCAGTCTCAATCGCCGTCGCATGCTTCAAGGTGCGGCGGCCGTTACCCTTGCCGGCAGCCTGCCAGCGGTTGCAGTGGCGCAAGCGACGCCGCGGGAAGCGCCGGATCTCACGGCACTCGTGCAACAGAACCGGCTACCGCCGCTCGCCGAACGTGTCGGCACCGCGCCGCTGCTCGTCACGCCGAATGAGCCCAATCCGCGCTATGGCGGCACGCTCCGCCGCGGCCTGCGCGGTGGGTCGGACCATAACGGGATCCTGCGTCTGGTCGGCAATCAGGGCCTGACCCGCTGGAACATGCAGTTCACGGATGTGCTGCCGGGCGTTGCCCAGTCCTGGGAGGTCAGCCCCGATAGCAAGGTCTTCACCTTCAAGCTGCGTCCCGGAATGCGCTGGTCCGACGGCGCGCCCTTCACCGCGGACGACATCCTGTTCTCGGTGAATGACTGTATCCTGAACACCGAACTCTACCGGTCACCACCCAGCCTGTGGGTGATCGACGGCCAGCCGGTGCGCTGCGAGAAGGTGGACGACACCACGGTGCGCTTCACCTTCGCCGGACCCTATGGGCTGTTCCTGCAGCAGATGGCGACACCGCTCGGCCAGCACCCGACACTGTTCGCCAAGCATTACTGTTCCCGCTTCCATCCGCGCTTCAACCCGGAGCTGCCGGCGGCACTGCGCGCGGCGAATGTCTCCGACTGGGCGCAGCTGTTCCGCCAGCGCTGCGGCGATATCGAGATTCCGTCCCGTTGGTCGAACCCGGAGAAGCCCACGCTCGAACCTTGGGTGATTGAGGAACCCTACCAGGGCGGTGCGACGCGGGTGACGATGCGGCGCAACCCGTTCTTCTGGCAGGTGGATACGGAAGGCCGGCAACTGCCCTATGTCGATCGGCTGAACTTCCAGATCTACCAGGATGTCGAGAGCCTGATGCTCGACGTCATCGGCGGCCGGCTGGATCTGCAGGAACGCCACATCGACACGCTCGCCAACAAGCCGGTCGTCTCGCAGAACCAGCAGCGTGGCGGCTACCGGATGTTCGAGACGGTGGCCTCGCTGTCGAATTCCATGACCATCTACCCGAATATCACCCACAAGGATCCGAAGATGCGGGAGATGCTCGGGAACAAGGATTTCCGACGCGCACTCTCGCTCGGGCTCAACCGGGCGGAGATCGTGGATATCGTCTATCTCGGCCAGAGCGAACCCTGGCAGGTCGGACCCCGCCCGACGCATCCCTGGTATCACGAGAAACTGGCGCGCCAGTTCACCGATCACGATCCAGCCGAGGCGAACCGCATCCTGGACCGCCTGGGCTACAACCGCCGCGACACGCAACGCTTCCGCCTGCGCCCGGACGGGCAGCGCGTGTTCCTGACCATCGACGTGATCACCGCGCTCTACCCGGACAACAATGATGCGCTGGAACTGGTCAAGCGCCACTGGGCCGAGATCGGGATCGACCTGAAGATCAACGCCATCGACCGTTCACTGTACTACACGCGCGGCGACAACAACGATCCGGACATGGCGGTCTGGCCGGGGCCGGGCGGGCTGGAGCCGATGCTCGACCCGCGCGACTATTTCGCGCAGCACCCGCAGGGCACGCGCTACGCCATTCCCTGGGCCGTCTGGTACGCGTCGGGTGGCAAGGAAGGCGCTGAGCCGCCGGATCATCAGAAGGAGCGGATGCGGCTGTATGACGCGGCGCGTTCGACGCCGGATACGGCGGAGCAGGGCCGGCTGATGAAGCAGGTCTTCGACATCGCCGCCGAGCAGTTCGAGTGCCTCGGCGTGGCAATGGCGCCGAATACCTTCGGCGTGGCGTCGAACCGCCTGCGAGGGGTGCCGGCCAGCATGCCGAACAGCTGGTCCTGGCCGCATCCGGGGCCATCCATGCCGCAGCAGTTCTTCTTCACGTCCTGAACGGGGATGGCCCGCTTCATCCTCCGCCGCGTGCTGTGGATGATCCCGTCGCTGCTGGCGGTGAGTTTCCTCGCCTTCTTCCTGATCCAACTGCCACCAGGGGACTACGTCACCACCTATGTCGCGACCTTGGCGGCATCCAACGAGATCGTGGACCAGCGGACCGCGGCGGAACTTCGCGAGCGCTTCGGGCTGAACCAACCCTTCATCGTGCAGTACTGGCTGTGGATCAGCGGCATCCTGCTGCGTGGCGATTTCGGCCTGTCTTTCGAATGGCAGCAGCCGGTCTCCGGGCTGATCTGGGAACGGATGGGCCTGACGCTGCTGCTGACTAGTTCGACATTACTGCTGACCTGGGCCATCGCCCTGCCGATCGGCGTGCTCTCGGCGGTGAGGCAGTACAGCCTCGCGGACTACGTCTTCACCTTCATCGCCTTCCTTGGCCTCGCCATACCCTCCTTCCTGCTCGCCCTCGTGCTCATGTACGTGGCCGTCGTCCATCTCGGGCAGGATGTCTCCGGGCTGTTCAGCGAGGCCTACCAGACAGCGCCATGGTCGCTCGCCAAGGTGCAGGACCTGCTGGCGCATCTCTGGGTGCCGGTCACCATCCTCGCCGTGAACGGCACGGCGGGGCTGATCCGCATCATGCGCGCCAACATGCTGGATGAGCTGCACCGTCCCTATGTCGTCACCGCGCGCGCCAAGGGCCTGTCGGAATTCCGGCTGCTGGTGAAGTACCCGGTCCGGCTGGCGATCAACCCGCTGGTGTCCACCATCGGCTGGATGCTGCCGCAACTGATCTCGGGGGCCACCATCGTCGCCGTGGTGATGAGCCTGCCGATCGCCGGTCCCCTGCTGCTGCAGGCGCTGTTGGCGCAGGACATGTACCTCGCCGGCGCCTTCCTGCTGCTGATGTGCACGCTGACGCTGGTGGGGATGCTGCTCTCCGACATCCTGCTCGCCGTGATCGATCCGCGCATCCGGTTCGACTGATGGACCAGCCGATCACGACGGCGGCGCCGCCGGAACCGCAGCCTGCCGATCAGCGTCTCGCGGTCGCCTCGCAATGGCGACTGATGTGGTGGAGCTTCCGCCGGCACCGCCTGGCGATGATCGGCGGCGTCATCGTCCTGTTCCTCTATCTTGTGGCTGCCATTCCAGGCTTCTTCGCCATCAACGAGCCCGGCCGGCAGAATGCCCGCGCCGTGTTCCATCCCCCGCAGGCGCTGCACTGGATCGACACCGCGGAGGACGGGTCCCGGCGTTTCCGGCCCCATGTCCAGGCGATGCGCATGGTCCGCGATCCCGTGACGCTGGCGCCGAGCTTCCGCCCCGACGGCAATCGCAAGATCTACCTGGCCTTCTTCACCGAGGGATATGAACACCACCTCTTCGGCCTGATCCCGAGCAGCACGCATCTGCTGGCGCCGGAGAACCCCCGCGACCAGGTCTATCTCCTCGGCGCCGACCGGCTGGGGCGCTGCGTGTACAGCCGTATGATGGTGGCAGCGCAGACCTCGCTGGTGATCGGCCTGGCGGGCGTGTTCCTCTCACTCGTCATCGGTCTGATCTTGGGCGGCATATCGGGCTATTACGGCGGTCGGGTCGACTTCGCGGTGCAGCGGGTGATCGAGTTCGTCCTGTCGCTGCCAACCATCCCGATCTGGCTGGCATTGGCCGCAGCGCTGCCGCAGAACTGGCCGCCCGAACGCATCTATCTCACCATCACGATCATCCTCAGCCTGGTGGGCTGGGCGCAGCTCGCCCGCGTCGTGCGGGGCCGCTTCCTGTCGCTGCGGACCGAGGATTTCGTCACCGCCGCGCGGCTCGATGGCGTGTCGGAAAAGCGCATCATCTTCCGCCACATGCTGCCCTCCTTCGCCTCCCACATCATCGCCTCCGTCACGCTTGCCATTCCGGCGATGATCCTGGCCGAGACGGCGCTGTCCTTCCTTGGCCTCGGCTTGCAGCCGCCGGTCATCTCCTGGGGCGTGCTGCTGCGCGAGGCGCAGAACATCCGGTCGATCGCGACGGCGCCATGGCTCTTCGCGCCGGGCGGGGCGGTGGTGCTGGCAGTGCTGGCACTGAACTTCCTGGGCGACGGGCTGCGCGACGCAGCGGACCCGTACCAGAAATGACCGACGACCTGGCGCTCGATATCCAGGATCTGCACGTTTCATTCCCAACGCGCGCGGGGCTGGTGCGGGCGGTGGACGGCGTGTCGCTGTCACTCGCGCGGGGCAAGACCACCTGCGTCGTCGGGGAATCCGGCTCGGGCAAAAGCGTGACGGCCCGCGCCATCCTGCAGATCGTCGATCCACCGGGGCGGATCACCGCGGGACGCATCCTGCTGCGCCGACCGGACCTGCCGGAGCTCGACATCGCCGCGCTGCACCCGCGCAGCCGCGCCATCCGCGAACTGCGCGGCCATGACATCGCGATGATCTTCCAGGAGCCGATGTCCTCCCTCTCGCCCGTGCATCGCATCGGGGACCAGATCGGCGAGGCCGTCCGGCTGCACCTAGGCGTGTCACGGCGCGAGGCGCTTGCTCGCGCGGTGGATTTGCTGGCGCAGGTGGAGATCCCGGACCCGAAGAACGCGGTCGATCGCTACACCTTCGAGTTCTCCGGTGGGATGCGACAGCGGGCAATGATCGCCATGGCGCTGGCCTGCAACCCGTCGGTGCTGATCGCCGACGAACCCACCACCGCGCTTGATGTCACCACCCAGGCAGAGATCCTGGACCTGCTGCGCCGCCTTCAGGATGCCAGCGGCATGACCATGATGTTCATCACCCACGACATGGGCGTGGTGGCTGAGATCGCGCATGACGTGGTCGTCATGGAACGCGGCCAGGTGCGCGAACGCGGCACGGTGCATGACGTGTTTGCGGACCCGCGCGACCCCTACACCCACATGCTGCTCGGCAACGTGACGAAGCTTGAAAGCCCATCTTCCATCCGGCTCGCGCGGCGGTCGCGTCCCGTTGGGCCGCCGGTGCTGAGCCTGCGCGACGTCGAGATGCGCTTCTCCAGCGCCAAGGGCCTGTTCCGCCGCAAGACGAGGGAGGTCCGCGCGGTGGATGGCATCTCTCTCGATGTGAGCGCCGGTGAGACGCTCGGCGTGGTCGGGGAAAGCGGTTCGGGAAAGACGACGCTGGGCCGTTGTATCCTGCGCGTGCTGGACCCGACGGGCGGGAAAATCGACTACCGCAGGCAGGATGGCTCGGTGATCGACCTCGTGACGGCGCGCGACGGCGTGCTGCGCGCGGCCCGGCGCGAGATCCGCATGGTGTTCCAGGATCCCTTCGCGAGCCTCAATCCCCGAATGACGGTCGCGCAGATCGTCGGCGAGCCACTGCTGGTGAACGGGTTGGCGCGCGGCGCGGCGTTGCAGGACAAGGTTGCGTCCCTGCTCGGTCGGGTCGGCATCGATCCCCGCTCGGCGGAGCGCTACCCGCATGCCTTCTCCGGTGGCCAGCGGCAGCGCATCGGCATCGCTCGTGCCCTGGCGCTGTCGCCGCGCGTGATCGTCGCCGACGAACCGACCTCGGCGCTTGACGTGTCGATCCGCGCGCGGACGCTCGACCTGTTGCTGGAATTGCAGGATGAGCTCGATCTCGCGCTGATCCTGATCAGCCACGACATCTCGGTGATCCGCTACATGTGCGACCGGGTGGCCGTGATGCATCGCGGCCGGGTGGTGGAGACCGGCGAGACGCTGCAGGTCTGCGACGATCCGCAGCATGCCTATACGCGGGCCTTGCTCTCGGCCGTACCGCGGCCCGACCCGGCCGCGCGGCGCATGCATCTGCGGCATCGCTACACGGAGGGGTAGCGCCGACTTCGCCGCGGCGGAACTGTCCGCCAGGCGAGCATCGCCGGCAGTGCCCCCTGGTCCGGCAAGCCCCGCCCATCATAGCGTTCCAGTCTGCGGCGGCTGCCTCCGCTGCTTCAGGGGATCGATCCGATGATGCAGTTGTCCCGGCGTATCACGACCACCCTGGCGGCCCTGGGCAGCCTTCTTGTCTTCAGCGGCCCGACGCAGGCGCAGGACGCCTATCCCACCCGGCCGGTGCGTATCATCGTTTCCTTCGCCCCTGGTGGCGGCGCCGACATCATGGCGCGCCTGCTCGCCGTGCCGCTCGCGCGCGAACTCGGCCAGCCGGTGGTGGTGGAGAACCGCGCAGGCGGCGGCGGCGTGATCGGTACGGAGGCCTGCGCCCGCGCGCCGGCGGATGGCTATACGCTCTGCTTCGGATCGACCACGACGCATTCCATCATCCCGCATCTCCAGCAGGGGCTGACCTGGGATGCGATCCGCGACTTCACCCACATCACCAATCTCGGCTTCCAGCCGAACGTGCTCGCGGTGAATCCCGCCCTACCAATCCGCACGATGCCTGAACTGATCGAATGGGCGCGGCGCAATCGCGGCGCGGCCTATGGAACCAGTGGCGTCGGCACCTCGAACCATTTGGCGGGCGAATATCTCAGCCGGCAGTTCGACCTCCAGCTCAACCATGTCGCCTATCGCGGCGGCAACCTCGCGCAGCAGGATGCCGCGGCGGGCCAGATCCCGATCGTCATCGACCAGATCACTGCCATGCTGCCGCTGATCCAGGCCGGAAGGCTGCGGCCCATCGTCATCGCCGGCAGCCGTGGCCGTTCCTCCCTGCTGCCGGATGTGCCCAACATCACCGAAGGCACGCTGCCGGATTTCCGCGTCGAGTCGTACCAGGCGCTGTTCGGCCCGGCCGGCCTGCCGCCAGCGGTGCTCGACCGCATCTATGGCGCGGTGGTGAAGGCGGTGAACAATTCCGACGTGCGTCAGCGCTTCATCGAGATGGGAACCGAGCCGGTGCTGAGCACGCCGGCCGAGTTCACCGCCTACCTGCGCGAGACCTCGCCCATGTATCAGCGCCTGGTCGAGATCTCCGGCGCGCGCGTGAACTGATGGCGTCGCCGCCGCGGCGCGACGACAATGTCCGTGCCGTCCGGCGCGCGCTCGACCTGCTGGCGACGATCAACGCATCGCGTGGCGCGACAGTGCCGGAACTCGTGCGCGACAGCGGAATCCCGCGCCCAACCGTCCTGCGATTGCTCGCGACGCTGGCCGACGCCGGCTACGTGCTCCGCGCGCCGCTGGGGCGGCGATGGGAGGTGACGCCGCGTGTCGCGCGCCTTGCCTCCGGTTTCAACTTCGACACCTGGCTCGCGGCGACCTCCGCGCCGATCCTCGTCGAGCTCCTAGGCAAGGTCGGCTGGCCGAGCGATGTGATGATGCTGGGCGGCACCGAGATCCACGTCCGTGCCTCCAACCGCCCGCAATGCGGCGTGGCCATCGAGGCCAACTTCCAGGGCATGCGCTCGCCCCTGGCGCAATCCGCCTCTGGCCGCGCCTATCTTGCCTGGTGCCCGGAGGCGGAGCGACGGCGCCTGCTGGCCCTCTGCGTGCCGCGGGCGCAGGAACGCGCCGTGGTGCGGGAGCTCGAGGCGACACGCCGCCGGGGCTACGGGATGCGGGACGTGTCGCTAAAGCCGCCGGTCGGCGCCATTGCCGTGCCGGTGATGCTTGGCGCTTCGGTGGCCTGCGTGCTCGACCTCGTCTTCCTGCCACGCGTGGAGCCGGTCGAGCGCATCGCGGCGCGATGCCTCATCCCGTTGCGTGAGGCCGCGTCCGCACTTTCCGCCGCATTCGCGACGCTGCACGGATCGGTGGCCGCTGCTCACCCTGCGGACAATCCCCCCGTTGCCGCTGGCCAGGGCGCTGCCGACGCCTGACCATGACGACGACATGGCAGAGGCTGCGAAGACAGGCATGATCCGCATCGCCACCGATATCGGCGGAACCTTTACCGACATTGCCCTCGATGCTGGGGGTAGACTCGTCACGGGGAAGGTGCTGACCACGCCTGCCGCGCCAGAGCAAGGCGTATTGCAGGGTGTGCGGCAGCTGCTCGCCGAGGCCGGCGTCGCGCCCGGTGAGGTTGGACTTTTCCTGCACGGTACGACGCTCGCCACTAATGCGGTGATCGAGCGCAAGGGCGCGCGCACGGCCCTGGTCATGACTGAAGGCTTCACCGACACCCCCGAGATCGGCCGCGAACATCGCTTCGACCAGTACAATCTCTATCTCGAGAAGCCGGCGCCACTGGTGCCGCGCGAACGCCGCTTCGGGCTGCGCGAACGCATCGACGCCGATGGCGGCGTGGTGGAGCCGCTGGCCGAAGGTGAGGTCGCGCGCATCGCCGGGCTGCTGCGCGACAGCGGGGCGACCGCCGTCGCGGTCTGCCTGCTGCACAGCTACGCCAACCCGGCGCATGAGGAGCAACTTGCCGCGGGCTTGGCGCGACTGCTGCCGGGCGTGCGGGTCTCGCTGTCCTGCCGCGTGTCGCCGCTGATCGGCGAGTATGAACGCTGCTCGACCACCTGCGCGAATGCCTATGTGCAGCCGCTCGTCGCCTCCTACCTCGCACGCATGCAGGACGGGCTGCGCGGCCTCGGTATCGCCGCGCCGGTGCTGGTGATGATGTCGGAAGGGGCGCTCGCCTCGGTCGAGACAGCCGCGCGGCTGCCGGTGCGGTTGATCGAAAGCGGCCCGGCCGGGGGCGCGATGCTCGCGGCGGCAGTGGCACGGCGGCTCGGCCGCGATCGCCTCGTCGCGTTCGACATGGGTGGCACCACGGCGAAGATCTGTCTGATCGAGAACGGCCGCCCAACGCAGGAGAGCAGCTTCGAGGCCGACCGCGTCTACCGCTTCAAGAAGGGCAGCGGCCTGCCGCTGCGCATTCCGGTCGTGGAATTGGTGGAGATCGGCGCGGGTGGCGGGTCCATCGCGCGTGTGGACGGGGCCGGCCGCCTGCTGGTCGGCCCGGAGAGCGCCGGTGCCGATCCCGGCCCGGCCTGCTACGGGCGCGGCGGGAACCGGCCGACGGTCACGGACGCGGACCTGCTGCTCGGCCGCATCACCCCGGCGCGCTTCGCGGGCGGTCGCCTGGCGCTCGACCGCGACGCGGCGGCGCAAGCGATAGGCGGGACGCTTTCTGGCGCACTCGGCCTGCCCGGCGATGCATCCGCTGCGGCGGTGGCCGAGGTTGTGGAGGAGGCGATGGCTTCGGCCGCGCGCACCTATGCTGCCGAGAAGGGCAGCGACCTCGAAGGGTGGACGTTGCTCGCCTTCGGTGGTGCGGCAGGGCTGCACGCGGCGGGCGTGGCGCGGCGGCTTGGCATCGGGGAGATCGTCCTGCCGCCCAATGCCGGGGTCGGCTCGGCGATCGGCTTCCTGGTGGCGCCCGCGGCGTTCACCGTGAAGCGCAGCGCATTCGCGCCGCTCGCGCTGTTGTCGCCGGTCAGCGTCGCGGCGATCCGTCAATCGATGCGGGAGGAGGCGCAGGCGATGCTGCAGGGCCTCGGCAACCTGGACGACGCCGAGGAGACCTGGACCGTGGACCTTCGCTACACCGGCCAGGGCACCGAGATCACGCTGCCGCTCGAACCCGATCCGATCGCAACCCTGGCCGAGCGCCTGGGCGATACCTTCGAGGCCGAATACCTGCGTCGCCTCGGCCTGCTGCCGCAGGGCGTACCGATCGAGGTCGCAGCCTGGAGCCTGACCGTCACTCTGCGCGCCGAACCAACCGAGGTGCTGGCGGCACCGCCGCGCGACGGCGCGGTGCAGGATGCCGGCGAGGCGCGGCTCTATGACCTCGAAACCGGCGACGCCCGCGCAGCGAGCCTCGTCGAACGCGCGGCGCTGAGACCCGGCGGTGACCTCCATGGTCCCGCGCTGCTCGTCGAGGACCACACCACCCTGGTCATCCCATCCGGTATGACGGCGCGCTGCGATGCCGAGGGCTTCGTCTTCCTGCGCAACGAAGGACACACCGCATGACCGGGCAGGTTCTCACCACGCGCCAGGCGATCGCCATGCAGGTCATGTGGGGCCGGCTGCTCAGCGTGGTGGAGGAACAGGCGCAGACGCTGATCCGCACTTCCTTCAGCCCGGTCACGCGCGATGCCGGGGATCTTTCGGCCGGTATCTTCACGCCGGACGGGCTGATGATGGCGCAGGCCGTCACCGGCACGCCGGGGCATGTGAATGCGATGGCACGTTCGGTCGGGCATTTCCTCGCCGCGATTCCTGTCGAGGATTGGAACGAAGGCGACGTCGCCATCACCAACGACCCCTGGATCGGCACCGGTCATCTCAACGACTTCTGCGTTGTCACGCCGGTCTTCCGACGCGGCCGGCTGGTTGGCTTCTTTGCCAGCACGACGCATATCGTCGATGTCGGTGGCCAGGGCATCGGCTTCGACGGGCGCGACGTGTTCCATGAGGGCATCCGCATCCCCGTGCTGCGCTTCCTGCGCCAGGGCAGGCCGGACGCGCATGTCGAGCAGATCCTGCGCGCCAATGTCCGCTTCCCGGACCAGTTGATGGGCGAGCTCTTCGCCCTGATCGCGGCGAATGAGGGTGGCTGCCGCGCGTTGCTGCGCATGTGCGACGAGTTCGCGCTGGACGACCTCAAGACCCTCGCGACCTTTATCTTCGAGCGTTCCGCGGCGGGCATGCGCGCAGCCGTCGCATCCTTGCCGGAAGGCCGTTTCGAGACCGCGATGCGCATCGACCTGATCGGCGAACCGATCGAGGTGACGGCAACCATGACGGTGGCGGGCGGGACGATCTCGCTCGATTTCGGCGGCGAGCTCACGCCACATCCGCGCGGCGTCAACGTGCCCTTCTGCTACACGGAGGCCTATGCCGCCTTCGGCGTGCGCTGCATCGTCGGGCCGGACATTCCGAACAACGCGGCGTCGCTGGATGCGGTGCGGATCTCGGCGCCCGAGGGGTCCATCCTGAATGCGACCTTCCCCGCGCCGGTCGCCTCGCGCCACATCCTCGGGCACATGATGGCGGATCTTGCGCTGGGCTGTCTTGCCGCTGCAGCGCCGGAGCGCGTGCCGGCCGAGCACAGCGGCACGCTGTGGAACCTGCGGCTTGCGCGCGGCGAGGGCCCGCGGCCGTTCAACATCCTCTGCTTCCACAGCGGCGGCGGCGGCGCGCGGCCGTCGCAGGATGGGCTGGCGGCGACCGCCTACCCCAGCGGCGTGCAGGCCATCCCCGTCGAGGTCAGCGAACGCGCCGCGCCGATCCTGTACCGCCGGCGTGCGCTGCGGCCGGATTCCGGCGGTGCCGGGACATGGCGCGGGGGTCTCGGCCAGGTGATCGAAGTCGCTCCGCGCGATGGCTCGCCCGTTGAGGTCGGGGCGAGCTTCCAGCGCGTCCTGACACCCGCGCGCGGGCGGCAGGGCGGGCAGGACGGCGCGCCGGGCATGGTGCGCCTGTCCTCCGGCAAGCCGTTCAAGGCGGCCGGCCGGCAGCCGATCCCCGCAGGCGACAGCCTGATCGTGGAGACACCCGGCGGCGGCGGCTACGGCGATCCCCGCCAACGCGCGCCGGAGCGCGTGGCGGACGACGTGCGGCGCGGCCTCGTCTCGCCCGGCGCTGCGCTGCGCGACCACGGCGTCAGCCTGGACGATCTGGCGACGCGAACGTAGCGGCCGATGCCCGGCGAGGCCTTGTTGCGCCGCGCCGGGCGGATGGAACCGGGTCAGCCCGGCAGGACGAAGGGCTTCGCGGCCGCTTCGTAGTCGGCATAACCGAGCGCCTTGCGGAATTCGGCCGGCGCCATGGCGCTGTCCGCCGCCGAGTGGCCGGCGGCGAGTGCCGCGAGGCCCGCCTTCATCCCCGCCATCGCCGGCGAGAGCGTGCCGGTCGGGAAGGTGCCGATCTTGAGGCCAAGCTCGGCCGCGCGCCCCTGGGTCGGCGTCTCGCGATCCGCACCCGGGGACAGCACCGCGAAATGCGGCCGCCCTTTCGAGGCAGCGACGGCGCGCTTCACCTCATCCTCATCCTTCGGGCTGTCGAGGAAGAGGATGTCGGCGCCTTCCTCGACATACATTTCGATGCGGGCCACGGCTTCCTCGATGCCGGCGGTGGGCCGGCAGTCGGTGCGCGCCATCACCAGGATGCCGCTGTCCTTGGCGGCCTCGACGGCGGCGCGGACCTTCATGCGCACCTCGTCACGCGGCAGGCAGGGCTTGCCGGCGGAGGTCAGCGCGCGGGGGGTGATCTTGTCCTCGACCAGGATGGCAGCCGCGCCGGCGCGACCATAGGCGCGCACGGTCCGCTGCACGTTCATCGCATTGCCGTAGCCATGGTCGCCGTCGGCCAGGATCAGCAGGTCGGGCGCGGCTCCGCGCGCCATCTCGAGGCTGTTCAGCATCTCAGCGAAGGAGATCAGGTCCAGGTCTGGACCGCCGAGGCGGCTTGCGGCGACGCAGGAGCCTGACAGGAAGGCGGTCTGGAAGCCGGCTTCGCGCGTCAGCTTCGCAGTCAAGCCGTCCCAGATGGCCGGCATGGTCACGAAGTCCGGCTTCGCGAGCAGTGCACGCATTCTTTCGGGCGGGGTCATTCGGAGTTCCTTCCGGTCAATGATGATGGCGCGGGCGCCAGCATGCCGCCGCGCGGCCGACGCGAACAGGGCCAGCCAAGTGGTTTCGACTGCGAATGACGGAAATGCATTCCAATCCGCGCAGTATCGTCAAGGGTCCCGGTGTCCGATTGGCGGCGTGCGGAGATGCAGGCCGTTGCGGGCGCGGTGCTGAAGCACGGGCACGTCCCTGACGGACGCGATGCCAGAACGTCCGGCATATTGCGGGTCGCGACTCTGCACGATCGTGTCTTGGCCGTGCGCGGCGCGTCGAGGGTCTGTGCCTTGGACGGTCACTGCTTCACGATTGTCCTGCCATGCGCAACCAGCAAGGCAGGCAGACGCATCTCGGCTTGGCCGCAATTGGCGCCCCTGCAGCTATGCTCGCTACAGGACATCGACCACACTGGCCGAAACGCCGCTCCAGGAAAGGGGGAACACCCATGCCGATACCCACGATCTTTCAGGGGCGCCTATCGGTGCCCGTCGTCGCCTCGCCACAATTCCTTGTCTCCGGGCTGGACTATGTCGTCGAGGCTTGTCGCGCCGGCGTGGTCGGCACCTTTCCCGCCCTGAACCAGCGCAGCACGGAAGGTTATGCTGCCTGGCTTGAACAGATCGCGGAACGCCTCGCGGCGGCGTCGTCCGCGGCACCCTTCGGCGTGAACCTGATCGTTCACCGCTCGAATGCCCGGCTGCATGACGACCTGGCGGCGACGGTGCGGCACAAGGTGCCGCTGGTGATCACCTCGCTCGGGATTGTGCCGGAGGTCATCTCCGCCGTGCAGTCCTATGGCGGACTGGTATTTCACGACGTCACCAATGTGCGTCACGCGGTCAAGGCCATCGAAGGCGGCGTCGATGGATTGATCGCGGTCTGTGCGGGCGCCGGCGGGCATGCGGGCCGTCTGAGCCCCTTCGCCCTGCTGCCGGAACTGCGCGCGCTCTACCAGGGCCCGCTGCTGATGGGCGGCGCGATATCGACCGGGCGGCACATCGCCGCCGCGCTGATGCTGGGCGCTGACATGGCCTATATGGGCACGCGTTTCATCGCCGCGCGGGAAAGCATGGCCGTGGATGCGCACAAGGACATGGTGATCAGGGCGACCGCCGCCGACATCGTCTACACGCCGGCCATCAGCGGTGTGCACGCGAATTTCCTGCGCGCCAGCATCGAGGCCGCCGGCCTCGATCCCGACAAGCTGCCGGAGGCTGCCGGCGCGCATGTCGGCGACCACGACAAGCGTCCGTGGAAGAACATCTGGTCGGCCGGGCAGGGCGTCGGCTCGATCCACGACACGCCGGGCATTGCTGATCTTATCGCGCGCCTCGCCGAGGAATACCGCGCCACGCTGCGCGAGGCGACGGCGTCGCTCGACCTGGTCGCCGCGTAGCCCCGATGCAGGGGCGTGGCGTGTCCACGCCCCTGGACGTCGGTGCTACTCGTCTCCGCGCAGCGTCGTGCCGAGCCGGTTCCTCAACACAGTGAGGACACGGTCGGCCGCCTCCAGATCCTCTCGCGCCAGGCCCTTCAGGAGCGTTTCGTTGAGCTCGCGCCCTACGGCGATCATGCGTTCGCGCACGCGCTGCCCACGGCCGGTGACGTAAACGCGATTCAGGCGACGGTCAGACGCATCCGCCCGCCGCGACACCAACCCTGCGGCCTCGAGGCGCACGATCATCGCGCCTGTGGCGACTTTCCCCAGGCCAAGCAAGCGCGCGAGTTCCACTTGCGTCATCCCGCCCGCAGGGTCGTGGCGGGTGAGCTGTGCCAGCGCCCACCACTGGGCATGCGTCACGCCATGCGGCTTCATCGCGTGGTCGAACAGGGTTTGGCGAAGGCGCGAGACGTCGTGCACGAGGAAGCCGATGCGGAACTCGCTGCCACCGCGCGAGGCGCCTTTCGGGCGCCGGTCCGTCGATGCTGTCATTCGCGCGGCAGATTGGCGGCCTGGGCGATGCGGCCCCACTGTTCGATCTCGCGCGCCTGGAAGCGAGCGAGATCCTCCGGCGTACCGGTCGAGGACACCACGCCGAGGCTCAGCGAGTATCGCTGGCCTTCTTCGCTGTCGAGGACGGCGCGGATCTCCCGGTTCAGCCGCGCCACGGCCACTTGCGGGCTGCGCGCCGGCAGGAAGACGGCAACCCAGGAGGCGAAGTCGTAGCCTGGCACACCCGCTTCCTGCAGTGTCGGCACATCCGGCAGCATCGGGATGCGCTGCGCCGGCGTGACGGCGAGGGCACGCAAAGTGCTGGCCCGCACATGCTCCCCCGCCGAGGCGAGGTCACTGACCATGAAATGTAACCGTCCGGCCAGGAGATCCGTCACCGCCGCCGGCGTGCCGCGATAGGAGATCCGCTCGGCGCTGATGCCGGTGATGCTGATGAGCAACTGGGCGGCCGCGAGACTGCCGATATTGCCCGTACCGTAGTTCAACCCGCCTGTACGCGCCTTGGCCTCGGCGATGAACTCCGTCACGTTGCGGGCCGGGAAATCAGCGCGGACCATCAGCACGAGCGGGGCAGTGCTGGTCAGCGTAACCGGCGCGAAGTCGCGCACCGGATCGTAGCCCGGTTCCTTCATCAGGTGGACCGCGGCGGCATGGGTCGAATTGGTCGCGAACATGAAGGCATGCCCGTCCGGCGCGGCGCGCGCAGCCTGGCGCGCGGCGATGGCCCCGTTGCCGCCGGTGACGTTCTCCACCACCACGGGCTGACCGAGGCTGCGGGAAATGCGTTCGCCCACGAAGCGCGCGATGCCGTCGGTCGCGCTTCCTGGCGGGAAGGGCACGATGGCGCGCAGCGGGCGCGTGGGAAATCCGTCGCTACCCTGGGCCCTTGCGGCGAGGGGTAGCAGCGGTGTCGCGAGAATGAGCCTGCGACCGATCATCGGAATCCCCCTCTCACGCCGGGCCGAGTGCCCCGGCTGCCCGCAGGCCGGCGATCTCCTCCGCGGTGAAGGCATAGCCGGCCAATGCTTCCTCCGTGTGTTCACCGAGCATTGGCGGCGGGGAGGCGATGCGCCGTGTCTCGCCATCGAACTGGATGGGCTGAGCCATGGTCTTCAGCGGCCCCAGTTGCGGATGCTCGTAGTCCATCACCATGCCTCGCGCCGCCATATGCGGATGGGCGAGCATGTCGGCGATGGTGTTCACCGCGGCGCACGGAATCCCGATGCGCAGGCAGAACTCCACCCACTCATCCGCCGTGCGCGTCGCGACGATGGCCTGCACCAGCGCCACCGTCTCAGCGAAGCGCGCCACGCGATCGGCATTGGTGCGGAACCGCGGGTCCTCGCCCAGCTCGGGCTGCCCGATGCCGGCGGTGAAGCGGCGCCAGAGGTTGTCGTTGGCGATGCCGATCAGAACCGGGCGGTCCGAGGCGTCGAAGGCTTGGTAGGGGCAGAGCGATTCATGGCCGGAACCGCATTTCTCGGGCAGCGATCCCTTCTCCCAGAAGATCTGGAAATTGTAGCCGAGCAATGCTGCCGCGGTCTCGAACAGGGACACTTCCAGCCGGCAACCCTGGCCCGTCCGGTTGCGTTCCAGCAGTGCGGCGAGAATGCCCGAGAAGGCGTTCATTCCCGTGGACTGGTCAATCGGCGAGAAGGGGCTGCGCGCCGGGCCGCCGCCGCGCTCGCCGGTCATCGCCATGATGCCGCTGAAGGCCTGGAGGATGACGTCGTAGCCGAGTCCATCCTTCAGTGGACCGGTGCGGCCGAAGCCGGATATGGAACAATAGACCAGGCGCGGATTCAGCGAGCGCATCTCCTCCGCGCCGATGCCGAGGCGATCTGCCACGCCGGTGGCGTAGGATTCGATCAGCACATCGGCCTGCTCGACCATGCGCCGCGCGGCCGCGCGCGCCGCCTCGGTCTTGAGGTCCAGCGTCAGCGACTTCTTGTTGCGGTTGGCGCTGAGGAACACCGCACCGACCCCACCGCGGAAGGGCGGCCAGCCGCGCGTGTCATCGCCGCCCTTGGGCGGTTCGATCTTCGTCACCTCCGCGCCAAGGTCCCCGAGCCACTGCGCGCAGAGCGGCCCGGCCAACACCTTCGAGAAGTCGAGCACACGGAGCCCGGCAAGCGGTGTCATGCTCAGTAGGATTTCGGTTGGCCGAGCACGCGCTCGGCGATGAAGGAGAGCACCATCTGCTCGGAGACCGGCGCGATGCGGCAGATCAGCACCTCCCGCAGCAGGCGTTCGACGACGTATTCCTTGGCATAGCCCATGCCGCCATGGGTCAGCACGGCCTGGAGGCAGGCATTGTGCCCGGCGCGGCCGGCGAGAAGCTTCGCGGCATTCGCCTCCGCCCCGCAGGGCCTGCCGCTGTCGTAGAGCCAGGCAGCCTTCTGCGCCATCAGCCAGGCGGATTCGAGCGCAGTCCAGCATTCCGCCAGCGGATGCTGGATCGCCTGGTTCTGCCCGATCGGCCGGCCGAAGACCGTCCGGTCCTGGCCATAGCGCGCGGCGCGTTGCAGCGCGTCCTGCCCGATGGCCACGGCTTCCGAGGCGACCAGCACGCGTTCGGGATTCAGGCTGTCGAGGATGTAGGAGAAGCCCTTCCCCTCCTCACCGATACGGTCCTCATCCGGGATGAAGAGGTCGTCGATGAAGGTCATGTTCGAATCGACCGCAGCGCGGCCCATCTTCGGGATGCGCTTGATCTCGACCTTGCTCCGGTCGATCTCCGTGTAGAACAGCGTGATGCCCTCGGTGGGCCTGCGCACATCTTCCTTCTTCGTGGTGCGCGTCAGCAGCAGGATCTTGTTCGCGACCTGTCCCGTCGAAGTCCACATCTTCCGGCCATTCACGCGGTATCCGCCGGGCACCTTGGTCGCGAAGGTGGTGATGGAAGTCGTGTCGAGGCCGGCATTGGGCTCCGTCACACCAAAGCAGGCCTGGTGGGTACCCGCGATCAGCGGTGGGATCCAACGCGCCTTCTGCTCGGGCGTGCCGTGCACCACAATCGGATGCGGGCCGAACATGTTGATGTGAATGGACGACGCGGCGGCCATCGCCCCGCCGTGCCGCGCGACGGTGTGCATCACGAGCGCCGCTTCCGTGACGCCGAGGCCGGCACCGCCATGCTCCTCCGGCATGGTGATGCCAAGCCAACCGCCCTCGGCCATGGCGCGGTGGAACTCGCGCGGGAAGCGTGCCTCATCATCGCAGGACCGCCAGTACTCGTCGCCGAAACGCCGGCAGACGGCGGACACGCCCTCGATGATCGCCTCCTGTTCGGGCGATAGGCCGAAATCCATGCGTTCCTCCGCGGCTGCTTGCACGATGATCGTACGCATGCTTACCATTTGCAAGAGAACGAGAACGATCGAGGAAACGGCATGCTGGACCGGCCACGCACGGTGCTGAGCCAGGAACACGAAATCTTCCGAACCTCCGTGCGTCGCTTCGTGGAGGCGGAACTCGTTCCGCACACCATGGCCTGGGAGGAAGCGGGCATCGTCCCGCGCCAGGCTTGGCGCAAGGCGGGCGAGGCAGGCCTGCTCTGCTGCGACGTGGCGCCGGAATATGGCGGGCCAGGGGGTGATTTCGGCCATTGCGCGGTGGTCACCGAGGAACTGGCCCGCGCCAATCTCTCGGGCCCCGGCTTCGTCGTGCATTCGGACATGGTCGCGACCTATCTCGCGAAGTTCGGCTCTGACGAGCAGAAGCGGCGCTGGCTGCCAGGGATGGTGGATGGCACCCTGATTGGCGCCATTGCCATGACGGAACCGGATGCGGGTAGCGACCTGAAGGGCATCCGCACCCGCGCCGTCGCCGATGGCGACCACTACGTCATTCGTGGCCAGAAGACCTTCATCTCCAACGGCCAGAACGCCGACATCATCATCACCGCCTGCAAGACGGACGCGAATGCTGGCGCGCATGGCGTCAGTCTGATCGTCGTGGAGGCCTCGACGCCTGGCTTTCGGCGCGGCCGCAACCTCGCCAAGATCGGGATGAAGGCCCAGGACACCTCGGAGTTGTTCTTCGATGAGGTGCGCGTGCCGATGGGCAATCGCCTTGGCGCGGAAGGCCAGGGCTTCGGCATGCTGATGACGAACCTGGCGCGCGAACGCCTGGTGCAGGCGGTGCGCGGCACGGTGCTGGCGGAGGAAGCCATCCGCTGGACCATCGCCCATACGCGCGAGCGCAAGGCCTTCGGGCGCACCATCGCGGATTTCCAGAACACGCGCTTCGTGCTGGCGGAACTCGCGACGAAGACAGTGGCTGCGCGGGCGATGACGGACGGGCTGATCGCGCTGCAGATGCAGGGCGCGCTCGATCCTGTCGAGGCTGGCATGGCGAAGCTCTTCTGCACCGACTTGCAATGCGAGGTGCTGGATCGTTGCCTGCAGCTGTTCGGCGGCACCGGCTACGTGGTGGAAACGCCAATCGCGCGGGCCTGGGCGGATGCGCGCGTGACGCGCATCGCCGGTGGCGCTGCGGAAGTGATGAAGGAGATCATCGGCCGGCGCCTGTTCCAGGGCGCCGGGTGATGGGCGGCCAGGAAGGGACACAGCGCCGATGAGCGAGCGCACGCTGCGCGGCAAGGTGGCGATCGCCGGTATCGGCGAGACCACCTACTACAAGCATGGGCATTCGCCCGATGCGGAATTCAAGCTGGCGCTGGAGGCGGTTCTCGCCGCCTGCCGCGATGCCGGCATCGACCCGAAGGAGGTCGATGGCTTTGCCTCCTATGGCAACGACCGGTCGGAGGCGGTGCGCCTTGCCGCCGCGCTCGGCATCAAGGAACTGCGCTTCTCCAACATGCATTGGGGTGGCGGTGGCGGCGGCGTGGCGGCGTCCGTCGCCAATGCGGCGGCGGCGGTGCATTCGGGCATGGCGAATTGCGTCATCGCCTTTCGTTCCCTCGCGCAAGGGCAGTTCGCCCGCTATGGGCGCGGCGCGGCGGTCGCGGCGGCGGCCGGGGACGATGCCTTCCTCTTCCCCTACGGCTTGATGTCGCCGGCGCAGCGCTTCGCCATGAAGATCACGCGCTTCATGACCGAGCACGGCATCGGGCATGAAGCCCTGCGCAGCATTGCCATGGCGTCCTACCACCACGCGCAGACCAACCCCCGCGCAGTGATGTACGGAAGGCCGCTGACGGAGGAGAAGTACGACGCCTCCCGCTGGATCGTCGAGCCGTTCCATCGCCTCTTCGATTGCTGCCAGGAGAATGACGGCGCGGGCGCGGTGCTGGTCGTGCCGGCGGATCGCGCGAAGGACCTGCCGCACAAGCCGACCTACCTGCTCGGCACGGCGCAGGGCGGGCATCATCGCAGCGCGGCGCCGGTGCACAACGCGCCGGACTACGCGTCGGCACATTTCCCGACGGTCGCGAAAAACATGTGGGCCATGGCGAAGCTCGGCCCGCAGGATGTCGATGTCGTGCAGGCTTATGAGAACTTCACCGGCGGCGTGCTGCTTTCGCTCGTCGAGCATGGCTTCGTCGATCCGAAGAAGGCCAACGAGTTCCTCGTCCTCGAGAACCTGCTTGCACCCAGCGGCAAGATGCCGATGAACACCAGCGGCGGGAACCTGGCCGAATGCTACATGCACGGCCTCGAGATGGTGAATGAGGCCGTCCGCCAGCTCCGCGGTACCGCGAGCAATCAGGTTGCTGGCGCGGACGTCGTCGCCGTCCTCGGCGGCCCGATGGTGACACCTGTCAGCAGCTTGGTCCTCGGCACGGAGGCGACCCTGTGAGCAACGCCCTTCCCCCCGGCCTGCCCGCGCCAGCGCAGGAGCCCGTCGCCAAGCCCTATTGGGAAGGCACGCGCGCCGGCAAGCTGGTGATCCAGCGCTGCAAGGGCTGCGGCGCGCATCAATGGGGCCCGGAATGGGTCTGTCATCGTTGCCACTCCTTCGATCTGGGGTGGGACGAAGTGGCGCCCCGCGGCCGCATCTGGTCGTGGCAGCGCCCGCACCATCCCGTGCATCCGGCGCTGAACGGCTTCGGCCCCTACACCATCGTGCTGGTGGAACTGCCCCATGCCGGCAACGTTCGCATGGTCGGCAATCTGCTCTGCGAACCGACCGCACCGGTCGAGATCGGAACGGAGGTCGAGGCGGTCTTCGAACCGCATGATGAGGCGGACCCGCCCTACACGCTGGTCCAGTGGCGCGTGAAGGGCTGAGGACACGACCATGGCGGGACTTTACTTCGAGGAATTCGAGGTCGGACAGGTGTTCCGGCATGCGATTCGCCGGACGATCACGGAGACCGACAACGTCTGGTTCTCTGCGATCACGCACAATCCGGCCGCGTTGCATCTCGACGAGGAATACGCCAAGTCCACCGAGTTCGGCACGCGGATCGTCAATTCCTGCTTCACGCTGGGGTTGATGGTAGGCATCTCGGTGACTGACACGACGCTTGGCACCACGGTCGCCAATCTCGGCTGGGACGAGGTCCGCTTCCCGAAGCCGCTGTTCCACGGCGACACCATCCATGTGGAATCGGAAGTGCTGTCCAAGCGCCCGAGCAAGTCCCGCCCCGGCCAGGGCATTGTCGAGTTCATGCACCGGGCCTTCAACCAGCATGACGTGTTGGTCGGGCACTGCCGTCGTCAGGCGCTGATGCTCGGCAAGCCGGCATGATCCGTTCCTGGCTCTTCGTGCCGGCCGACAGCGAGCGGAAGCTTGCCAAGGGCGGTGAGAGCGGCGCGGATGCACTGATCCTCGACCTGGAGGATTCCGTCGCCGCGGCACGGCGGCCCGTCGCGCGCGGGATGGTTGTGGATTACCTGACCGCGCATGCCGGCGCCGGGCGCCGCCCACAGCTCTGGGTGCGCATCAATCCGCTTGACGGTGAGGGCCTGACCGACGCGGCCGCCGTGGTGCGTGCCGCGCCGGACGGCCTCGTGGTGCCGAAGGTGAATGGCCCGGATGAGTTGCTGCGCCTGTCGCATTGGCTCGATGCGCTGGAAGCGCGCGACGGCCTGACGCCTGGCGGGATCAAGCTGCTGGCGGTAGCGACGGAGACCGCCGCGGCGGTGCTGCGCCTGTCCGAGTACGCGCAGGTCGCGGTGCCACGTCTCGCCGCGATGACCTGGGGCGCGGAGGATCTGCCGGCTGCCCTCGGTGCCAGCACCAACCAGGATCCGGCGGGTGGCTATGCGTTGACCTATCGACTGGCTCGGTCCGCCTGCCTGCTGGCCGCGGTGGCGGCCAATGTGCAGCCCATCGACACGCTGGAGGTCGATTTCCGGGACGAGGCAGCGCTGCGCGCCGCTTGTGCCGACGGCCGCAAGCAGGGCTTCACCGGCAAGATCGCGATCCACCCCGCGCAGGTCGGTCCCATCAACGAAGGCTTCCGCCCGACTGCGGAGGAAGTCGCCCACGCCCGTCGCATCGTTGCGGCCTTCGAGGCGAACCCGGGCATCGGCACCGTCGGACTCGATGGGAAGATGATCGACATGCCGCATCTGCGCCAGGCGCAGCGCGTGCTTGCCGCCGAGGCGGCGTTCCAGGACTGACGGGGAAGACGACGCATGGCCATCGACTACGAGAAGCTGAAGAACCGCCATTTCGCCGACATCGAGGTCGCCTACGGTGCCAAGGATACGATGCTCTACGCGCTCGGCCTTGGCCTCGGCCAGGATCCGATGGACCCGAAGCAGCTTCGCCATGTCTATGAGGAAGACCTCACTGCCCTGCCGACCATGGGTGTCGTGCTGGCGACGCCCGGCTTCTGGGTGAAGGAACCCGATACCGGCGTGGACTGGCCCAAGGTCCTGCATGGCGAACAGGGACTGACCATCCACAAGCCGCTGCCGGCGAAGGGCCGCGTCATCAGCAAGTTCCGTATCGACGAGATCATCGACAAAGGCGCCGGCAAGGGCGCGCTGATGTACACGACGCGCGAGCTGCGCGACGCCGCGGGTGGCGAGACATTGTGCAGCCTGACCAGCACCTCCTTCCTGCGTGGCGATGGCGGCTTCGGCGGGCCGAGCGGCCCGATCCGCCAGCCGCATCCGGTGCCGGAAGGTACGCCCGATGCGACCTTCGACTGGACGGTGGGCCGCCATGCGGCGCTGCTGTACCGCCTGAACGGGGACTACAACCCGGTGCATGCCGACCCCAAGGCCGCGGCCAAGGGCGGCTTCGCGCAACCGATCCTGCATGGGCTCTGCTCCTATGGCGTCGCGGGCTGGGCGGTGACGAACCTGCTCTGCGACGGCGATGCGTCACGGCTGCGGCGCTTCGACCTGCGCTTCACGTCGCCGGTCTATCCGGGCGAGACGCTGCGCACGGAAGTCTGGAAGCAGGGACCAGGCGTGGCCGCGTTCCGCCTGCGCGTGCCCGCGCGCGACGTCATTGCGCTCAACAACGGCCGCGCGGAATACCTTCCATGACGACGCCGGCGATCATCATCAGTGGTGACCGCCAGGTCACCCGCGACGCCATGATGGCGCGCGTGCGCCGCGCGGCGACCGGCGTCGCGGCGCTTGGCGTCGGGCCGGGCGATTGCGTCGCGCTGCTGCTGCGCAATGACTTCTCTTTCCTGGAAGCGAGCCTCGCCGCGACGACGCTCGGCGGCTATGCGGTGCCGGTCAACTGGCACTGGAAGCCGGACGAGGTGGCCTATCTATTGCGCGATTGCGAGGCACGTGTCGTCGTCGTGCATCACGACCTTCTGCATCTTCTGTCGGAGGCGCCGGAAGGGCTGACGATCCTCGTCGTCCCCACGCCACCGGAGGCCGCCTCCGCGTACGACATCCCGCCCACGACCAGCACCGTGGCGGGCGAGAACTGGGACCACTTCATCGCCCGCCATGCCGAAAGGGACAGTCTGCCGCAGCCGGCGCGGGAGAGCATGATCTATACCTCCGGCACCACCGGCCGGCCGAAGGGGGTCCGCCGCCAGCCGCCGACGCCGGAACAGGCCGCCGCCACTGCGCGTAATCGTGCGCAGATCTATGGGCTTGTCCCGGGCATCCGCGCGCTCGTGCCCGGCCCGATGTATCACTCCGCCCCGAATGGTTTCGGCTTGCGTGCCGTGCCGTTGTCCGAGGTGCTGGTGCTGATGCCGCGCTTCGACCCGGAGGAACTGCTGGCACTGATCGAGCGTCACCGCATCACCACCGTCTTCCTCGTGCCGACGATGATGATACGCCTGCTGCGCCTGCCGGAGGATGTGAAGCGTCGCTACGATCTCTCCTCGCTTCGCCATGCAACCCATGCCGCCGCACCCTGCCCGCCCGAGGTGAAGCGCGCGATGATCGAATGGTGGGGGCCGGTCATCCATGAGTTCTACGGCGCCACCGACCTCGGCGCGCCCACCGCCTGCACCAGCGAGCAGTGGCTCGCGAAGCCCGGCAGCGTCGGCACGCTGACGGAAGGTGCTACGATCAGGATCCTCGACGACAATGGCGCGGAATGCCCCGTCGGCGTGCCCGGCGAGATCTTCGCGCATGTCACGTACATGCCGGACTTCACCTACAACAAGCGCGATAGCGAACGCCGCGCGGTCGAAAGCGATGGCCTGATCACCGTCGGCGATGTCGGCTACTTCGATGAGGACGGCTACCTGTTCCTCTGCGACCGGAAGCGCGACATGGTCATCTCGGGCGGCGTCAACATCTATCCCGCGGAGATCGAGGCGGTGATGATCGGCATCCCCGGCGTGCTCGACTGTGCCGTCTTCGGCATCCCGGATGCGGAATATGGGGAATCTCTCTGCGCCGCGATCCGCGCGGCACCGGGCACGACGGAGTCGGAGATCCGTGAGTCGTTGAAGGCGAAGCTCGCGAATTTCAAGGTTCCGCGAGTGATCGAATTCCACGAGGAACTACCGCGCGACGATTCCGGCAAACTGCTCAAGCGCAAGCTGCGCGAGCCCTACTGGCAAGGGGCTGGCCGCGCGATCTGACGACGATCGCGCCGGCAACGCGCGAGAAGGGAGGTCCAGCATGAACCGCATCACCATCCCACGCCGCGGGTTGCTCGCTGCGGGATTCGCGCCGCTTCTTGCCCCGCGCTTGTCGCGCGCACAGGTGGCCTTTCCGGGCAACCGGCCAGCCAGCCTCATCATACCCTATGCCGCGGGGGGCATCCCGGACGTGTTCGGGAATGCGATCAACCAAGGTCTGCAGGAACGCCTCGGCGGCACCTTCGTCATGGACCACAAGCCGGGCGCGAGCACGACGCTCGGCACGCGCCTTGCCGCACGCGCGCGGCCTGACGGCTACACCATGGTCTTCGCTGGCAATGCCACCTTCACCATCACGCCCTTCGTCCTGCGCAGTGCGGGCTATGATTCGGCGAAGGACTTCACCTGGCTCGGCATGACGGGCATCGCCGTCTACCTTTTCGTCGCCCATCCACGCTGGGAAAGCCTGGAGCAGCTCCTGGCCGCAGCGAAGCGCCGGCCGAACGAGATCAGCTACGCGACCTGGGGCGTCGGGTCCTCGGCGCATCTCGGCACCTTCGACTTGGCGCGGCGGGCGGGTGTGGAGATGATCCACGTGCCCTATAACGGTACGGCCGCGGCACTCATCGATGTCTCGGGCGGGCGGGTGGACTTCATGCTCAGCACGTTGGCGCCGGCGAAGCCGCATATGGAAGCCGGCCGCGTGCGCGCGCTGGGCATCGGAACGACGCAGCGCTTCCGTCCGCTTCCCAACCTGCCGACAGTGGCGGAACAGGGTTTTCCTGACTTCGTCGTGCCCAACTGGACCGGTGTCGCCGCGCCGGCTGGGTTGCCCGATGCGGTCGCCGGCCAGATCGAAGGAGCGCTCGCGCAAACCTTCTCGGACGAGGCATTGCTCGCGCGGCTCGAACCGCTCGGCATCACCGCGGCGCCGACCGGCGCGAGGGCGATGCGAGAGCAGGTGGCGAAGGACCTGGCGGACAATGCGGACCTGGTGCGCCGCGCCGGCATCACCCCGGAATAGCCACCGCAGATGGACGGCCGGTGCCGCGCGGACGTAGCCTGTGCGCGGGACCAGGGAGGAAACACCGTGCCGATCACGCGCCGCAGCGCCCTTGCCGCCGCCGCCCTGGCCCTGCCGGTTGCGGCTGTGGCGCAGACGCGTGCCTGGCCGAATCGCCCGGTACGCATCGTCATACCCTACGCGGCGGGCGGGCCGGTCGAGATTCCTGGGCGCTTTCTCGCCGAACATCTCGCCGCGCGGCTCGGACAGCCCTTCGTGGTGGAAACGCGGCCCGGCGCCGGTGGCGCGCTGGGAACCAAGCAGGTGATCACTGCAACCGACCAGCACACGCTGCTGATGGTCACCGGTGCCGTCGCCATCCAGCCCGCCGTGCAGCCGGACATCGGCTATGATCCGGTGAACGATCTGACGCCGATCTCACTGGTCTCGGAATCGAGCATCGGTTTCATGGTCCGGCCCAATGCGACCTTCCGCGACCTGCCGGGCCTGATCGCCGCGGCGAAGGCGGCACCCGGACGTATCACCTATGGATCCTCGGGCAACGGCACCACCACCCACATGGCGGCTGCGCTGTTCGGCGCGCGCGCGGGCATTACCTGGCAGCACGTGCCCTATCGCGGCGGCGGACAGTTGATCAGCGGCTTCCTGGCCGGCGACGTGGACATCATGAGCGGCGACCTCGCGACGCTGCTGCCGCATATGCGCGAAGGGCGCGGTGTCCTGCTCGGCGTCACCGCGCCCGAGCGCGTGCCGGTGGTGCCTGACGTGCCTTCGATTGCCGAGATCGTGCCGGGCACCGGCATGACCATCTGGTTCGCGCTGTTCGCTCCGCGCAACTTCCCTCCGGATGCGGCGGCACGCCTTGTCGCGGAACTCGCACCACTGCGCAGCGGGTCGGCGCTTGGTGAGCGGATGGCGGCTGATGGGGGACGGTTGCTGCTCTCCGGGCCGGCGGAACTGACCGAGCGCTTGCGCCGTGAATTGCCTCTCTGGCGCCAGGTCGTCGGCGAGGCCGGCATCAGACCAGAGTGACGCGCGCATGATTCCGCTGCTTCCGGGCCTCAAGGTCCTCGATCTCACCACCGTCATCTACGGGCCGCTGATCGGCCAGGTGCTTGGCGACCTCGGTGCCGACGTCATCAAGGTGGAAGGCCCTGAAGGCGACCTCGCCCGCGCCATCCAGCCGCGCGGCCCGCAGGGCGACAGCGCGATGTTCGTCTGCAACAACCGCAACAAGCGCAGCCTTGTGCTGGACCTCAAGACCGAAGCGGGGAGGGAGGCCTTCACGCGCCTGCTCCGATGGGCGGAGGTCTTCGTCCACAACATGCGTCCTGCGGCGATCGATCGTCTGGGCTTCGGCTTCGCATCGGTTGCGGCGATCAACCCGGACATCATCTACTGCGCTGCCGTCGGCTTCGGCAGCGGCGGCCGCTATGCCGGGCGTCCGGCCTTCGACGATGTGATCCAAGCTGCCGGGGGTATTGCCGCGCTACCGTCCTATCGCGGGCAGGACCCTGCCTATGTGCCGGGTGTCATGGCGGACAAGGTGGCGGCGCTGACCGCGACCTATGGCGTCATGGCGGCGATCGCCGCACGCGGCCGCGGCATGAAGGGGCCGATCGAGGTCGAGGCGGCGATGTTCGAATCCGTCGCCGCCTTCGTGCTGAACGAACATCTGGCTGCCGCTGCCTTCGGCGGCACGCCGGATGTTGCCGGCTATCATCGCATGTTCGCGCCGGACCGGCGGCCCTACCGCACTCGTGACGGCTGGATTGCCGCATTGCCCTACACAGAACAGCAATGGCGCCGCCTGCTGGAATTCACCGGCCGGCAGGATGTGCTGGCGATGCCATGGTTCGCGGATCCGGGCGAACGCAGCGCGCGCATCGCCGAACTCTATTCCGTGCTGGCCGAGGAAATGGCGCGGCGCGGTACGGACGAATGGCTCCAGGCGCTCGAGGAGCTCGACATCCCCCATGCGCGGGTCAACCGCCTGGAGGACCTTCTGACGGATCCGCATCTGCAGGATGTGGACTTCTTTGCACCCAACGGCAGCGGCCTCGCACGATCCGCGCGTCAGCCGATACTCTATCCTGGCGTTGCGCCGCAGCCCGACCGACCGGCACCTGCGCTGGGTGCGGATTCCGAACCGATCATGCAGATGCTCGGCTACGGGCCGAACGAGATCGACGCCCTCCGTTCGGGTGGCGCATTCGGCAAGCCGGGTTAGTTCCCGAGCCTTCCGTGAGGGGGAAGGTGGGTGCCAGTCCTCAATCGTCGAGGGGCGTCGCGCGCTTTTCCACGTAATCACCCACATAGAGCCGCAGATGGGCGAGCCGCGCGCGCAATGCCTCAGCCGCCACGATGGGTTCAACCGTGCCACTGCGGGCGAAGGATAGCGCCCGGATGGCATCCGATATCGTCACCGAGACGTCGAAGGCATCCTCCGGCATCTCACTCTCGGCCACCACGAAGTGCTGGATCAGCTTGCGGCAATAGACGCTGCCGATGCGCCGGTTGGTCGCGAGATCCGCCGCGCCGCCAGCACCTCGAACGCCGCATGGTAGCGCGTGGCCAGCGCCATCAGCGGCGACTGGCAGGCCGAGAAGTAGTGGTAGAGCGAGGCGGTCGTAAGCCCGGCTTCCTGCGCGACCTCCTGCAGGCTGACATCGATGCCGTCCTGCCGCCGGATCACCCGGTCCGCGGCGTCGCGGATCGCCTCGATCCGCAGCCGGCCGCGCGCCTGGCGATGCGGGCCGGTGGCCTTCCGCAACGCCGCCGATTCGCCGTCAGTCGTCATATGTGACAGGCGTGGTGAAGGCCTCATCCTCATGCTGGCGCCAGTAGAGATCGAGGATGCGCCGCGTGATCGGCCCCGGCTTGCCATCGCCGATCGGCTTGCCGTCATACCAGGTGACTGGCGTGATGCCGCCCGCCGTGGTGCTCGTGAACATCTCCTCTGCTTCGGCGAGTTCCTCGACGCGGACGGGCCGGATCTCGCAGCGCATCTGGAGGTCGGCGGCGATTTCGGTGACGGTGCGGCGCGTGATGCCCTCGAACATCCCGCGATCGGGCGTGGCGAGCGCGCCTTCCTTCACCAGGAAGATGTTGTAGCCGGGACCTTCCGTGACGGTGCCGTCCGCCAGCGGCAGCACGGTGGTATGCGCATCCTGGTCGTAGGCCTCGAAGAGACTCATCGTCAGGTCCAGCCAGTGGAAGTTCTTGATCCTCTGGTCGAGCGATTCGGGCGGGATGCGCTGCGTCTTCGCGAGGATCAGCTTGAGCCCATCGCGCCGCTGTTCCTCATTGGCGATCCACAGGAAGGGCGTAACATAGGCATAGAGCCGGTTGCGGCACAGCCGAGGGTCGCGCGTCCCTGGCGGCTGCACGCCGCGCGAGCACATCACCATCACGAAGGCGTCGCGGTATCCGGTGCGGCGAACGCATTCCATCAGGATGTCGCGCAGTTCCTCATCGGTATGCGGCAGCGACATCCGCAATCCGGCGATCGAAGCGCGGAAGCGGTCGATATGGTCCTGCATGCGGAAGAAGCGGCCCTTCCAGACATGCAGCGCGTCATAGGTGACGTCCGAGCGCAGGAAGCCGCGGTCGAGGATCGGGATGCTGGCCTCGGCCAGCGGCATGAAGCGCCCATCCATATAGGCGACGCCCTGCGCCGCGGCCATTTCGTCCATCGCATTCATGCTGTCGTGGTCTCCCTGCCTTCGAAGCCTGCCAGCGCGCCGGCGACGCCGAGCGCGACAGTATGCCTTGCTGCGCCAGCATGCTGGGCAGGTCGATTGCCGCGGCCGATGCGGCCGAAGCCGTCGCATCACGCCGGGCGCTGTGCAAGCGCCAACTCGACCAGGGTCTGCAGCAGCGGCCCTCCGCCGCGCCGCCGATGCGCCATCCAGATCCGGGACATCGCGCCGGGGCTCGCGATCGGCAGCACGCGCAACTCGGGCAGGCTCAGCCGGCAGAGCGAGCGCGGCAGGATCGACAAGCCGATCCCAGTGCCGATCAGCGCGAGGATGGAGCCGTTCTGGTTCGCCTCCTGCTCGATCCGCGGTTCGAAGCCGGCGGTGGAGCAGAGCGCGGCGACATGCTCGTGCATGGCGCTGTCCGATCGCGGCGAGAAATGGATGAAGGGCTCCTGCGCGAGTTCCTCGAGCGGCACTGGGTCCTTGCTGCGTGCAAGTCGGTGGTCGCGATGGACCACCAGCATCATCGGCTCGCGCATCACCTCCGTCAGCGCGAAGCCGGGTGGCACCTCCGGCCGCGTGGCATAGCGCAGGTAGGCGATCTCCATGCTGCCCGCCGCCAGTTCGCGTACCGCCGCGTAGACGGCGCGTTCCCGCAGCACCAGGCGCACGCGCGGGTGCCTGCGCCGGAAACCCAGGACGGCCAAAGCGACCGGTTCGGCCAGAAGCGCGGAGGGGAATAGCCCGACGGTCAGCTCGCCGATCTCCCCCCGATGCGCCCGCGTCGCGGTCAGCCGCGCCCGGTCGGCCTGGTCGAGCGTGGCGCGCGCTTCCTCGAGGAACAGCCGGCCCGCCTCCGTCAATGCCACGGTGCGGCTGGTCCGGTCGAGCAGCCGTACCTGCAACTCCTCCTCCAGCGCACGGATCTGCTGGCTGAGTGGTGGCTGCGAGATGCCGAGGCGTTCCGCCGCGCGGCTGAAATGCAGCTCCTCGGCCACCACGACGAAATAGCGGAGATGGCGGAGTTCCATGGCGCCCTTCGTCGAATGGGGATGTCAGCGCCTGGTGGTCACCGCCTGGCATCCTGGATGGCCTGCCAGATCTTGACTGGCGTGGCGGGCATGTCGATCGCCTGGATGCCGAGCGGCGTGAGGGCGTCGAGCACGGCATTCATCACCGTCTGCGGCGCGCCGATGCAGCCCGCCTGGCCCGATCCCTTCACGCCCAGCCTGTTGGAGGCGGTTGGCACCTCGACGCAGGTGACCTCAAGCGGCGGCAGGTCCTCCGCCCGCGGCAGGCAGTAATCCATCAGCGAGGCAGCGAGGATCTGTCCCGATGCCGCGTCGTAGGACACTTCCTCGAACAGCGCCTGGCCGATGCCCTGCGCCAGCCCGCCCTGCACCTGGCCGATCGTCAGCATCGGATTGATCAGCCGGCCATAGTCATCGACCGCGACATAGCGTTCTAGCCGCAGGGCACCGGTGTCGGGATCGATCTCGACTTCCGCCACCTGGCAGCCATTGGGGAAGGTGACTAGGTCGAGGTCGCTGTCCACCTCGGCATCGATCGACCCGCCGGCCTCGCGCGCCGCCCGCGCCACGTCCAGCAGACCGATGCCGCGACCCGCAGTGTCGCCGGCCAGGCTGAAGCGGCCCTCGGCGAAGTCCAGCGCTGCTTCGGGGCATTGCAGCAACTGCGCGGCCCATGTGCGGGCCTTCGCCAATGCCGCGTCCATCGCGCGCACCAGCGCCTCGCCGCCCATATGGAGGGACCGCGCGCCGCCATGGCCGTGGCCGCGCGCGACATGCCGCGTATCGGCCTGAACCAGGCGGAAGGTCTCGACCGGCAGGCCAAGCAGATCGGAGGCGAATTGCGGGAAGCTCGTCTCGTGACCCTGGCCGTTCGACTGCGTGCCAACTGCCAGCGCGACGCGGCCATCGGCCTCGAACCGCACCGCGGCCCATTCGCCTGGCGCTCCGCGTGAGGTCTCCAGGAAGCAGGCGACGCCAAGCCCGCGCAGCGTTCCCCGCGCGCGTGCCGCATCACGCCGCCTGCCGAATCCCGCGACATCGGCCGCGACCAGCGCGCCGTCGAGATTGGCCTGGAAGGTGCCGCAGTCGATCGTCATCCCCATCGCGGTGCGGTAGGGAAAGCCACCGATCAGGTTACGCCGGCGCAACTCCACCGGATCGCGGCCCGTCTGCCGCGCGGCAAGGTCGATCAGTCGCTCGATGACGTAGTTCGCCTCGGGCTTGCCCGCGCCGCGATAGGCATCGATTGGCACGGTGTTGGTGAAGGCGCCGCGCACATCCATGTGGACGGCCGGAATGTCATAGAGGCCGCCCATGGCGGTGCCCGGCGCATTGGTCGAGCTGCCCGGCCCGCTGGTCGAGAGATAGGCGCCCATATTCGCGACGGTGTCGACGTGCAGGCCAAGGAAGCGGCCATCGGCATCGAGGCCGAGCCGAGCCCGCGTGCGGTTGTCGCGGCCATGCGCGGTGCTGAGAAAATCCTCCATCCGCTCCGACACCCAGCGTACGGGCCGGCCGAGCCGGCGCGCGGCGACGAGCAGCAGCGCATACTCGGGGAACAGGAAGTTCTTCGCGCCGAAACCGCCGCCGACATCGGGTGCTACCACCTGCACCTGGTCGCGCGGCAGGTGGAAGATATGATCGGCGAGCTGGTCGCGGATGCCGTGCACGCCCTGGCCGCTGACCTCCAGCAGGAAGGCGCCGGTCGCCGCATCATGCCAACCGATCGCCGCGCGCGGTTCCATCGGGGCGGCGGTGACGCGATTGTTCACGAGATCCAGCGTGACGATCGTCGCCGCGGCGGCCAGCGCCGCTTCCACGGCCGCGGCGTCGCCCTTGCGGAAGCGGAAGGCGAGGTTGCCCGGCGCTTCCGGCCAGAGCTGGGGCGCGTTCGGCGACAGCGCCGCCGCACCATCGGTGATCGCGGGCAGCGGATCGTAGTCGATGGCGATCACCTCGGCCGCGTCGCGCGCCTGGGCCGGGGTCTCGGCGACGATGAAAGCGACGGGGTCGCCCACATGGCGGACGACGCCATCGGCCAGGGCGGGCCGCACCGGAATGATCAGCGGCGCGACGGTTGCCACCTTGGCGATGCAGGGCAGCGGGCCGATGCCCTCCGCCCGCAGGTCGGCCTCGGTGAGGACCGCGTGCACGCCGGGCATCGCAGTGGCGGCGGCGGTGTCGATGGCGGTGATCCGCGCATGGGCGTGCGGCGACCGCAGGACGAAGCCGTGCAGCGCACCCGGTGCCGCGATGTCGTCCACGAAGCGGCCGGCACCGCGCAGGAAGCGATCATCCTCGATTCGCCGGCGGGACGTCCCGCCTTCCGTCGCTCGCGCCGTCATCGTGCCTCTCTCGCCTGGTCGGCCAGTGTCGCACGGGCTGGCGCCGGGATCGATATCCCGGGCGGGGCGCGGCAATCAGACGCCCTGATGGCCTGCGTTGCTGCGGGGTAGCCGGCGCAGCGGCGCTCGCCGCGTCGTGGCGAGCCGTTCCAGCGCGAGATAGACGACCGGCGTCGTGTACAGCGTCAGCACCTGCGACAGCAGCATCCCGCCGATGATGGTGACGCCGAGTGGCGAGCGCAGCTCCGCCCCCGGACCGGTCGCGAAGGCCAGCGGGATGGCGCCGAACAGCGCTGCCAGGGTGGTCATCAGGATGGGGCGGAAGCGCTCGCGGCAGGCCTCCAGGATCGCCTGCATGCCGCCCTCGCCGCCAGCCCGTTCGTGCTCCAACGCGAAATCCACCATCATGATGGCGTTCTTCTTCACGATGCCCATCAGCAGGATGACGCCGATCAGCGCGATCAGCGTGAAGGACAGGCCGGTGGCGAGCAGCGCGATCAGCGCCCCGATCCCCGCCGTCGGCAGCGTCGAGATGATCGTCAGTGGATGGATCAGGCTTTCATACAGCACGCCGAGCACGATGTAGATTGCCAGCACCGCGGCCAGGATCAGCAGCGGCAGGCCGGACTGGAAGGATTGGAAGGCGCGCGCATTGCCGGCGAACTCGCCGCGCACCGAGGCCGGCATCTGGATGTCGAGCGCCGCCTTCTCGATCGCCGCCGCCGCTTCGCCGAGCGAGACGCCCTCGGCGAGGTTGAAGGTGATGGTGGCCGCGGGGAACATGCCCTGATGCGTGATACTTCGCGGCGAGATGCCGCGTTCCAGGCGCGTCACCGCGCCGAGCGGCACCGGTCCGTCGCGGCCGGCGAGGAAGATGCGGTCGAGGTTCTCCGGCGCCTCGGTCAGGACCGGATCGACCTCCAGCACCACGCGATACTGGTTGCGCGGGCGGTAGATAGTCGAGACCTGGCGCTGCGCGAAGGCGTTGTTCAGCGCGGCATCCAGCGCCTGCACGGAAATCCCGAGCCGCGCCGCCGCGTCGCGGTCGATGATCAGCCGCGATACGAGCCCCGTGCGCTGCTGGTCGCTCGACACGTCCTCGACCTGCGGAACGGTGCGTAGCTGGCGCACCAGAGCCTCGCTCCAGGTGAACAGCTCATCGATGTCTGGCGTCAGCAGCACATATTGATAGGAGGCATTGCCCTGTCGCCCGCCGACAACGATGTCGGACACCGGCCGCATGAAGGTCTGCACGCCCGTCACGCCGGCGAGTGGCCGGCGCAGGCGGTTGATGACGTCGTTCGCCTTGATCCCCGGGCGTCGGTCCTGCGGCACCAGCGTCATCTGCAGCCGCACCGAGGCCGAGGAGCCGAAGAAGCCACCGCCGCCGACCGCGGCGGAGACGTTTTCCACCGCCGGGTCGGCGCGGATCACATCCATCACCCGCTGCTGGTAAACGGTCATCTGCTGGAAGGACGTATCGGGCTGCGCCTGCACGAAGCCGAAGATCAGGCCGCTGTCCTGGTCCGGGAAGAAGCCCCGCGGCACTACCGTATAGAGCCACACCGTCAGCCCGATCAGTCCGAGGGTCAGCGTCAGCATGGATCGCCGCCAGCGCAGCGCGACCGCGAGGCTGCGCATATAGCCCGCGATCAGGCGATCCATCCCTGCCTCGAACAATCGGCCGAACCAGCCGGGCGGCCTTGGCGTGGCGCTGGCGAGATGCGCGGCGAGCATCGGCGTGACGGTCAGCGAGATCACCGCCGATATGGCAACCGCGATGGTCAGGGTCGCCGCGAATTCGCGGAACATGCGCCCCACCAGTCCGCCCATGAACAGCAGCGGGATGAACACCGCGACCAGCGACAGGCTGATCGAGACCACGGTGAAGCCGATCTGGCGCGCCCCTTCCAGCGCGGCCTGCATCGGCTTCATGCCGCGCTCGGTGAAGCGGGCCATGTTCTCGATCATGACGATGGCGTCGTCCACCACGAAGCCGACCGAGATGGTCAGCGCCATCAGCGTGAAGTTGTTGAGCGAGAAGCCCGCCAGCCACATGCAGCCGAGTGTGCCGAGCAGCGACAGCGGCACCGCCACGCCAGCGGCGAAGATCGCTGATTTGCGCCGCAGGAAGGCGGCGACGACCAGGACGACCAGCGCGATGCTGATGAGAAGGGCGTGCTCCACTTCCTTCACGCTGGCGCGGATGGTCTGGGAGCGGTCGCGCATGATGGTGACGTCGATACCCGCCGGCATCCAGCGCTGCAGGTCCGGCAGCAACTCGCGGATGCTGTCCACGACCTCCAGCACATTGGCGTCGGATTGCTTGTAGACCGTCACGATGACGGCGGGCCGCCCGTTGTAGAGCCCAGCTTGGCGGCGGTCGCGCGGCCCTTGTTCGACGCGGGCGACACCGTCCAGACGGACGAGTGCGTCGCCCGACCTGCGAACCACCACGGCGCCGAACTCGCCCGGTGTGGTCAAGCGGTCGTTCACCGCGATGGTCGCCGCCTGTTCCTCCCCGTCGATCAGGCCGGTCGCCTGGGTGACGTTGGCGCCGGTGATGGCGGTGCGGATCTGGTCGAAGGACACCCCGGCCGCGGTGGCGGCAGCGGGGTCCACGGCGACGCGGATGGCCGGCTGCTCGGCGCCGGCCAGGCTGACCTGGGCGGTGCCCGGCACCTGCGCGATGCGCGGGCCGAGGATGCTGTCGGCTGCATCGTATATCGCGCCCGGCGCCACCGTCGCCGAGGTCAGGGCCAGGATCAGCACCGGCGCATCGGCCGGGTTCAGCTTGCGGAAGGACGGCGGCGCCGTCAGGCCCGATGGCAAATCCGGCCCTGCCGCGTTGATCGCGGCCTGCACGTCCCGCGCGGCGGAGGCGATCGAGCGCGACAGGTCGAACTGCACGATGATGTTCGTCGTACCGAGGCTCGAGGTGGAGGTGAGCTCGGTGACGCCCGGTATTTCGCCGAGGCGCCGTTCCAGCGGCGCGGCGACGGAGGATGCCATGATGACCGGGTCGGCGCCGGGCTGGTTGGCGCTGACCGCGATGGTGGGGAAATCCACCTTGGGCAGCGGCGCGACCGGCAGGTTGAAATAGGCGACGAACCCCGCCAGCGCGAGGCCGATCGCCAGCAGCGAGGTGCCGATCGGTCGTGCGATGAAGGGGGCGGAGATCGCCATGGCGCTACTCGGCCGGCTGCGGCCGCGGGCGGTGGGTGAGGGCTGTGACGCGGGCGCGCAGCGCCTCCATCGCCAGGTAGATGACCGGCGTGGTGTAGAGCGTGATCACCTGGCTCAGCAGCAGCCCGCCGATCACCGAGATGCCGAGTGGCAGGCGCAGCTCGCTGCCCGCACCATGGCCGATCACCAGCGGCACGGCGCCGAGCAGCGCGGCCATGGTCGTCATCATGATCGGACGGAAGCGCAGGATGGAGGCTTCGGTAATCGCCTCGCGCGGGGTCATGCCGTGCTCGCGCTGCGCCTCGATCGCGAAGTCGATCATCATGATGGCGTTCTTCTTGACGATGCCCATCAGCAGCACAATGCCGATCAGCCCAACCACGTTCAGGTCCAGGCCGAACAGCCGCAGCGCCAGCAGCGCGCCAATGCCCGCCGAGGGCAGGGTCGAGAGGATGGTGATCGGGTGGATCACGCTCTCATAGAGCACGCCGAGCACGATGTAGATGACGATGATGGCGGCGAGGATCAGCCAGCCCTGTCCGGCCAGGGAACGCATGAATTCCGCCGCGTCGCCGCCATAGCTGCCAACCATGGTGTCGGGCATGCTCAGCAGCCGCTCGGCGCGCGCGATGGCCGCGACGGCCTCCCCCAGAGACACGCCAGGGGCGAGGTTGAAGCTGAGCGTCACCGCGGGGAACTGGTCCTGCCGCGTCACTGTCAGCGGCCCGGGCACGCGGGTGATGGTTGCAAGCTCGGCGAGCGGGACCTGCGCTGCCGTGGTTGTCGTATTGCCATTCACCGTGACCGAGGTGCTGCCGGGCACGCGCAACTGCCCGATCACCGTGGGGTCGCCGGCCAGCGCCGGGTCGATCTCCAGCACCACGCGATACTGGTTGGATTGGCCATAGATGGTGCTGATCTGGCGTTGGCCGAAGGCGCTGTAAAGCGCGTCGTCGATCGCCTGCATCGACACGCCGAGCCGGGCGGCGCGCCCGCGATCGACATTGAGCGACAAACGCAGCCCGTCCTCCCGCTGGTCGGTCGCGACGTCGCGCAGCTCGGGCAGGGCGCGCAACGCATCGAGCAAACGCGGCGCCCAGGTCGCCAACTCGACGGCAGAGGAATCCATCACCGTGTACTGGTATTGTGTGCTCGAGGCCCGCGTGCCGATCTGGATGTCCTGCACCGGCTGCGGATAGGCGACGATGCCGGGCAGCGCAGCCAGCTGCGGCGCCAGCCGGTCGAGCACCGCCTGGGTGTCGTCCCGCCGTTCGGCGCGTGGACGTAGCACGACGGTCAGCCGGCCGCTGTTCTGCGCCTGGTTGATCGTGCCCGCGCCGACCACGGAAGTGACGGCGGCGACCTCCGGATCGCGCGCCACGATCTCGGCGACACCGCGTTGCAACGCCGACATGCGCCGGAAGGAGACATCCTGCGGCGCCTCCGTCGTGATGGCGATGATCCCGGTGTCCTGCAGCGGCAGGAAGCCCTTGGGCATGGCGACATAGAGCCAGACCGTGCCGCCCAGCGTCAGTGCCGCGAGCAGCAGCATCAGCCCTTCCCGCCGCAGCGCCCAGGCCAGTGTCACCGCATAGCCGCGACGCAGCGCCTCGAAACCGGCCTCGAAGGCGTGGTTGATGACGCCGGGCTTCTCCTCCGCGGCGGGACGCAGCAGATAGCCGCACATCATCGGCGTCAGCGTCAGGGAGATGACCATCGACACCAGCACGGACACCGACAGCACGATGGCGAATTCGCGGAACAGACGCCCGACCACGCCTTCCATGAACAGCAGCGGGATGAACACCGCGATCAGCGAGACGGTCAGCGAGACGATGGTGAAGCCGATCTGCCGCGCGCCCTCGAAGGCGGCTTCCAGTGGCGGCAGGCCCTTCTCCACCAGTCGGACGACGTTCTCGATCATCACGATGGCGTCGTCGACGATGAAGCCGGTGGCGATGACCAGCGCCATCAGCGACAGGTTGTCGATGGTATAGCCGCACAACGCCATCACCCCGAAGGTGCCGACAATGGACAGCGGCAGGGCGATACCCGGCACGATCGTGGCGCGCGCCGTGCGCAGGAACAGGAAGATCACCAGGACCACCAGCACGATCGCGATGATCAGCGTCAGCTGCACTTCCTCGACCGAGGCACGGATCATCTCGGTGCGGTCGGCGACGATGGACAGCGTCGTCCCAGCCGGCAGGGCGCGTTCCAAGGACTGCAACTGCGCGCGCAGCGCCGCGACGGTGGCGACGATGTTCGCCCCGGGCTGGCGCTGCACATCCACCAGAACGGCCGGCCGTCCGTTGTACCAGGCGGCGGTCAGGGTGTTCTCCAGGCCCTCGACCGCCGTGCCGACGTCGCGGAGCCGTACCGGCGCGTCGCCGCGCCAGGCGACAACGACATTCTCGAAGGATGCCGGCGCCGTGAGCTGGTCATTGGCCATGACCGCGGAAGCCTGCTGCGGCCCATCGACCGAGCCCTTCGGCCCGGCCACATTCGCAGCGACGATGGCGGTCCGCACATCGTCGAGCCCAAGGTTGTAGGCGGCCAGCCGGCGCGGATCGACCTGGAGCCGCACGGCGGGCCGCATGTTGCCCTGCACCGCCACCCGCCCGACGCCGCCCACCTGCGCCAGCCGCTGCGCCAACAGCGTATCGACGGCATCCGACAGTCGTGCCACCGGCAGCGTGTCGGATGTCAGCGCGAGCGTCAGGATCGGCGGGTCCGCCGGGTTCACCTTGGCGTAGGTCGGCGGGTAGGGCAGGGACGACGGCAGCGTGCCGCGCGCCGCGTTGATCGCCGCCTGCACGTCCTGTGCTGCGTCGTCGATGTCCCGGCCGAGATTGAACTGCAGCGTGATGCGGCTCACCCCCGGCCCGCTGACCGAGACGATCTCGTTCAACCCGGAGATCTGCGCCAATTGCCGTTCAAGCGAGGCGGTGACCAGCACGGCGATGGTGTCCGGCGAGGCCCCGGGCAGCTGCGTCGTCACCTGGATAGTCGGGAAATCGACCTCCGGCAGCGAGGAGACCGGCAGGCGCAAATAGCCATAGAGACCTGCCAGCAGCACGGCGATCGCGAGCAATGAGGTGGCGATCGGCCGCGCGATGAAGGGGGCGGAGATGTTCATGCGCCGCGGCTCACCGCGGCGGTGGCGGCGGCGCGGCGCCCTGCGGCGTCTGTTGCTGCTGCCGCCGCCGCTGCGGCTGCGTGCCCCCGGCCGGCGGGCGGACCGGTTCGGCCACCTGCACCGCTGCCCCGGCCGTCAGCCGCAGCGCGCCAGAGGTCACCACCCGTTCACCGGGCTGCAGCCCGCGCTGCACCACGGCCTGGGTGCCCGAGACGATGCCGAGCACGAGCGGGCGCTGTTCCACCGTGCTGTCAGCCTTCACCACGAAGGCGAAGGGTCCGTCCGGCCCGCGCTGCACCGCCACCAGCGGAACGGTGGTGACGCCGGTCAGCATCGCCACCTGGAGCCGCACATTCACGAAGGCGCCGGGCCACAGGCGCCGGTCGTCATTGGCGAAGGTGGCCTTGAGCCGGATCGTGCCGGTTGCCTGGTCCACCTGGTTGTCCAGCGTGACCAGCGTGCCGACCGGATTGGCGGGCGCTGCCGCGCCGTCCTGGCGCGGGATCGCCGGGTCGGGCAGGCGCGCCTCAACCGATACGGGGCCGGCGGCGATCGCCTGCATGACCTGCGGCAGCGCCTGCTGCGGCAGGGTGAAAGTGACGCTGATCGGGCGGATCTGCGTGACGGTGACGATGCCGCTGGAACTGGATTGCACCAGATTGCCGATATCGACCTGCCGCAGCCCGACGCGGCCATCCACCGGCGCGCGGATGACGGTGTAGTCAAGCTGCACCTGCGCATTCTCGATGGTCGCCTGGTCGTACTGCACCTGGGCTTCGAGCTGCGCGACGGCCGCGCGCTGCGTGTCGAGCGTCTGCTGCGATGCCCCCTGGCCACGCACCAGCGTCATGTAGCGCTGCAGGTCGAGCCGCGCATTGGCGAGCTGCGCCTCCCGCTGCGCCTTGGTCGCGACCGCCTGGTCCAGCGCCGCCTGGAAGGCGCGCGGATCCAGCCGCACCAGCACATCCCCGGCCTTCACATCCTGACCTTCGGTGAAGGCGATTTCCGTGATTCGCCCGGTCACCTGCGGCACGATGGCGATGGTGTTGAACGCCTGCACGGTGCCGAGCGCGTCGAGCACGATCGGCACGTTGGCGACGGATGCCTCCGCCGCGCTGACCGGCACGGCAAGTCCGCCGCGTCCGCGCGGGCCGCCAGATGGGCCGAAGCCCGCCGGCTGCGTTGTCGCGGCAGGCTGCGGCTGCGGCAGCCAAGGCAACCAGCCGCGCTGCCAAGCATACCAGCCCCCACCGCCAAGGAGCGCCAGCAGGAACAGCCAGCGCCAGG
Source organism: Roseomonas sp. SRI_022 (assembly GCF_057586215.1). Classification (NCBI taxonomy): domain Bacteria; kingdom Pseudomonadati; phylum Pseudomonadota; class Alphaproteobacteria; order Acetobacterales; family Roseomonadaceae; genus Roseomonas; species Roseomonas sp. SRI_022. Next base: position 98,128 of record NZ_JBYCZL010000001.1, read on the forward strand.
CGCGACGGCGGCGCGGCGCGGCCGGCGTCTCCAGTGTGCGCGGCGCCTCGGGCACCGGCGGGCGCGGCAATTCGTTCATGGCGCGGGACCCCCGGCGGCGGCCTGGGCGGCGCGCAGGCTTTCGACCGTCCAGCCGCCGCCGAGGGCGGTGAACAGCGCGGCGGCTGCCTGGAGCCGCGATGCCTGGGCCTGCGCCAGCGCGAGCCGGGCATTGAACAGGGTCGTCTGCGTGTTGAGCACCGTCAGCAGGTCGATCGTGCCGGCGCGGAACTGCGCCTCGGCAACAGTATAGGCGCGTTGCGCGGCTTCCACGCGGGCCGTCTGCAAGGTGACCAGTTCTCTGTTGCGCTGCAGCGCCGACAGGCTGGTTTCAGCATCCTGAAGCGCGGAAAGGATCGCGCGGCGATAATTCGCCAGTAATTCTTCCCGTCTTGCGCGAGTCAGCGCCAGTTGTGCCCGCAGCGCACCGCCATCGAACAGTGTCTGGGTCAGCCCGACGGCGATGCTGTAGATCGTCGCACCAGGGCGCAGCAGGGTCTGCAAAGCGATGCTCTGCAAACCACCCTCGGCGGTCAGGGCGATGGTGGGGAACAGCGCGGCTCGGGCGGCGGTCACGTCGGCGCTGCCGGCGGCGAGGTTGGCCTCTGCCTGACGCACATCCGGCCGCCGGACCAGCACGGCGGAGGGCAGGCCGGGCGCGATCTCCGGCACACGGATCGCGGCGAGGCGCTGCCCGTTCACGATGATCTCCGCCGGCCGCAGCCCGGCCAGGGTCGCCAGGGCGAAGGTATTTGCCTCGACCGTCTGCTGCAGTGGCGGGATCTGCGCACGTTGCTGCGCGACCACGGCTTCCTGCTGCGCGACGTCAAGGCCGGTCGCGGTGCCGACCGCCAGCCGCTGGCGCAGGATGCCGAGCGTGCGTTCGGCGATACGCAGGTTGTCGCGCTGCGTCGCCAGCTGCTCCTGCGCACCGAGCAGGTCGAACAGGGTGGTGGCCACGGCCGATTGCGTGGCGAGGGTAACGGTGCCGATGCCGAAGGCAGCAGCGGTAACGCTGTCGCGGGCGGCCTGTTCCTGTGCGCTCAGCCCGCCCCAGAAATCGACCTGGTAGCTGGCCTGGAGGGTGGCGCCGTAGAACCGCCCCGCATTGGCGGGCGTGCCGGGCGTTGCGGAGGTTCCGCGGGCGCGGCCGACCGAGACGCTGCCCTCGACCAGCGGCAAAAGCTGCGCCCCGGCGATGCGCAGCGTCTCATCCGCCTGGCGCAGGCGGGCGGTCGCTGCGGCGAGGTCGAGATTGCCGTCCATCGCCGCGGCCATGAGGCGGTCGAGGTCCGGCGCGCCGAACTCTCGCCACCAGCCCGGATCGGGCGCGGGTGCGGCCACCGGCGCTGCGGCGCCTGCGACGAAACGTTCCGGGGCAACGACGCCGGATTCAGCCGGTTCGATGGGCAGCGCGCAGGCGGCGAGGGCCACGGCCAGCAGGACCGCGCAGCCCGAAGGGCCCAGGCTCGGTGGCAACGAAACGGAACTCGCGGAACGAAACATCAGGCTGCGACGCGTCCATGGGCACACCCCTTCGTGTCCTTCTTGGCCCGGCGCGGCCCGCACCGCCAGTATCGAATGGCAACCGGGTGTTGCAGGGCCGGTCCCCGGCTGGACGCGGCCCGCCCGCCGCGCATCAATGCCGCGACCATGAGGGGGCCGACGCGCCATGACCACGTATTCGCCCGCGGATTTCCGCGCGCTGACCTTCCACGATGCCACGTCGCGCTTTGCCGACGGCACCGACACGCCCCGCGCATTTCTCGAACGCTGCCTGGAGACCATTGCGCAGCGCGAATCCGTGGTGCGCGCCTGGGTCGTGATGAACCAGCCCGGCGCGCGGGAGGCGGCGGATGCCAGCACGGCGCGCTGGAAGTCCGGCCGGCCTTTGTCGGCCATCGATGGCATGCCGGTCGGCATCAAGGACCTGCTGGAGACACGCGACATGCCGACGCAGATGGGCTGCGAGGCCTGGCGCGGCAATTTCCCGAAGCGCGACAACGCCGCCGTCTGGGCGCTCCGCGGCGCCGGCGCGGTGGTGCTGGGCAAGACCGTGACGACCGAACTCGGCGGCGCGCATCCCGGCCCGACCACCAACCCCTTCGACCAGGGGCGCACGCCGGGCGGGTCCTCCTCCGGCTCGGCGGCGGCGGTCGGGGCACGCATGGTGCCGGCGGCGATCGGCACCCAGGTGGGCGGGTCGATCATCCGACCCGCGAGCTACTGCGGCAATTTCGCGCTGAAGCCGACCCAGGGCGCGATCAACCGCGGCGAGCGCCAAGCCACCAGCATGAGCACGCATGGCCCGCATGCCGGCTCGATCGAGGATATGTGGTTGCTCGCCATCGAGATCGCGCGGCGCGCCGGCGGCGATCCCGGCCGGCTCGGCCTGTTCGGGCCGGCGAGCCCGCCGCCGGCGCGCCGGCCGATGACGCTCGCGGTGATGGAGGCGGAAGGATGGCGCGTGATGGACGACGCCAGCCGTGCCGCGTTCGAAGAGATCGTGGCAGGGCTGCGCGCGCAGGGTGTGACCGTGCTGCGCCGCGCCGACCATCCGCTGGTCGAATCCTTCGAGCAGGCGCTGGAGGGCGTGCAGGCGCTGACCAGCGTCATCACCGGCTGGGAGAACCATTGGGGCATCCGCAACCTGGTCGCGAACAACCCCGATGGCGTCAGCGCGCGGACCAAGGCGGTGCTCGCCGCGGCGGAGAAGCAGACGCCCGACGATTATCGTACCGCCATCCTGAAGCGCGAGGAAATGCGTCGCAGCCATGAGGCTCTGGCGCCCATGGTTGACGCCCTCATCGCCCCTGCCTCGCCCGGTCCGGCGCCGCTTTGGGCCGGCGACGTGCCGGGCAAGCCGCAGGTGAAGCGGCCGACCGGCGATGCCGTCTACAACACGCCGAGCTCGGCACTCGGCGCGCCGGTGGTGACGGTGCCGATGACGGCGGTGGGCGGCATGCCGATGGGCATCCAGGTGATGGGCCATCCGCATTCCGATGCCGCGGTGACGGCGATCGCGCGCTGGATGCTCGAGACGGTGCCCTTCGCGTCGACCTGACGCTCGGCGCGGGTTGTCGATGCAGCGGGGCGGGCCGAGACTGCCCGACGACGACCGATACGGGGGAACGCCATGGACAGCGACACGACCTATCTCTGCACAACCGACGAGACATCGATCACCATCCGCGGCAAAGACCTGGTGAACGAGCTGGTCGGCCACCTGACCTATACGGAGATGGTGTTCTTCCTGCTGCGCGGCCGCGTGCCGAGTGCCGCGGAAACCCGCGTGCTGGATGCCTGCCTGGTGATCCTGATGGAGCACGGGCTGACGTTGAACACCCTGACGGCGCGCTTCGTCGCCAGCGCGGTGCCCGACCAGATGCAGGTGGCGATGGGGGCGTCCCTGATGACCATCGGCGACACCTTCATGGGCACCATGGAAGGCTGCGCGCGTATCCTGCAGGCTGGGGTGAAGGCGGGCGGCGATCCGCGTGCTTACTGTGCCGAGGTCGTCGCGAAGCACCGTGCTGAGAAGAAGGCCGTGCCCGGCTTCGGCCATCGCTTCCACAAGCCGGATGACCCGCGGTCCGCGCGCCTGTTCCAGATCGCCGAGGAGGCGGGCGCCGCCGGGCCACACATCGCCATGCTGCGCATCCTGGCGGAGGAGGTGGACCGCGCCGCCGGCAAGCACATCACGATCAATGCCACGGGGGCGATCGGTGCGGCCTTCTCCGACATCGGCTTCGCGCCGGATGTGATGCGCGGCCTGGCCGTGGTTTCGCGCAGCGGCGGGCTGGTCGCGCATATCGCGGAGGAGAGGCAGAGCGGGTCGGCGCGGCTGGTCGAGAAGCTCGCCAAGCAGAATGTGCGTTATCGCGACCCGCCGGCCGAGTAGCGCTGGGTCTCATTCATTCGCAGAACATCTGGATACCAACGTAAGTCATATTGGCGAGGCGCGGCCAGCCATCCCTAAGATTGACATCGCACAGCAGCATGACCGGATGGATGCGATGTCAGAACCGCAGGCGGCCGCCCTCGACCCCATCACCCTGGAGATCTACTGGAACCGGCTGATCTCCGCGGCCGACGAGGCCGCCACCGGCCTCCTGCGCACCGCTTTTTCGACCATCGTTCGGGAATCCAACGACTTCGCCACGGTGCTGATGGATCGCAACGGCGATTCCGTCAGCGAGAACACCGGCGGCCTTGCCTCCTTCTCCTGCATCCTGCCGCGCACCACGAAGGATTTCCTGAAGCGCTTCCCGGCCGACGCCTGGAAGCCGGGCGACACCGTGGTCACCAACGACCCCTGGCTCGCGACGGGCCACCTGCCGGACTTCACGGTGGTGACCGGCATCTTCCATCGCGGTCGACTGGTCGGTTTCTCGGGGTCCATCTCCCATTCGCCCGATGTCGGCGGGTCCCTGTGGTCGGCCGATTGCCGCGAGATCTTCGAGGAAGGCATCCGCATCCCGCCCGCGCGTCTGCTGCGGGAAGGACAGTGGAACCAGCAGCTGCTCGACATCCTGCTCGGCAATGTGCGCGTGCCGCGCCAGGTGCTCGGCGATCTGCAGGCGCAGGTGGTCGCGGCCGAAGTCGGCGCGCGCCGCGTCGCGGAATTCCTCGAGGATACCGGCCTGCCCGACCTGCAGGAGCTGTCCGCCGCGCTGTCCGAGCGCGCCGATCGCGCGATGCGCCGCGCCATCGCGGAAGTCCCCGACGGCACCTGGCACTCCGAGATCACCGCCGACGGCTTCGACGACAAGCACACTCGCATCGTCTGCACCGTGACGGTGAAGGGCGAGACGATGCATATCGACTACGCCGGAACCTCGCCGCAGATCGATCGCGGCATCAATTGCGTGATGAACTACACGCATGCCTACTCGGTCTATCCGGTGAAATGCGCGCTCGACCCCTTCACGCCGCGGAACGAGGGGTCGTACCAGGCGATCACGGTGGCCGCGCCTGAGCGCTCGATCCTGAACCCGCTCTATCCCGCGCCGGTCAGCGCGCGGCAATTGACCGGTCATCTGCTCGCGGGCGCAATCTATCAGGCGCTGGCGCAGATCATCCCGAACAAAGTCATCGCCGATTGCGGCGGCGCGCCAACCATGCGTGCGCTGTTCAGCGGCACCAAGCCGGATGGGGACAGCTTCTCCCAGGTGCTGTTCGCCTCCGGCGGCATGGGCGCCTGCCCGCACAAGGACGGCATGTCGGCCACCGCCTTCCCGACCAATGTCGGCGCGGGGTCGATCGAGGCCTATGAATCGGTCGCGCCCATCATCGTGCGCAGGAAACGCCTGCGCGTGGATTCCGGCGGCCCCGGCACGTTCCGCGGTGGGCTGGGGCAGGAGATCGAGCTCGAACTCGACACGGACACGGCGGCGCGGCTCTCGCTGCTGTCCGATCGCCACGACAATCCGGCCGGCGGCATCCTGGGCGGCCTGGCCGGCGGACCTTCGGTGATCACCTTCGGCGACGGAACAAAGCCGCATCCAAAGTCGCGCACCTCCATCGAGCCACGCCAGTCGGTGCTGCTGCTCTATGCCGGCGGCGGCGGATACGGCGACCCGAGGAAGCGGTCGCGCGAGGCGGTGAAGGACGACCTTCGCCACGGCTACATCACCGCCGCGGCGGCCAAGACCATCTACGGCGTGGAGTGACGCGCATGACCACCACCGCTTCCGCGCGCGTCGGCGTCGATGTCGGCGGCACCTTCACTGACCTGGTGCTGCACGATCCCGTCCGCAATATCGTGCGCACCGGCAAGCTGCTCACCACGCCGGACGACCCTTCCGAGGCGATCCTCGCCGGCATTGCGCGCATCCTGCGCGAGGCCGGCCTCCAGCCCGGGGATGTGCACAGCGTCATTCACGGCACGACGCTGGTGACCAACACCATCATCGAGCGCACCGGTGCGACGGTCGGTCTGCTGACCACCGACGGCTTCCGCGACAGCATCGAGATCGGGCGCGAGACGCGCTACGACCTCTACGATTTGTTCCTGGAAACCCCGGCGCTGCTGGTGCCGCGCGCGCTGCGCCTCGAAATCCCAGAACGCATCGCCGCCGATGGTCGCGTGTTGAAGCCGCTGGACGAGGCGGCCGTCGCGACCGCCGCGAGGCAGCTCGTGGAAGCCGAAGGGGCCGAGGCCATCGCCGTCGGCTTCCTGCATTCCTACCACGCCCCGCAGCATGAAAAGCGTGCGGGCGAGATCATTCGCAGCCTTTATCCGTCGCTGCCGATTTCGTTGTCTGCGGAAGTGGCACCGGAAATCCGCGAGTTCGAACGCACCTCGACCGCCTGCGCCAATGCCTATGTGCAGCCGCTGATGGCGCGTTACCTCGACCGCGTGCAGTCCTCGCTGGAAGCGACGGGCTTCCGCGGCAATCTCTACATCATGCTCTCGGGCGGCGGCATCACCACCGTCCGGGAGGCGAAGGACTTCCCGATCCGCCTGATCGAATCCGGCCCGGCGGCGGGCGCGATGGCCTCCGCCTTCATCTCGCGCCTCGCCGGGCTCGAACATGTCGTGTCCTTCGACATGGGCGGCACCACCGCGAAGATGTGCTTGGTCGACCACCACGAGCCCAACCACAAATTCGACTTCGAGGCCGGTCGCGTGCGCCGCTTCCAGAAGGGATCGGGCCTGCCGCTGAAGGTCTCGGTGGTGGACATGATCGAGATCGGTGCGGGCGGCGGGTCCCTCGCGCGTATCGATCCCGGCTCGGGGCTTATGAAGGTCGGTCCGCGCAGCGCGGGCGCGAAGCCCGGGCCGGTCTGCTACGGGCGCGGCGGTACGGAGCCGGCGGTGACGGATGCCGACCTCGTGCTCGGCCGGCTCGATCCCGCTTACTTTCTCGGCGGCGAGATGGCGCTGAACCTCGATCCGGTTCGCCGCGCGTTCGAGGCGCGCATCACCGCCGAGACCGGCATCGATGTCGAACAGGCCGCGCTCGGCGTGCAGCGCATCGTCGATGAGACCATGGCCTCCGCGACGCGCATGCACCTTGCTGAGAAAGGCAAGGATCCGCGCCGCTACACCATGATTGCCTTCGGCGGCGCGGGGCCGGTGCATGCCTGGAACCTCGCGCGGCTGCTGAAGATCAAGCGGCTGGTCGTGCCGCTGGGCGCGGGCGTTGCCTCCGCGCTTGGCTTCCTGGTGGCGCCACCGGCGACCGACATGGTGCGGTCCTATGTCGCGCGGCTGGAACGTATCGACTGGGCGCGGGTCAACGGGCTCTTCGCCGAGATGAAGCAGATCGGCACGCAGTTGCTGACCGAAGCCGGCGCGAAGGCCGATACCATCACCTTCCGCCCCGTCGCCGAGATGCGCCATGTCGGCCAGGGCTTCGAGGTGCCGGTGCCGCTGCCGGGCCTGGAACTCTCGGATGCCGATGTCCCCGCGATCCGTACCGCCTTCTTCGATATCTACCGCGACCGCTTCGAACGCGTGGTCGAGGAGAGCCCGATCGAGGCGCTGAGCTGGCGCCTGTCCTGCGCCGCGCCCGGCTGGACCATCGACCTGGCCGGCGCCGTGCCGCGCACCGACGCCTCCGCGACGCTGGCGCCGCGTACCCACCGGCGCGTGCTGTTCGAGGGCGCGGGCTGGCAGGATTGCCCGGTCTATGACCGCTACGCCTTGCGCACTGGCGCCCGGCTGCAGGGCCCGGTCCTGATCGAGGAACGCGAATCCACCTGCGTCGTCGGCCCGGACAGCGGTGTGGTGGTCGATGACTTCCTGAACCTCGTCATCGACCTGCCCTGACGTCAGGCCACCGGCAGCACGGGCCGGCGGTCCACCCAGGGGCGCGCGGTTTCCAGCAGCGCGCCCACGCGCAGGATATCCGCCTCCGCGCCCCAGCGCCCGACCACCTGCACGCCGGTCGGCAGGCCGTCATCGCCGAAGCCGGATGGCAGTGTCGCCGCGGGATGGCCGGTCAGGTTGAAGGGATATTGCGGAGAGGTCCAACCCTGCCGGGTGATGCCGCACTTGATGCCGTCGATGATGACGTCGTCATTGGCGGCATCGAAGGCCGCGGGCAGTGCAGTGCGCGCCATGGTCGGCGTCACCAGCATGTCGTAGCGGCCGAACAGCGCCTGGATGGCACGGAACAGTCGCGTGCGCGCGAACTCGGCGTTGCGGAAATCGGCGAGGGTGAAGCCCGCGCCGCGTTCCATGAAGGCGACCGTTACGGGATCCATGCGGTCGCGCCATTGCGGCAGGTGCGGCGCGCAGAAGACAGCGAAATTCGCCTGGTAGAGCACGCGCCCCTCATACTCGATCCAGTCGATTGCCTCGGTCACTTCCTCCACCACCGCGCCCATCGCTGCCCAGGCGTCGAGCGCGGCGCGGGTATTCGCCGCGACATCCGCGGCGACGCGTGGATTGGCGCAGCGGGGGATGTAGCCGATGCGCAGGCCAGACAGGTCATCGCCCATCAGCGTCGGCGACAACGGGCGCGCCGCGCCCGCCCCACCGAGGCTCCACGGATCCTGCGCGCTCGGGCCGGTGAGGACCGCATGCATCACCGCGGCATCCGTCACCGTGCGCGCCAGAGGCCCGGCATAGGTGTTGTTGGCGAAGGCGTCGCGAGCCGTATCCGCCGGCACCGCGCCAAGCGTCGGTTTCAGCCCCACCAATCCGCAGCAGGCTGCCGGCCCGCGGATCGACCCCGCGCCATCCGTGCCGAGCCCGATCGGCCCAAGCCCCGCCGCCACGGCCGCTGCTGCGCCGCCCGAGGACCCGCCCGAGGTGCGTTCGAGATTCCACGGATTGCGCGTGGTGCCGAAGGCAGGCCCGTCCGTCAGGCCCTTCACGCCGAATTCCGGCGTGGTCGTCTTGCCGACAATGATCGCCCCGGCCGCACGCAGCCGCGCGACCAATATATTGTCCTGCGCCGCCGGCGCGGCATCGGCGTAGATCGCGGATCCGTGCCGCGTGCGCAGCCCAGCCACGTCGATCAGGTCCTTGATGTGAACGGGCACGCCATGAAGTGGGCCAAGCGGCACGCCAGAGGCAACGGCGCTCTCGGCCGCGACGGCGTCGCGGCGGGCGCCTTCCTCATCCACGATGGCGAAGCAATTCAGCAAGGGCTGCGCGCGCGCGATCGCCGCGAGCACCGTATCGACGTAGGCGACGGGCGAGAGATCACCGCGGCGGATCAGCGCGGCGGCACGCGTGGCTGACATGAACAGCAGGTCGTCAGTGGACATGGACATCCTCCGGAACTGTGACAGCACAGCGCATGGCGCGCATTTCGGCAATCGACCGCACGGTTGGCGCGCCGCGCGCGGCGGCGATAGGCTTCATCGCGCCTGATGGAGCCTCCGCGATGCCGAACGACCTTGCCAACAGCCCCGATGCGATGCTGCGCGCGCGGGCGCGCCGGGTCATTCCGGGCGGGCTGTGGGGGCATCTCAACGCCGCCAACCTGCCGGATGGCTATCCGCAATTCTTCGTCTCCGCCGAGGGTTGTCGCCTGCGCGACGCTGATGGCCGCGAGTTCATCGACTTCATGTGCGGCTGGGGTCCGATGGTGCTCGGCTACCGCAACCCGGTGGTCGAGGAAGCCGTGCGCCGCCAGGCCGCGCAGGGCGACGCGATGAACGGCCCGGCGCCTGTGCTGGTCGAACTTGCGGAAACACTGGTCGGCATGATCCCACACGCCGATTGGTGCCTGTTCCAGAAGAACGGCACCGATGCGACCACGGCCTGCGTCACCATCGCACGCGCCGGCACGGGGCGGCGCAAGGTGCTGGTAGCGCGCGGGTCGTATCACGGTGCCGCGCCGTGGTGCACGCCCTCCCTCGCCGGCGTGACGGTGGAAGACCGCGCCCATCTACTGCATTTCGACTACAACGACGCAGCGTCGCTGCAGGCGGCGGCGGACCAGGCGAAGGGCGACCTCGCCGCGGTCATCGTCACCGCCTTCCGTCACGACATGGGCCGCGACCTGGAACTGCCCGATCCCGCCTTCGGCCGGGCGGCGCGCGAGATCTGCGACGCGACCGGCGCCGCGCTGATCCTCGATGATGTGCGCGCGGGGTTTCGGCTGGACCTGGGCGGATCCTGGGAATGGATCGGCGTGCGGCCGGACCTCGCGGCCTACAGCAAGGCGATCGCCAATGGGCACGCGCTTGCCGCCGTGACGGGCACCGAGCGATTCCGGGGAGGTGCGACGCGCATCTACACCACGGGCTCCTTCTGGTGCGCGGCGGTGTCGATGGCGGCGGCGGTCGCGACGGTCAACGAATTGCGACGCATCGACGGACCTGCGCATATGCGGGCGATGGGGGAACGGTTCCGCGTCGGGCTCGATGCGCTCGCCGCGCGCCATGGCGTCGGGATCCGCCAATCCGGCCCGGCGCAGATGCCGCTGGTGCTGTTCGAGGACGATACGGACATGCGCAAGGGCAACGCCTTCTGCGCGGCCGCGCTGCGGGCCGGCGCGTATTTCCACCCGCGGCACAACATGTTCCTCTCCTTCGCGCATCAGCCGGCCGATATCGACCTTGCGCTGCAGGCGGCCGATGCGGGCCTCGCTGCCGTCGCGCGGATGGGCTGATGGTCAGCCCGGCATGAGGGCCTGGCGCGCGGTTGCCGCTGCGCCGATGCCCTCCCAGCCGTAGCGCATCGGCACCATGCGCGCTTCCGCCCAGGCCTGATGCTGGTCCGCGTAGTGCGGGCTGCCGGGATGGCCGGAGGCGCCGTGGAAGACCGTCCAGCGCGAATTCTCCCACGCGCCCACATCGAAGGCGTAGCGCGCCAGCGCGCCATAGGTCGCGCGCGGGCCGGATGCCGGCAGCAACCCGTTGGCGAAGACCGTGTCGCCATCGCCGCCGATGGCCTGCGCGGTCGGGTCCAGCAGCGCGGCCGCCTCCGGGAACAGCGCGGAGAGCGGATGGGCGAAGCGCGGGCGATGCGCCTCCCCCCAGGGCTGAGCGGCGACGGGATCGGTCGCGGCAACGGCAAGCGCCGCCCCGATCGCCTGCGTCCAACCCCAGCCGCCGAGCAGCGAGGCATCATCCGCGCGCAGCAGCGCCGGCAAGGTCCACCACAACTGGTTCAGCGGCACCACGCCGGGCGGCACGGCGAGCAAGGGATCACCCGCGAGCCCGCCGAGGCCACTACGTTCCGCCAGGATGCGCGTCAGCGCCAGGCGCAGAGCGATGTAGCCGCCAGCCGCGACACTGCCCGCCGCCATCCGCCCATCCCAGCCGAGCAGGCGTTCGCGCAGTGCGGCGGCACCCGCATCCGCCGGCACCGGCAGCGCCGCGAGGCGATCCCGCAGCAGCAGCGCATTGACCGAGAGCGTGTCGCCATGGATCGCCGCGGATTGCGCTTCCGCATCCGTGGGCGGCAGCGACAGCATCTCCATGATCCGCCGCGCGCGGTTGGGCGGATGGCAGTCGGTGCAGAGATAATCCGGGCCGCCATCGGCGACGACGCGGTTGTTGGCGGTGACGATGATGCCGCCCGCCGGATCGATCTGCCGTGGCATGGCCTCGAAGGGGATCCAGCCATCCCATTCATGCTCGCCGGTCCAGCCGGGCACCGGCAGCCAGCCATTCTCGCGCGGCCTGCGTGGCACCATCGCGCGCACCAGATGGCCGATGCGTCCATCAGTATCAGCGGCGACGAGGTTGTGGTCGATCAGGCCCCAGCCGCGCGTCGCCTCGAACAGCGCGGGGACGCTGCCGGCGCGCAGCATGCGCGGCAGGCAGTCGAAGGACAGGTCGGTCTCGGCAAACTGTACGGACCGCAGGGCGATGGCGTGCCCACGCGCCGGATCGCCTGCGATCACCGGGCCGTGCGACGTCTCGACCACCTCGATCTCGTGCGGCGCCGCGCCGCGGATGGCGATGGTCTCGCGCCGTCGCGCCACCGACAGCCAGGCGTCGCGGAAGCGATGATGCGCGGCCCCCGCGTCGAAGCGTTCGATGAAGAGGTCATGGATGTCCACGAAGGCGTGGGTCACGCAGTACGCCACGCGGTCGCTATGCGCGAAATGCGGGAAGGCCGGCACGCCCGGCACCGTCAGGCCGATGACGTCGAAGGCATCGCAGGCGAGATGACCCTGCGCGTACATGTTCGGGATCTCGAAGACGCGATGCGGATCGCCGGACAGGAAGGGTCGCCCGGTGGCGCTGCGCGCGGCTGACAGCGCCCAGTTGTTGCTGCCGCCACCTGCGGCATCGGGCGCGGCCTGCCCAAGCAACGCCTCGACCGACGGCGCGAGGTCACCGAGCGTCGCCGTCCAGCGGGCCGCCTCGACGCCGGGTGGGATGCAGAGCAGGTCGATGCCGCCATCCTCGTACCGCAGCTTCGCCGCCTGCGCAGCGCCGATGCGCGGCAATGCAGCGGCACGCCACAGCTTGAACCAGACGGAGCCCATCAGCAGCCCGAGCCGGCGCATCACCGCGATCGGGTGCCACGCCTCCCAGTGTAGCGGCGTCGCATCCAGCAGGCCGTACTCCACCGGCAGCGGCGCGCCGGACCCCAGGAACGCATTCACACCGGCGACATAGGATTCGAGCATCGCGCGCGCCTCGTCGCCGAGTGCCGCGAAGTCCCGCCGGCACGCCGCCTCCATGCCGAGGCGACGACACAGTGCGTCCATCTCGAAGGCCGGCGCGCCAAGCCATTCGGCGCTCCGCCCCAGCGCACGCCGCAGGTTCAGCTCCATCTGGAACAGCCGGTCCTGCGCATGGACGAAGCCCTGCGCCAGGAAGGCGTCATCCTGGCTGCGCGCGCGGATATGCGGCACGCCCTCCGGATCGCGCAGCACCTCGACCGGTCCGGCAAGCCCGGCGACGCGCAGCGTCCCGTCGGTTGGGGGCAGCGCCGCGCGCAGCGTCTCGGGCGTCAAGCGGCCAACTCCACATTCCAGAACATCGGGTAGGAGGATCGTACCAGGTTGCGCAGGGACGTCCGGTAGCCGGCCGGGATGGTGAACTGCCCCCACATCACCGCCGGGGTGAGATCGTAGGAGATGGTCTGAATCTCAGCGGCGACGCGGGCGCGCGCAGCCTCGTCCTCGGCCTTCGCGAAGGCCTGCAGCAGGCGAGGGATGCGATCGTCGCAGGACCAGCCCGGGAAATCCGCGCAGGTGGAGGCGACGTAGAAATGCGTCAGCGGGGAAAACATGTCCGTGCCGTTCGAATAGACGGAGAACATCGACCACCCGTCGCGCCGCACGCGACGTGCGAGCACCGTGCCCCAGTCCATGACTTGCTGGTCCACGGTGAAGCCGGCTTCCTTCATGTTCTGCACCAGCACCATGGAGGCGGTCTGGCTGATCGATCCCGCCACCTCCATCGCGATGACCGGCTCGCCGCGATACCCGGAGGCGCGGAGCTCGGCGCGCGCGGCCGCGATGTCCACTCGTGCCCCGGCACCACCCGCATCAGTGGAATAGGGCGCATCACACATCCAGAAGGACGGGCATTGCGGCGCGCGGAAGCGTTCCGGCACGCCGATCGCGGTCAGGATCGCGCCCTGGTCGGCCAGCTTCCACAGCACGCGCCGCACCGCGGGATTGTCGAACGGCGGCGCCGCGTGGTTCAGCCGGAAATTGCCCTGGAACTGGTGCAGCCCGCCGAGGCCGAGCAACTGCACCCCCCGCGCGCGTTCCAGGCGCGGCAGCAGGTCGAAGGGCAGGTACTGCATGTAGTGGATCTCGCCCTGCATCAGGGCGTTCGCGCCGGTGGTCTGGTCCGGCATGACCCGCAGGTTGAGCTGGTCGACCTTCACCACCTTGCCGCCGGCGAGGAAATCCGGCGGCTCCTGCCGCGGCACGTAGCCGGGGAAGCGTTCCAGCACCATCAGGCTGCCGGGGCGCCAGATATCTGCACGGAAGCGGAAGGGGCCCGAGCCGATGATCTCGGTGATCCGCTGCGTACCCGGTACGCGTGCGAGCCGTTCGGGCATCATCACCGGCAGCGGCGCGTTAGGCTTGCCGAGGACCTGCAGCAGCAGCGGGAAGGGTTCCTTCAGCGTCAGCACGAAGGTCCGCGCATCGGTCGCTTCCAGCGACGCCGTCGCGGCGTCCAGCATGCGGCCCAGCGGATCGCGCGGCGCCCAGCGCTTCAGCGACAGGACGCATTCGGCCGCGGTCACCGGCGCGCCGTCATGCCATGTCAGCCCGTCACGCAGCCGGAAGCGCCAGGTCAGGCGATCGGGTGAGGTCTCCCACGCCTCGACCATCTGCGGACGGATCTGTCCGCGATCGTCCATGGCGAACAGCGTGTCGAAGATATGGGTTGCGAAGGTGCGGGTGATCGCGGCGGTGATCACATGCGGGTCGAGGATCACCACCTCCGATTCCAGCACGATGTCGAGCGTGCCGGCGGCGCGGGCCTCGCGCGGGCGGATGATGCCGGTGGTCGCGAGTGCCGCCCCTCCAGCAAGGATGGCCCGCCGGCCCGTGCCCTGTTGCAGCATGCCCGTCTCCTTCACCCTGGTTTTGGTGAAGCCTAGAGCGGTTTCCACGGAGGTGGAAATGGCCCCGGACGCCGTGCCGACCGAACGGTCGGGACACCGGCCTGCCATCGGCAAGGGAGGCTTGCCGATCCCGCGCGGCGTGAGAGGATGCAGCCTGCCGACCTGCAACACGCCGGAGGAACGCGGTGGCACGCTCCGCGCCGAAGCCGAAACCCGACGACAAGGCCACCGCGACGACCGGTGCCGTGGCGAAGCCGCGGGCGCGAAGTGCCGCCGCCATGCAGACGGAAGGGCTGGTCTCGCTGCTGGAACTCGGCGGCCACGGGCAGCCGGCCCAAGGGCGCGTCGTACAGATCTTCGAGGTGGCCTGCCGACTCTTCGCAGTGAAGGGCTTCGACGGCGTGTCGATGCGCGACATCGCGCAGGAATGCGGGATCTCCAAGGCCACGCTCTATCACTACTTCCCCGACAAGGATTCGCTGCTGCGTCCCTTGGCGATGGGCGTGTCCAAGGCGCTGTACCTGTATGTCGCGCAGCTCGACGATCCGTCGCTCAGTGCGTCCGAACGGTTGCGGCGATACGTTGGCGAGACGGCGCGCTTCTTCGAACGCCACCGCTGGGCCTGGATCGCTTCCTCCACAAGCTTCTGGAACGATCCGCAGATCCGCGCCCGCCGCGAGCGGATTGCCTGGCGCGACCGATACGAACAGCTGGCGCGCGAGATCCTTGCGGCCGGCGTCGCCGCCGGCGAGATCCGCGACATCGACGTGCCAGTGGCCGGACGCATGATTCTCGGCGCGATCAACTGGATGTCGCATTGGTACGACCCGAAGGGCGAGCTGCCGGCGGCGGACATCGCGGAGCGCTTCTGCGACATGATGCTGAGCGGCATCCTCATGCTGCCGAACCAAGGCCGGGCACGGCCGTAGCGCCGGCCCCGCGGGGCGCCCCGGCACCGTTGCGCGGGCGCGCGGCGACCCCACCTCCTGCCGCAAGGGCCTATCGGCCACCATACCCGAAGCCATGCGGGGCGCCGCCGCCAGCGGCCGGCGCCTGAACAGGAGCCTTCCCATGTCCAGCCGTCGCCGCTTGCATCTGGGCGCCTTCATGCGGCCCGTGTCGATCCACACCGGCGCCTGGCGCTATCCCGGCGCCTGGCCGGACGCCAATTTCAGCTTCCCGCGCCTGAAGCATCTGATCCAGCGGCTGGAGGCGGGGAAGTTCGACGCGTTCTTCATGGCCGATCACCTGGCGCTGCTGAACATGCCGATCGAGGCGCTGCGGCGCAGCCACACCGTCACCTCCTTCGACCCGCTGACGCTGTTGCCTGCGCTCGCCGCCGTGACGGAACGCATCGGGCTGATCGCCACCGCCTCGACCACCTATAACGACCCGTATCACGTGGCGCGGAAGTTCGCCTCGCTCGACCACATCTCGGAAGGCCGCGCGGGGTGGAATGTCGTCACCACCGCCAATCCCGACGCGGCGATGAATTTCGGCCATGACGAGCACATGGCGCATGGGGAACGCTACAAGCGCGCCCGCGAGTTCTACGATGTCGTCACTGGCCTGTGGGACAGCTTCGCCGACGATGCCTTCATCCGCGACGTGGACAGCGGCATCTTCTGGGATCCGTCGCGGATGCATGTGCTGAACCATGTGGGCGAGGAGTTGCGGGTGCGCGGCCCGCTCAACGTTGCGCGCCCGGTGCAGGGCTGGCCGGTCATCGTGCAGGCCGGCGCGTCCGATGCCGGACGGCAGCTCGCGGCCGAGACGGCGGAGATGGTCTTCGCCGCCGGCGGCCCGATCGCCGACGCCCAGGCGTTCTATGCCGATGTGAAGGGCCGTGCCGCCCGTGCCGGGCGCGACCCGGACCACATCAAGATCCTGCCGGGCGCGCTGGTCGTGGTCGGCGACACCATCGAGGAAGCGAAGGCGAAGCGCGCTCATCTCGACAGCCTGGTGCATTACGACAGCGCCATCGGATCACTGTCGATCGCGCTCGGTGTCGATGCCCGCGCCTTCGATCCGGATGGCCCGTTGCCCGAGATCCCCGAGACGGAAGCGAGCAAGAGCGGCCGCGAGCGCGCCATCGGCCTGGCCCGGCGGGAGGGGCTGACGGTGCGGCAACTGGCACAGCGGCTCGGGGGCTATGCCGGCTCGGCGCTGGTTGGGACCCCTGCGAGCATCGCTGATACCATGGAGGAATGGCTGGAGAGCCGCGCCTGCGACGGCTTCAACGTGATGTTCCCGCATGTGCCGGCCGGGCTCGACGACTTCGTCGATCGCGTCGTGCCGGAGCTGCAGCGGCGCGGGCTGTTTCGGAAGGAATACGAGGGCACGACGCTGCGCGAGCATCTCGGCCTGCCGCGGCCGGAAAACCGGTTCTTCACGGAGGCAGCGCGCGCCGCAGAGTAAGCGGGGCGCATATCCCGGGGTCCAGGGGGCCGCTGCCCCCTGGCGGGGTGGCTTGGAGGGGCAGCGCCCCTCCAATCGCTTACGCCGGGATCAGCACACCCTGGACGACGTGGATCACGCCGTTGGAGCACAGCAGGTTCGGCCGGATGATGCTGGCCGAAGCGCCGGAGGGCTGCGCGCCGGCGCGCGCCGCCTGGATGCGCGGCTCGGTGGGGGTACCGCCGACCACGCGCACGTCGATGCCGCTCAGCATGCGGATGCGGCCGCCACGGGCGGTGATGTCCGGCAGGCGCAGGCGCCCGGCGGCGATCAGGTTGCGCAGGGAGGTCGCGCCGCCGTCGCGGAAGCTCGCCGAGGCCGCCGACCAGGCGACATTGGTCGGCGCGAAGACCGTGAAGGGCCCGGCGCCGTTCAGCAGCTCATTGAGCCCGGCGCTGCGCAGCGCCGAACGGAAATCCGACACGTCCGGCTGGATGCCGAGCACATCCATGATCGGGAAGCGGCCATCGGCGGTGACCGGCTCCGTCGCGCAGCCGGCGAGGACCAGGGCTCCGCCGCCGGCGGCGAAGAGGGAACGACGCGTGATCACCGGCGCTTCTCCTTGTAACTGCGCGAATCGAGGCCCGCGGGCGGGGCGCGGCCTTTTCGCGCCGCGGGCGGCATAGGGCAAGCCCCGCGAGGCGAGGTCAAGGAATGATGGCGAAACGATCCAGCGCCGGCAACAGGTGCGGCCGCAGCGCCGAGTAGTCCTCGCTCATCGGGAAATGGCCGAGGCCCTTCATGATCACCGCCTCCGCCCCCGGTATGGCGGCCGCGGTGGCCAGCGTGTCCTCCGGCCGGCAGGAATAGTCGTATTCGCCGGTCAGCAGGGTCACGGGGCAGCGTCTGGTGTCGATGCGGGCGAGGCGGGGGCGCAGGTCGCCCTCGCCCTTGTAGAAGTGCAGGTCGCCGCGGAACACGCCCGGCCCGCCCTGCATGTAGTGCCACAGCGTTTCCCAGCGGTCGCGATCCGGCGCGGAGGGCGCGATCAGGCCCGAGACGACGGCCGCGCAGACCTCCCCACCATGGGCGTGCGGGTGGTGCAACCATTCCGTATCGTAATAGGGCGCGACGAAGGCCGAGGATTGCAGCCCGATCACGCCGCGGATGGCGTCGGCATGCCCCGCGGCGAGGTCGAGAACGATGCGACCTCCGATCGAACAGCCCATTACGACGGGGCGATCAAGGCCAAGCGCCCGGGAGACGGCCAGCGCCATGCCGGTATAGGCGGCCGTGGTCAGGCGGTACTCGCCCTCCTGCCAACCTTCGGGCGGGGAGGACTTGCCGTGCCAAGGCATGTCGAAGGCGACGCAGCGGAAGCGGGATGTCACCGCCGGATCGCTCATCAGGTGGCGCCATTGGCGCCCGTCGGACCCGGCGGTGTGCAGCAGCAGCAGGGGCACGCCCTGGCCGGCTTCCTCGAAATACACACGGTGCGGGCGGCCTTCGAGGTCGAGGCGGAGGTAGCGGCCGGTGATGGGCTCGATCACGCCGCCTCCTCCCGCAACAGGGCGAAGACGCCCTTGAACCAGAACAGATGCGCCATGAAAGGCTGGATGTTGCCTTCGACGCGCAGGGCGCCGTGGCGCATCAGGGCCATCAGGTCATGCCAGCCGGGCGGCGGTGGGTTTGCCAGGAAGCGGGCCAGCCCATCCGGGGCGAAGCGCAGCGCGAGGTCGAAGCGCGGCATGATGGCCGGGGCGGGGCCGGCACTGGCCAGGGTGCCGTCGCGCACCGCCAGGATCCAGGCGCTGTCGCCGGCCTCGACCAGCACATCGGCGGTCAGGTGGCGGCCCCAGCGCGCCAGGTCGGATGTGCCGGCTGCGCGGGCGGGCAGGGCGGCGAGATTCATGGGCGCGCAGCCATGGCGTTTCCTCGGTCGTTGCGGGGAAGGCTAGCGGCCGGTTCAGGTCCGGGCAAACCGGCCCCTCACGCCTCCCGCGAAAATCGCGCTACATGGGGTGGTCGCGCATTCAGGCCCTGAGGACGTCGCCTTGGTCCAGATCACTTCCCCCGACTTCAAGCAGAACGCCGCGCGCGCGCTGAACGATGCCGGGCTGCAGAAGGCGCTCGGCAAGGCCAAGGGTGCCTTCCTGCAGCGCCGCGCCGAAGCCGTGTCCCGCCTGCCGGAATTCGAGCAGCTGCGCGACATCGGCCGCGACATCAAGAACCACACCCTGGCGAACCTCGACTTCTACCTCGAGACCTATGCCGCGAATGTCGAACGCGCCGGCGGCACCGTGCATTGGTGCTCGACGGCGGATGATGCGCGCGCCGCGGTGCTGGAGATCTGCCGCAAGGCCGGGGCGAAGACCGTCACCAAGGGCAAGTCGATGATCTCCGAGGAGATCGCGATCAACGACCATCTGGAACGGCACGGCATCACGCCGGTCGAGACCGACCTTGGCGAATACATCATCCAGCTCCGCAAGGAGCATCCGTCGCACATCATCGCTCCCGCCTTCCACCTGAACCGCGAGGATTGGGAGGCCGATTTCCGCCGTATGCACACGGATCTCGACCCGAACCGCGTGTTCAATGAACGCCGCGACATCCTGGCGGAAGCGCGGACCAAGCTGCGGTCCCGCTTCCTTGCCGCCGATGTCGGCATCACCGGGGCCAATTTCCTGATCGCGGAGACGGGGTCCTCCGTCATCGTGACGAACGAAGGCAATGGCGACCTGACGCAGACCCTGCCGCGCGTGCACATCGCGCTCGCGAGCATCGAGAAATGCGTGCCGACGCTGGAGGATGCGACCTCCCTGCTGCGCCTCCTTGCGCGGTCCGCGACGGGGCAGGATTTCTCCGTCTACACCACCTTCAGCACGGGTGCGCGGCGGCCGGGCGACCTCGACGGGCCGGAGGAATACCACGTTGTCCTGCTCGACAATGGCCGATCCAACATGATCGGTTCCGAGTTCCAGGAGATGCTGCGCTGCATCCGCTGCGCGGCCTGCATGAACCACTGCCCGGTCTATGGCGTGACCGGCGGGCATGCCTATGGCTGGGTCTATCCTGGCCCGATGGGGTCGGTGCTGACGCCGTCTCTGGTGGGCATCGACAAGACGGCGCTGCTGCCCAATGCCTCCACCTTCTGCGGCAAATGCGAGAGCGTCTGCCCGGTGAAGATCCCGCTGCCGGGCCTGATGCGTCACTGGCGGGAACGCGAATTCGAACGGCACCTGACGCCGCGCGCGGTGCGGCGCAACCTCGGCCTCTGGGCCTGGTTCGCAAAGCGGCCCGGGATGTATCGCCTCGCGACGCGGGCCGGGATCGGCGCGCTGTCGATGCTGGCGCGCGGCAAGGGGGCGTTCCGCTCCATGCTTTTCGCGGGCGGCTGGACCAAGGGGCGCGACCTGCCGGCACCCGAACCCGGCGGCACCTTCATGGCGCGCTACACCAAGATGCAGCGCCAGGGGCGCTGATCCGATGAGCAAGGACGCCATCCTCTCCGCCATCCGTCGCGGCCTGAAGCGCGGCCCGCTGCCGGCCGACCAGCGCGCCATGCTCGATGGCCGCCTCGCCACCCATCCGCGCCACCTGATCCCGCAGCGCTCGCGCGTGCCACGGCCCGAGCAGGTCGCGCTGTTCATCCGCAATGTCGAGAAGGAATTCGGCTCGGTCGATCGCGTCGCCGATGCGAAGGACATCCCCGGCGCGGTGGCGGATTACCTGGCCGCGCAGAACCTGGCGCCACGCTTCGTGATGGCACCGAACCCGGAACTGCAGGCGCTGCCCTGGGCCGACCGGCCGCTGCTGGACTTTGAGGCGCGGCGGGCCGAGGCGAGCGATGCGGTCTCCGTCCAGCACGGCTATGCCGGTATTGCCGAGACCGGCACGCTGATGCTGCCGTCCGACCCCGCGCGGCCGACAACGCTCAACATCCTGGCGGAAACGGAGATCGTCGTGCTGCGCGCCTCGCGCATCCATGGCGCCTATGAGGAAGCCTGGGACACGCTGCGGCGGGAACGCACCGATCCCGTGACTGGCGGCTTCATGCCGCGCAACGTGATGCTGGTGACCGGGCCGTCGCGCAGCGCGGATATCGAGCAGACGCTCGAACTCGGCGCGCACGGCCCGCGGCGGCTGCACATCATCCTGCTGGACGACGATCCCGCCGCATTGCCCGCTGCATGACGCGCCGGAAACTGCGTGGGCTGTCGGAGGCCGACCGTGCCCTGTGGCGTGCCTATGCCGCGGAGATCGTGCCGCTGCCGGGCCGGGAACTGCCGCCCGAACCGGCTGCCGCACCGCCAGCGCCGGTCGCCGCCGTGCCCGTTGCCACGCCGATGGCGGCCGCCCCCGCGCCGCGCTGGACGCCACCCGACATCGCGGTGAACGCCCCGCCGGCGGGTCTCGACGACCGGCGCTGGCGCGACCTGCGGCGCGGGCGGATCGCGCCTGAACGCACCATCGACCTGCATGGCCGCCGCGCGCAGGAGGCGCATGCGGCCGTGCATGCCTTCCTCGCCAGCGCCTTCGCCGATGGGCTGCGCTGCGTGGCGGTGATCACCGGTCGCGGATCGACCACCGAGGGCGGCGTGCTGCGGCGGGAATTGCCGCATTGGCTGAACGCGCCGGATCTGCGGCGGATCATCCTGGGTGCCGCGCATCCGCACCGGGCGAATACCGGGGCGGTGCATCTGTTGCTGCGGCGGCGCCGGTAGTTTCATCGCCCGGCGCGGAGTTCCTCGACCGTCCGCAGCGCATGGTCGGCCGGCACGCCGAGGCGGGTCATGGCGAAATCCGCCATGCCGAGCGCGATCTCCCTTTCGCCCATCACCACCAAGCCCATGCCCTGCTCGCGTTCGAGGAAGGCGGCTTCCTCCTCATCATGGGCGCGGGCGGCGGCAATGATGGCGGGGTTGGCGGCGCGCGCGATGTCCAGCACGCGGCGGCAGCCCGCGGCCTCCGGCATGGCCAGCACGATCATGCGGGCGGCCTCGGGGCGCGCGGCGTGCAGCACCTCGGCGCGCGCGGCATCGCCCCAAACGACCGGAACCCCGGCCTGACGCAGCGCGGCGGCCGCGGCGTGGTCGGCCTCGACCACCACGAAGGGTTGGTTGTGGCGTTGCAGCGCCTGCGCGACGACGCGCCCGACGCGGCCATGCCCGACCAGGATCGCATGGCCCTCCAGCCCCTGCGGCGGGGCCTGCGACAGCCGTGCCTGTCCGCGACGGACCTGCCAGGCATGGACGCGGCGTGTGCCTTCCAGCCACACGGCCAGCCGGTCAGCGAGGATCTGCATCAGCGGTGTCGTCAGGATGGTCAGTGTCACCGCGGTCAGCAGCGGGCCGCGCGTCTCCTCCGGCAGCAGCCCCGCGCTGATGCCGAGCTGCCCAAGCAGCAGCGAGAATTCGCCGATCTGCGCCATGGCGCCGGCGACCGTCGCCGCGGCCGGCAGCGGCACGCCGAGCGCCAACAGCAGGCCAAGGATCGCCCCGCCGGTGCCGGCCAGCACGACGAGCACCGTCGCCGCCGAGGCCCATGGCGTGGCGAGGATCGCCGCCGGATCGACCAGCCCGCCAACCGAGACGAAGAACAACGCCACGAAGACCCGTTGCAGCGGCACCGTATCCGCCGACGCCTGGTGGCCGAGCGGGCTTTCCCCCAGCAGCACCCCGGCGAAGAAGGCACCGAGCGCCGGCGACACACCGAACAGCGCCGAGGACCCGAAGGCCGTGCCGAGTGCTGCGACGATGACGGCCAAGGTGAAGAGTTCCCGCGATCCGGTCGCGGCGACGCGCGCCATGATCCGGGGGAGCAATACTCGTCCACCCAGCGCCATGGCGACCAGGAAGGCCAGCAATTGGGCCACGGTGCCGGCCAGCGCCGTGGCCAGCCCGCCGGATTCGACCGCACCGGCGAGACCGGGCAGCAGCACAAGGGCGAGCACGACCACGAGATCCTGCATCACTAGCCAGCCCAGCGCGATCCGCCCGGCCTCCCCGCCGAGGCGCCCGCGTTCGTCGAGCGCGCGGGTGGAGACGGCGGTGGAGGAGATCGCCAGTGCCAGGCCGAAGACGACCGCGCCGGCCCAGCCAAGTCCGAAGGCGAGCGCACCGACCGCGGCCCCCAGCAGCGTGCCGCAGGCGATCTGGGCGAGTGCCCCGGGCAGCGCGATGCGCCAGACCGCCAGCAGGTCGCGCGGCCGGAAATGCAGCCCGACCGCGAAGAGCAGCAGCGCGACGCCGATCTCGGCGAGGGCGGCCGTGACGCCGGGATCAGCGACGAAGCCCGGGGTATGCGGCCCGACCACGATGCCGGC
Organism: Roseomonas sp. SRI_022; assembly: GCF_057586215.1. Taxonomy (NCBI): domain Bacteria; kingdom Pseudomonadati; phylum Pseudomonadota; class Alphaproteobacteria; order Acetobacterales; family Roseomonadaceae; genus Roseomonas; species Roseomonas sp. SRI_022. Next base: position 121,347 of record NZ_JBYCZL010000001.1, read on the forward strand.
CGCGATGTAGCCAAGCAACGGCGGCAGGCGCAGCAGCCGCGCCGCGAAGCCGAAGGCGAAGGCAAGGGCAAGGCCGACGACGAGCGTCGTCACCAACGGTCCGGCATGGGTCATTGCGGCCAGGATAGCGTGTTGCGGCGCGGCGTCAGCCCGGCGGCGCGGTGCTCGCCCCCGGTCCGAGCGGCCGGGTCATCAGCACGCTGTCCACCCAGCGGCCATGCTTCCGGCCGACGGCCGGCAGCAACCCGGCATGGGCGAAGCCGGCCGCCGCATGCAGGCCGATCGAGGCCGCATTCGCCGAATCGCCGATGACCGCGACCATCAGCCGGAAGCCCTGGACGGTGCAGCGTTCGATCAGCGCATCCAGCAAAGCCCGGCCGGTGCCGCCGCGCCCCTGTCCAGGCGCGACATAGACCGAGTTCTCGATGGCGAAGCGATAGGCGGGTCGGGGGCGATAGGCCGAGGCGTAGGTATAGCCGACGACGCGGCCGGCCCGCTCGGCGACCAGGTGGGGGTAGCCGGCGGCGAGGATCGCCTCCCGCCGCCGGGCCAGTTCCGCAGCGTCGGGAGGTTCCAATTCGAAGCTGGCGAGGCCGTGCGTGACCCAGTGGCCGTAGATGGCTGTGATGGCGGGGACGTCTTCCGGGCGGCTGTCGCGGATGGCAAGCGTGGTCATGGCGCGAGGGTGGCGGCGTGTCCGGCGGGGTGGAAGACGGATGAGCGGCCGGATGGTGGCCGGGGCTTCCTTCGCGGGCCGGGCTGGGCTATGCGGTTCCCCGACGGACCCGTAGCTCAGCTGGATAGAGCGCTGCCCTCCGAAGGCAGAGGTCGTACGTTCGAATCGTATCGGGTCCGCCATTCTTTTCAATTAGTTATGTGGCTTGGAGCATCTCCTCCTCGGAGGTGGTGTCACCATAGAGTCACCACTGATTTTCATGCCAGAATCGAGATAAGCGCGTTACGATGATTGCCGTTGCGGGCGCAGACCGCCCCAAAGCTAGAACGGAACATCGAACATGAAGCCCAGCGAAGGCAGCGCTTCCGATATAGCTGAGCGGGAAGCGAAGAAAGAAAAGCTGACGGAACTTTTAAAAGAGGATCGGCGATGGTATATACGACGACGCAATCAACTACAAAATATGTGGATTGTATTTACAATATGTACGATATTTCTCGGATTTCTTACCTCCATACTCATAGCGTTTGGTTTTCCCCGGACGAATAATGATTTAGATAGGGCTATACTGGTTGCTCTTCCGGCAATTTCGGGTCTTTGTGGGACAATAATAGCGCAGTTTCGCTTGCGAGAGCACTGGGAGTTGCGCGAAATGGGTCGAATAGATATTGAAGAATCCTTAGTCAAGGTCGGCTTTCTTCCGATCAATAATTCTAAGGCTTTCGAACAGCAGCTGTATGAACTCAGTATGGATAGGGTGCGACGGTCTAGGTATCAAACCGGCAAGTTTTTCGCGGCCTTGTCTGCAAAGCAGGAGGACGGGGAGGCGGATATTCGCCGGCCGGGGCAGTCGCTCGTGCCACCGAGTCCCGCTAACGCTCCGGATGCTCAAGTTCAACTGCCAAGCACTTCCCCGACTGACCTGACCGCTCCGTCACGATAGTAGGTAAGTGCGTCCATCACACAAACAGCAGCCCCTCGGGCCGCGCGCCCTCGCGCTCGTACACCGACACGGCCACCTCGTTCGCCAGCGCGCGCCCGATCGCCATTGCGACCGCGGCGGCACCATCGATCTTCCCGTCCGCCTTGCCCTTCGAGAACTTGATGTTCCCGGCGGCGTCCATCTCGATGCGGATGTTGCCGATGTTCCAGCGCAGGATCGGATCGCCGTCCGCGTGGAACTGCCGGCCGAGAATGGCGCGCTCGATTTCCTTGCAGGGCGCCGACATGGACGCGAAGCCCTGGCCGAACGTCGCCACCGGCAGGCCACGGTCCTGCAGGCGATTCAGGAAGCCCACCGCGCCCCACCGATCTACCGCGATCTCGCGCACCGCCAGCTCGCCGGCGAGGTCCACCAGGTCGGCGATGATACGGTCCTGATCGATGCTGTTGCCATCCGTCACCACCAGGCGCCCGGAGGCCTCGAACTCGGCATAGGGCAGGTTGTCGGCGACGCGACGGCGGAACTGCTCGCGCGGACAATATTGCCGGCCCCAAACCAGCCAGCCGCCGTCACCGTCCGACGCCACCGCATAGACCGCCGCGAGGTCCGACACGCTGGCGAGGTCCACGCCGACATACACGTCCCGCCCGGCGAGGTCCGCGAGCTCCACCGGCCGCGCGCGGTCCCCCTCGTCATAGACGCCGAGATCCACCCAAGTGGCGGTCGCGCTGTCGCCCCAAATGTTCAGATAGAGCCGACGGAACATCTCCCGCTGCGACGGGATCTCCTTCGCCTGCCGCGCCGTGATGCGCATTTCCTCCAGGCTGCGGAACCCGGCGGCCATGGCGGGATTCACCGCCATCCACACCGCCTCGTCTTCCCAGTCGCAATCGTGCGGCGCCTGATAGAGCACCGGCAGGAAGGTCTCATCGACCACGTCGCCGCGCTCGACCTTCAGCGCGTACTCGTACAGATCCCACGCCAGATTGCCGCGACCGACGCCGGCCGTGGTGGTGACGATGGTGAGCGGGTCGAGCCGCTTGCCCATCGAGGTGATCAGAACCTCCCACAGCTCGCGCGATGGCCACGCATGCACCTCATCAGCGAGGAGCAGCGACACGGCGAGGCCGTGCTTGCTGAAGGCCTCATGCGAAATGGCCTTGTACGTGCTCTCGCTGCCCGGGTGGTGGATCAGCTTCCGGCTGTCCACCACCCGCGTTGCCTTCGTCAGGTAGGCATCGGCGCGGATCATGCGGCACGACGCGTTGAACGCGATGGAAGCCTGCTCGCGATCGGCCGCAGCGCTCACCACCTGGCCGGCCGCATCCTTCTCGGGCCCCATCAGGCCGATCAGTGCCAGCGCGGAGGTGAGCGTCGTCTTGCCCGACCCGCGCGGCAGCAGCATGAACACGGTGCGGATCTTCCGCCGGCCCGTCACCGGGTCCACGTCGCCGAAGATCTTCCGCACGATGCGCGCCTGGAACTCCGGCAGGATGAACGGCTGCCCGGCGAGCGGGCCTTCGGTGTGCGTCAGGTTCTCGATGAACCGCACCGCCCGCGCGCCTTTGCCCAGCGGATCGGGAATGTCCCCCCCGAGGAAGCGGGAACCCGTCAGCAGGCCACTCATGCCAGCCCGCTCCACTTCCGCACTTCGGCCGGCACCTCGTCCTCGTGCTTGCCGCGCCGGTGCGGCGTCAGGCCGAGCTCGGCCGCCAGCAACCGCGCCTCGCGCATGGCGCTCGCCTGCATGCGGAAGGCCGGGTGCGCCACCATGCCGCCCTCAGTGGCGATGAAGCGCCCGTCGCGGGTCATCGCCTCCTCGCATTCCCGGATCAGCCCCACCGCCACGCAGTAGGATTCGAGCGTCGCCATGGTGTCGCGGGCGAGGAGCTTCCGGCGGTGCAGATCAGGAGCCGCGCGGCGCCATTCTGCGGTGGCGTGGGGCGTGAACCACGTCGGAGGGCCGGGACAGCCCGCCGGATCGGCGCCGCCCTCTACGGCCACCAGGGAGGGTTTGCGGCCCTTCATGCTGGATCGCCTTTTCCCGGGGCGCCCAATTTCGGCGGTGTCGCACGTTCGACCCCCCGCGCGGTCAGGCCCCCCGGGCGGCCGAAACCGGACCCCCTATCCCCCTCGGCGCGCCCGAACGACTGATCGCGCGCCGTCCGCTGGCTGTGGTGGCGCTTGCACATGGCCCTGACGTTGACAGGGTCGAGGCGCGCCCCACCGGCACGGATGGCGGTGATGTGGTCCACCTCGGTTGCCGTGGCCGTGCAGCCTGGTGCGCAGCAGGTGGGGTGGGTGCGGAGGTAGTCGGCACGGAAGGCCTGCCAGCGCCCGTCATAGCCGCGCTGGGCAGCAGAGGGGCGCTTGGCGTCCTGCGCCTGCCGGAAGGCCTGTGTGCAGAGGGGGCACCGCGCGCCGGTGAAGCGGGGATGCCCTGGCTTGTTGCAGAAGCGGGGAGCGGCCCAGGGCATCAGGGCAGCACCAGCATGCGCCAGGGCTCCAGCATGGCCTGTACCGCTGGGGAGAGGGTGGCCGTGGCAGCGCTGGGCGTGGCGTAACTGGCGGAGCCGATGCCCTCGACTTCCTCAGAGCGCAGCAGAGGGTTATGGCCCCGGCCGGCGTGGAGTGCCGTCACCATGTCCATCGCCGCACGCTGAAGGTCAGCAGGCGCACCGTCCGGCAGGTCGAAGCCCGCCTCGTACAGCACCACCACCACGCCGCGGCGCCAGGGGGCGCGGCGGCCGTCGTCCAGGCGATAGAGCAGCGAGCCGTCGAGCTCATAGTCGGCAGCATCGAGCGTCTCGCCATCCACCGTGACAAAGGTGATGGAGGGCGCGAGGTAGCGGTCGAGCGGGATATGCCCGGCCGGCCAGCATGGCCGCTCCGTCTGGCGCAGTGATTCCCGCCCGAAGGTCTGCCCGCACCACCGGGCAATGGCGGTGCTGGCCTGCGTGATCGCTGTTGCCAGCCAGGGGTCATCACCCGAGCCGGTGATGCTGAGCTCGACCTTCACGGCCTCGACCGTGGTGAGGTCTGCGCTCGCGGCAGGGGTGATGATCTCCAGCATGATCAGGCCGGCGGGTTCGCGGTCGGGACCGACTGCGGATGACCGAGGATCCACACACCGGCGACGAAGATGTTGCCGGCAGCGTTGCCCGTGGGCGTGATGGTGACGCGAACGTAGCGCTTTGGACCGACGTAGCCGATCTTCCGCACCTCGTTGTCGTCATCGTACTGGAACCCGGCCAGCGCCTCGGTGCCGAGCAGGTACGCATCGGCCACCGCGGCATTGTCGTTGAGGCCGGAGTTGTTCCCGTCCTCAACCAGCACGGCGAAGGTCGCGTCCGCATCGGTGTTGGCACCGACCAGGATGATGAACTCGCAGGAGCCGAACCCCTGCGTGTCCACGATCTGCGAGACGAACGGCGTGTTGTCGGTCACCGCGGCGACGGGCGACAGCCCGCGCTTCGGATAGATGTTGTTGTGCAGGTCGCGCATCGGTGCTGCTCCCTTACGAGGTGGCGATCTTGAGCTTGCGGATGGCCTCGGGCTTCGAGACCCCCGCGGCGACACGGCGACGGCCATGGAAGCGCGTCATGCCGTTGGTCGCCTGGCTGTACGGGTCGCGCAGGACCGACAGCGCCACGCGGTCGAAGATGCGATACCCCTGGCGGAAGTCACCGAATGCGACGGGGAAGGTGCCCGCGCCGATGTCCGGCATGTCGGGGGCTTCCACCACCGGTCGGCCGAGCAGCGTCGTCTGCGGTGCGTTGGCGATGCCGCCCTGGATCAGCAGGTACTGGCCCGACGTGCCGTCCTTCAGCTTCCGCACCGCGGCGAGGGTGGTGCTGTTCATCACCCACGTCGCACTGCCGCGATAGGCTGGTGCGACGGCGTGGAACAGGTCCACCAGCCCATCGGCCTGGATCAGGCTGGCATGCCCACCCGCCGTGTAGGCGAGGTCGGCGGTCTGCATGAAGCCCGCGGGCTGCAGCGCCCCGGCGCCATTGACGAAGGCGGTACCCTCGGCCTTGCCGAACTCCTCGGCAAACTCGAAGGCGAGTTCGGCCGCCACGTCGAAAGCGCTGTCCTCCAGCATCTGGTTGGACACGTCCACGTAGCAGGCGAGCTCGCGAACCTCGTACCGATTCTGCCCGAAGGTCACGGTCGTCTCGGGACGCGCGGAAGTCTCACCAACCCACTGCGCCGTCATGCCGGCCGTGCGCTTCGGCTGCACCGCGGCAGGGGAGGCGATCGGCGAGACGCGGGCGATGGAGCGGATCGGCGAGAACTGCACGACATTGCGCAGCAGGTCGGCGAGGAACTGATCCGGGGCGAGATAGCCGCCGGCAGTGTCATCCGAGACGCGAAGCGAACGCACCTCATCCGCCGACAGCAGTTCGCGGCCGCGACGCGCATAGGCGACGAAGGCGCGCTGTTCGGTGGCGCCTTCCTCCTTGCGCTCCTCCGTCCGGATGCCCGGACGGCTCAGCGTGGTCTCAGCCTTGTCGAGCCGCCCGCGGATCTCCGTCAGGGCGGTGTCGATGGCGCCGAGGCGCTTGTCGGCCGTGGTGGTGAAGGTCTCGACTGCCTGCCGGATCTCGGTCAGGGCGGTGTCGTCCCCTTCCTCGCCCTCGGCGCGGGTCTCCCAATGGTGAAGCATCAGTGGTCTCCAAGCTTTCCCGCACAGCGGCGGATGAACGCGGCGAGCCCGGCCGCGGCGGGAGGGGCGGCAGAGCGCACCGAGGCGCGCGCAGCAGGCTGGGCGGGCAAGGTGACGAGGCTGATCTCGATCAGGTGCACCGCATGGACGTTGCGGCCGCCCTTGCGCGGCGTGGCGCGCTTGGTGCGGAAACCGATCGACAGGCCGTCGATCGCGCCGTCCTTCATCATCTCGAAGGCGTCGCGGCCGGCGGTGCTGCCCATGACCAGCTTGCCGGTGACGTGCAGGCCGGTGGCGTCCTCGCGGATCTCGGTCCAGGTGCCGAGGGGACGGTTCGGATCGTGACCCCACAGCATCAGCGGGCGAGTGCCGGCATCGCGGTGCTCGGCCAGCGAGGCGGTGAAGGCGCCGCGCTCGACGATATCGCCGAACGCATCGCGCTTGCCCCAGACGGCGGCGTAGCCGGTGACGATGCCGGTCTCCTCCGGCGCGAAGCGTGTCTCGACGCCAGCGGTGCGTTCATTCCGCATTGGTCGGCTCCTTCGCTGGCGCATCCTTCACCGGCGCGCTGTTCACCGGGCGCGTGAACACCTCGCCGCCGACATAGCCGGGGCGATTCTCCATGGCGCGGATCTCGTTCGGGTTCAGCACGCCGGCGGCGATGGCTTGGCTGTACGCCGTGAACCGCGCCGCGATGTCCGCACGCGCCAGGTCATCGAGCATGAACTCGATGTACAGGCCGGCCTTGCGCTCCTCCGGGGTGAGCAGCGACAGGCGCATGGCGTCCTGCCAGGCGCGCGTGATGGGCAGGATGCAGTAGGTGATGAACTGCGCGCCCATCTGCTCGGCGTTCGAGTGCGTGACCCGATCCAGGTCGGCCAGCAGGTGCAGCGGCACGCGCCAGATGCGGGCGATCTCCTGCAACTGGAACTTGCGCATCTCGAGGAACTGCGCATCGACGCTGGTGAGCTGCAGCGCCGTGAAGTCCATGTCCTCTTCGAGGATGGCGGTCTTGCCGGAGCGCGAGCCGCCCGCGTAGCCATCATCCCAGGACGCACGCAGGCGCGTCAGCACCTCGGGCGAAACGCGGGTCTTGTGCTTCAGGATGCCGGCAGGGCGCGCGCCGCGACCGAACAGGCCGGCGCCGTGCTGCTCCAGCACCAGGGAGAGGCCGATCGCCTCTCGCGCCATCTGCACCGGGCTGTCGCCGCGATAGAGGGAGGTGCCGATGCCGCGGATGTGCAGGATCTGGTCGCGGCGGTACTCCCGCACCTGTCCGGCGCTGTCAGTGACGCGGTAGCGCGGCTCCATGGTGAGCCGGTCCTGCTCGACCGCGACAGCGGTGGAAGGCAGCGGAAGGAGCTCGGTGACAGCACCGCCCGCCCGGCCGATCCAGGCGAAGGCGTTGCCGTGCAGGGCAAGCTGGGTTTGCAGGACGAGGCGGAACTCGGAAGCAGGGGTCCAGGCATTCGCCGCATCGGACAGCAGCGCCTCGACGGGGTGATCGTCAGCCCGGTTGCGGCTGCCATCCTGCTCCCGGCGGTAGAGGTGCAGCGGGATCTGCGACAAGGTCTCGGCGAGTACCTTCACCGCACCGAAGACGGGCACGCAGCGCATCGCCCGTTCGGCCGATACCTCGACGCCAGAGCCGGTCGGGCCTGCGCCACCGAGGAGGAGCGTGGTCCACGGGTCGGCCAGCGCGCCGGTCGGGGCCGCGCGACGCTCGATGGAAGAGAAGAGGGACCGGATGCGCTCGAACACGCATCAGCACTGCGGCAAGCGCCGTGCCACTCTCAACGGGATAGGGGTGGGCGACACACAGCAAATTGGCTGTGGTTATCCGAACTTTGCTGCGATTGGCTGCGGATTACCGAACAACTCGATAGCGGCACGGTGCTCCGCTTCGGCACGGGAGAGGCCGCCATCGAATTCCATGATGGCCGCCCGCTCCTCGAACTCCATGCGCCGCTCGGCTTCGAGCATCGCCGTGATCGCCTGACGATGGGTGCGTAGCTTCGCGACGAGGTCGGCCGATGGTGCCCTGGCAGCCCGCAGCCGCACCACGCCGATCCCATCGAGCACCACCTCGACCCCTTCGGCCTGGGCTTGGCGGAGGAGGTCGGCGACCATCAGAGGGAGGCCTCCCACCCCTGATCCATACCCTTCGGCGGGGATTCCGGGTTTTGAGCCGTCACACCGTCACAACCGAGGTTTTCCCTGGGGTTGAGCCCACTTTCGTAACCGTCACACTTTGGGTCATGTGACGGTTTGGGATTGCCCGCAAAGCCAGAGTTTACCTGGGTTGTGACGGTGTTACGGTTTGATTTTGCCTGTTCCGGCGCTGCGACCGGCAAATAGCGGTTCCAGGCCTCCTCGAAGGCGTCCCTGTAGTAACCCTTCGCCGTCTCCTCACCGAAGCGAATGGTGGCGGGACGGATGCCGAACGGGCGGAGCGCCCGGGCCAGCTGCGGCGGCGTGATGGGCTTGCCCTGGCGCCATTCCGGCCACGGGCGTTCCTCCATGGCGGTGAGACGCTTCACGATGTCCGCACTGCCCATCTGCACCGCCGACATGCCCGCGAAGATCAGCTTGATGTCACCGAGGAGCAGGGAGCCCGTCTCCATCGTCCCTTCTGCCGCGGTGCGCAGCCCGAAGACCTGCAGCAGCGCCGTGCGGGCACGGGCGGGCCATTCGCCGCCGATATCGTCCGCGATGGACAGCAGCGGTACCGAGATATCGCCCTCCCGGTCGCCCAGCGCATCAGGGATGGACGGATCCATGGGCAGATGCGGGCCTCGGTCGTTCTCCCAGCGGCGCAGCTTCTGCGACAGTTCCTGCAGGTAGTCGCGCGCACCGGCCGAGCGGAGCTTCGTCACGGCCTCCGCCGCGGCCTTCCGCTGCAATACGATCGGCACGGCACGGTCTTCGAGCGTGCCGGGCAGCTCACCGATGGCTGCCAGGGCGAGCGGGGCGAAGGTGCGGAACTGGATCGGGGTCCATTCCTCCTTGATCTCGACCTGTCGAATCACCACGCCGCTGCGCTCAAAGCCGGAGTTGAGCACGCCGCGCAGTTCCTCGTTCTCGCCGAGGAAGCTGTCGGCCTCGTCCAGCAGCAGCGTCAGCGGCGACAAGGCCTCGACCGTACGGAAGACACCTGAGGCTGAAATGTTGTCGGCTTTCAACGGCCGGTGGACGGTGCAGCGTAGGACATCCATCAGCGTGGACTTGCCGCACCGCTTCGTCGGGCTGGTGATGCCGAGGCGCGGTGTGTGCTGGAACCGGTCGGCGACATAGGTGTGTGCGATCCACAGCGCTATCGCATCTGCATTCGCGTTCGACAGGATGACGTGCTTCCGGATGGCCTTCGCGAGGTCGGTCAGCACCTCGGCACCGCGCACCGGCTCGTGCCAGGGATCAACCTCGGGCAGCACCACGCCGCGCCCGACCGCTGTTTCATCCTGGGGGCGCGCAGCCTTGACCCGCTCATCCAGCGTGCCGACGCGGACGCCGAGCGCATCGGCTTCCTTCACCCGGCAGCGGTCATATTCGAGGGGATCAAGCGCAGCGAGGCGGGCGATGACTGCTTCGGTATCGTCGTGCGCCGCGTTGGCGCCCGCCAGGTCATTGAAGGCTGTGCCGTCCATCATTGTGTCTCCGGCTTTCTGGCGCGGGCGCGCTGCGCCCAGGCGATGATTTGGTCGAGTTCCTGCTCGGGGATGCCCTGCGCCGTCACTGCCGCGGCGGCGGCGGCCCGGATCGTCTCGGGTGTCTGGCCTTGCCGGAGGTGCCGCAGCACCCGGCGGGCGAGTTCCTTCCGCGCGCCGGCGGCAATGGGGTCGGGCGCGATGTGGTACGTGATGCCGCTGCCCACGTCGTGCAGGACGGGGCTTCCATCGCGGTCGAGCCGGATGACAGCGGCCTCGCTGGAGGAGGCGCGGAATGGCGTCTCGCACCGCAGGCGTTCGCCGGGCTGCATGTCGGCGATCCAGGCGCCGAGCACCTTCACCTCGCCTCGGCGTTCGATCTCGGTGTCGAGCGTGAGTTCGCCGGCGCTGCGGATGACGAGGCCGGTGCGGCCAGCCTCCATCTGCATCGCAACGCCAGTGCGGTCACGGTAGCGGGTCAGCGCCGCCTTGTCGGGGAGACGCACCCGTGACAGGTCGAGCACGCCGGCGCCTGGGTTCACGATGGTGATGCCGGCGTCTGCCACGCCATAGCCAGGCGCAGCCGACACATATGGGCGGGCGCAGAAGACCAGCCGGCCGGTGTCCCACACCGCAAGATCCACGACGGTGCGATGCTGGTGGCCGATGACCTTCCCATGCTCGATGCGCGAGTAGCGCGGGGATGGGAAGGACAGGCCCGCCGTGACCATGGCGACGGTGACATGCGCCTTCAGCGTTGCGATGGCGCTGGGGTCCGATACCCGGATCCATGCGTGCGACGGCGCACCCGGAGGCTGGTTGCCGCGGAACACCCGCGCAGAGGAGGAGCGTGCCTCGATGCGCTCGCAGCGGCTGATGCCCGGGATAATGCCGTCGAGGAACGCGAGCCGATCCGCGATGCCCATCGCAGCCCATGCGTCAGGGATGCCCGGCGGGTTGTCGCAGTCCAGCAACAGCCAGGACGATGGATCGATACCGCGCTTCAGGCGGGCCGCGATGGGAGTGCCGTTGATGTTGTGGATGCCGCCGGCAACCTCGCCGACCTTCGATCCTGCAAGCCGCGCGAGCGTAGCCTCCGGGACCAGGCGGAATTGCTCGCGGCCGGCACCGTGGAACGCGCCGGGGCACAGCACCAGGTCAGGACGCTCGGTCACGGTGTTGAGCACCTTCACCATGGCCGGCGCGTCTTTCGCCGGGCGCGTCACGGCCTCGCCCTCGGTCACCGCCGCGACGGCATGCTTGGTTAGGCCGCCGTCGTCGGCCAGCACGAAGGCCTTGCAGACCTGCCGCGGCTGCGTGGATTTGATGATGGTGATGTGGTCAGCGTCAGCCATGGGCGCCGTTGCCGTGACGCGGATCTCGCCGCACCCGCGCCGACCGGAAGTCCTCGCTGATCAGCACGGCGATGCCGTCGAGCGTCACCTCGGCCGCGGGGCATGACGCGCGCGGCGGCGGCAGTTCGATCCAGCGCCTGCTGAACTTCGGATTCCTGTCCGGATCGGCCATCGCGGCGAAGGCTGCGGTGTCCATCACGCCACCTCGCTGCTGCTGCTGCTGCTGCGCGGCGTGCCAATGCGACCTTCGACCCAAGCATCCAATTCGACCGTCGGATAGAGCGGGCTGCGCAGCACCTTCACGAACCGCGGGCCGCCGCCCGTGGTCACCATCTTCGCCAGCGTCGCCGCGGCGATGACGACGCCGTGGACGCGTTCCAGGTATTCGACCGCTTCGTCGCGGCGCAGGCGCTTCTTCCGCAGGTGAGGCGGCAGGCAAGCCTCCTCCGTTCGCGCCTGGACGCGTTCTTCAACGCTCATCGCGTTGTGCTCCGGTGGTTAGAAGGGAAGCCGGGGTGGGGTGACCTTCGTCATCCGCCCCCTTCCGCATTCTCGGTTGCCGGTGCGAGCGGCGTATCGGCGGCGCGATGGACCTGGGTCATCGCGCGGTACATGGCCACGGCCTGCGTCAGCAGCGTCCGGCGCAGGTCGCTATCGAAGATGACGACGCGATCATCGGCCGACCGCATCATGGGCGACTTGAAGTAGTGGTTGCCCTTCGCCGCCTGGAATAAGCGCATGCCCTTCACCACGAACGGGCCGCTCTGCAGCGTGACCGTAGCGACATGGGCATCGACACCAGCGGGTGGGGCGGCGGCGATGATGCGGACGGCGTGAACGGCGGTGGTGGCGGTCATGTCAGGCCTCGACGAAAGAGGGTGCCGCACAGGCCAGGGCGCCGCGCGGCAACCCCCCCCGTGGCCCGTGCGGCGGGCATGCTCGCCCATTTCGGGGAGGGTTCCATGGTCACTTGCGCTGCAGCCACGCGGAGGCCGGCGCATCGTTGAGGGTCGCGGCGATGCAGCCGACGGTGCGCGCGGTGACGCGGCGCTCTTCGCGCAAGTCGCTGAGGTCGAGCGGATTGGGCTGGCTCGCGTTCCAGGCCATGATCTCTTCGGTCGAAGGATCCGCCTTCATGCGCGTCGGCGATGGTGGGCCATATTGCCCGGTGCCCGTCCCTCCCCGCTGCATGGTGATGACCCGGATGAGCGCGAAGGTCTCCGGCGACGCTGCGCTGATCTGCACATGATTTCCGAAGGCGAGTTCCGCCGGGGCGAGCGGGAGGAGCGACCCATCCTGCACAGCCGCGATAACCGCCTCGACCCCATCAATGAAGCTGTGCACCGCCGGGAGCGCCGCAATCTTCGGGATGGGGAGCTTGCCGAGAGGCTTCCATCCATGGAGCTCCCCTATCGTGCTTTGCTCGTAACGCCGGATCGTCTCGGCTGCGTCTTTGATCTGCGGGCTGCCGAGGATGGCGGTGAGCAGATGTGCGGCATCTCGCGCGGTCATCTTCGCGGCGCTGAGACCGCGCCCGCCCTTCGTCCTGAGACCCGCCTCGGAAAGGTGGCGATCGTACAGGGCGACCGTCGCTTCCGGCAGCCGCAGCACCTCAGCGAAGCACCGAACCAGTTCACCAGGGCTAGCCATGCCAACAGTCCTCTCACCCGCCGCCATCCGACTCCGTCTCAGATGGCACCATATGGGTACAACACGAATGGCGGGCAGCGCAACTCCATTTGTGATGGACGCGAATGGCGATCGCCTGACTTTCGGGATCTGAAGGGGGCCGGGCGAACCCGGCCCCTGCGCGGTCACCGCGGCCGGCGTGTGACGGTCACGCCCAGGGCGGTACGCTGCCGCTGCTGCGCCTGCCGGGCGAAGTCGCGGAGCGCATCCGCGCGCTTCCGCAGCCCCGTCCGGCGCGCCTCCTCGTAGATGCGCAGCATTTCGAGGTCGCCGGCGCGGCTCGCCAGGATCTCGTCATCGTCCTTGCGGCGCCGGGTCACCGGAGTGAGTTCCGGCAGCGGCGGCAGAGCCGGTGATGCGGGCCGTCGCTCAGGAAGGCCGCTGTGCAGCACAGGCACGCGCGCTGCTTTGCCCGCGGGGCGCTGTCCGGCGTCACCGCCGGCTGCGCGCTGGCCTCAAGGTCTTCGCACGGCTCAGCGTCGTCAGGGTCGCCAGGAAGCCAATGCCCATGCCCGCCGGACCAACCTGGATCGTCGTCGTGCGCGACGCAGCGGTCATCGTCCGTGCCGGCGCCCTCGCGGTCGTCATCGCCATCCCACGCATCGAGCAGCCAGATCAGATGCTCGACGATGGCCTCCAGGCGATCACGCCGAACCTGCGTCAGGTCCAGCGAGCGGCGCCGGGGCTTGGGTATGAGAAGGGCGTCGCCGCGCGAGCGCGCAGCCGCCATATTGGCGTCAGCCATAGTCGCGATCTCCCAAGGGTCGCGGTTGCGGTGAGGCCAAGGATTGCGGTTGCCGCCGCTCTCCTTGGCCGCTTAAGTTACACACATCACACACTGACGCGCAAGCACATATTACACATGTCGCGCTTCTCGCTCTTATGGTGTAGGATGTGGGCCATGGAAACCGTCAAGCAGGACCAGCGCCTTCAGCTCGTCACGTCGCGACAGTTCATTGAAGCTGTAGACGATTGGCGCCGGGCGCAGGCCGATATCCCGTCCCGATCGGAGGCCATCCGTCGTTTGGTCGAGCTGGGGCTTAAGACGTCCGAGAGCTCCAAACGATGAAGAAGGCCGAAGCAGAGCGCGAGATTCGCCGCCTATGCGGCGTTTGGGCCAAGAAATCCGGCATACCGAAGCCAGCGATCGAACAGCCGAGCTACAGAGAATTTAAGGCGTGGGCGCAGGCGAAGGGGTTCGGCCACCACTTCGACTTTCGTTCCACGGGAGGCCCGGACATCGCTGCCGAACGCTGGTTCGATGAGGAATTCGGTCAGACTTGGCGAAACTGAAGCCGCCGCTTCTGTAGTCAAGATACGTTACAATTCTATGCCAGAGACCACACGCATGAAAGCCACTGGACTCGCGATCGCAGTACTTGCGGTCGCCATTGCAACGAGCGCCCTGATCATAGGCCGCGAAGGGCTTGCAGAACTCGTCGGAGGCCCCTGCCCCGTGCTGCGGGAGCGGTTGCGGAATGAAGGTTGGACCTCGGCGCGCTCGGAAGCATTGCTCGCGCAAACCCGGGGTGCAGCCACGGAATGCCATGACGTGCTCCAGCGCGCGCGGAAGCATGGAACTGTTGAGGCCATGCTTAGCGCCCGCTAGGAGCTGTTGACGGACGACGGGTGGAACAGGCCGGCCGTTGGGACAGGACCACATGGAAGAGATCACCGTCGAAGGGCGGATTGTCCGGGTTTCCCTTAAGCAGATCGGCCGCCGTCATTGGACTTGGTCCTATACAATCGCGGGCGGTGGCGCATTCTCGAACCAAGAGGAGCTGGCGCCATCCCGAGATGTCGCGCTGGATGAAGCCCGCTCCCACGCGGAAGCCCAAATCAGAGTGACGTGGGCAACCGATCAGGCCTCCCGGTGCCCAACCACCTAGCGAATCACTCTCAACCCCGCGGCGCGCCTGGGCTTGGCGGAGGTGCGCCAGGCGATCGGTGGCGGCGACAGCGGTATTAGCGTGCGGGTGACGAAGGAGGACCGGCGGGCGCTAGAGATCTACAAGGCGAGGCCGGCGGCTCGGTCGGGATCGCGTTCACGCTGAACCGCAACCGCCCATGCAAACGTTTGCCGATTCGCACAATTTGGCAAACCTCACTTGAGAGATTCCCCAGTTCGCTAGAAATGAGTCTTTTTCGTCACTTAGCGTGTGGATAACTCTGAGTAACATTTCGTGAGTCGCGCAGATTTCCTGGGTTCCGCATTGTCCCGCTTGCTACGACACGGTGAATCTCCATGCCGTGCCCGGTTAGTTGCGGAAGCTGCTGGCTGTGGATTAGAGGGGTGCGTAAGTGGAGTCCCTCCGAAGCAACGAGGCGACCCGAAAGGGTCGCCTCTTCTATTCCCAGGCGTGACCACGGAGCAGAAGGCCGCGCTTTCGGGCGAACTTCAGGCGTGATTTGATCTGGCCATCGTTTGTTCGGAAGTAGGTCGTTATCCAGGTTTCCGTTCCGCTTTTCGCCGATTTTAAGACTAACATAAATCGACTGCCAAATATCTTATCATCGACATACATGAATTCCATATGGTTGGTCTTTTCTGATAAGGCGCACCATCCTTTATCAATTACGGTCTGAATGAGCATGAAGTGCTCATATCTGAGGCGGTGCTTGCGCTGAAGCTTCAGTGCGTAATCTCGGCCGATCAGTACTGCCGACGAGTTCGTCGGCATCTGCCGTCCGAGATCAAGCGGCAAGAAAGCGGCCTCGGTATGTGGACCGAGCCGGCCGTCCAGAAAGCGCACATACTGACGCGGATGAAGCAGAGACATCGAACTTATCTTGCTGCGCGAGCGATTCGAGTCCCGGCAAGCTAAATCGTGCAGATGATCACCGCCGGATAGCCTCATTCAACCCTAGCGCGCACCGTCACACCAAAACCCGAATTCCGAACCGTAACACCGTTACAAGTGGCCTTTTCTGCGGCTTTGCGGGCGCTTCCGAGCCGTAACACCGTCCAAAATGTGACGGGTCGAAAATCGGACCAATCCTTAGAGATACGTGCGTTGTGACGGTGTGACGGCAAAAACCGTGGAACTGGGACCAGGGGGTATGGCTGGAGGCTGTGTTGTAACCTCAGGTTGAGGCCTCAGCCCCGCCGGGCGGGTCGGTGGTCATGTAGTCCCGGATGGCCTCGGTCACCTTGTCCGCCGCGGCGACCAGCACCGCGTCGAGGATGTGCATGTAGTCGTCCGTCACGCTGCTGCCGGCGTGGCCGAGCAGCGCCTCGACGGTCGGCTTGCTCATCCCCAGGTCGCCGGCCGTCGAGGCGAAGCTGTGGCGCAGGGTGTGGGGCGTGATGCCTGTCAGGCCGGCGTGCTTGGCGATGCGGCGCCATGCACCTGGCAGCCCGCCGTAGTGGGTGCCCTCGCCGCGACCGGGTAGGACGTAGGTCGCGCCGTCCTTCCGCTCGATCGCCTGCAGCACCTCGACCGCTGCCCTGCCCAGCGGACGGACAGAGGCACCCTCCTTGGAATCGTGCAGCCGCAGCGCCTGGCCGGGCAGGTCCACCTCGGACCAGCGCAGGGCCGTGATCTCGCTGCTGCGGCAGCCCGTCAGGAGCAAAAGCCAGACAGCTTCGATGGCGCGTCCCATGGTCTGGGCTTCGGCGTACAGGGTGAGGGTCTTGCCGAGCCGGCGATACGTCTCGGGGACCAGCCGAGCGCGGCGCTTGCCATCAGCGGTGCGCTTCACGCCATGGACAGGGTTAGTGGTGATGATGCCCTCGGCGACCGCGAAGGCCAGCACGCCGCCCAGCATGCCGACCGTCCTGCGCGCGGCGCCGGTGCCGCCGCGCACGATCGACTTGCCGCGCTTCTTCTCCGTCTTCTCGACCTTGGCCGCCTTGCCCTCGGCGATGTCGCGCATGAAGCGGGTGATGTCCGTGCGGGTCAGGTGCATGACGCGCTTCGTGCCGAGCAGGGGGATCACCTGCGCGCGGATCCGGCTGCGGTCGGAATCGATCGTGCTGGCCTTCTTCGGTCGGTCACCCTTGCCCAGCACATGCCCTTTGTCTGCGGCATCGAGGTAGCGCTCGCAGAGCTCCTTCACGGTGATGCTCTTCCGGCGGGTGGCGCGGTCCTCGGCTGGATCCTCGCCCTGCAGGACGCTGCCCAGGGTGATGACCGCCTGGCGCCTGGCCTCCTCGGTCGTCAGCTTCCCGTGCTGGCCGAGGGACATGCGCTTGCGGCTACCCCCGCCCTTCGGCCTGTAGTCGGCGTAATAGACGCGCTTGCCGCTGGGGAAGACACGGACGCCGAAGCCCGGCAGGTCGCTGCACCACAGGAAATACGGCTGGTCGCGGGCCTCCGCGGCATCGACGATCCGCTTCGTCAACTTGGGCATGGCGACCTTTGCCTCGGCAATTTGGTGTCACCATAGAGTCACCACGGGATCGGAAATTTGGGAATACGAGAGCAAACGAGGGAAAACGCGGCAAGTCTCGTGCCAGACTTAACCTGCTGTTCTGAAAGGCTTTAGAAAACGACAGCCATCGAGGGAAAGCCCGGGCAAACACTTGGCAGAAACCCTCCGAAGGCAGAGGTCGAAGGTTCGAATCCTTTCGGGTCCGCCAATCCCCTCAGGGCATCGTACCGTCTCCGGGCCCCGTTGCCCGGGCTCGCACGCCCCGCAGCACATCAGCAGCAGCGTTCCCCGTTCCACCTACGGCAGGGCTTGCCATTCTGGGTGGCTGGCCTGCGAGGCGCGAAGCCCAATCGCGGATTGCCTGGGTCGCGGCCCGCCAGTTGTCCGGCATAGGACCCCGTCAAGGACCCGCGCGGACGATCGGGCCGCGCCCGCCGACGCCCCTGTTCAGGCGCTGGCCGATCGGCGACACCCTCACCGTGAATTCTCCGTTCACCTCGCGTCAGCACGATTACCACCCCGGGTCGCCCATGCCACCAACTCCGCATCATTCCCAATCGCATTGGACCGAGATGCCCAACAGCGCCACGAGCAAGGACCAGGACCTTGCCGCCGAGCTGGCGATCTTCACGATCTGCGCGAGCAACTACCTCGCCCACGCCGCTGTCCTTGGCGCTTCGATCCGCGAGCATCATCCCGGGCTGACGCTCGTGGTCTTCCTGCTCGATACGCCGCCGCGGGGAATCGCGCTGCCGGACCATCTCGTCATCGTGCCAGCCGAACAGGCCATGGACCGCCGCGAATGGAACCACCGGCGGGCGCACTACGACATTCTCGAATTCGCAACGAGCGTGAAGCCCGCCTGCTTCCGCTTCCTGTTCGACCGGGGCGTGCAGCGGGCCATCTACCTCGACCCGGACATTCGCGCCTTCGGGCGGATCGACACCTTCTGGCGCCGCGACGGGTCCGACCCGGCGCTGGTGCTGACGCCGCATGTCCTGACGCCGCTGCCGGATGACGGCCACCTGCCCGACGACCTCATGATCCTGCGGGCCGGCGTGTACAACCTCGGCTTCGCTGCGATGCGCGACACGCCGCAGGCGCGCAGGCTGCTGGCGTGGTGGGACGCGAAGCTCCACGACCTTTGCCTGCGTGATTTCCACCACGGGGTTTTCACCGACCAGCGATGGATGGACCTCGCGCCGCTGCTGCTGCGCGATCATGCAGTGCTGGATCATCCGGGCTTCAACGTCGCCTACTGGAACCTGCATGAGCGGACCCCCCAACTGGTGGACGGGCAATGGCAGGTCCGCGGGCCGGAAGGATCGGAAGCACTCGTCTTCTTCCACTTCAGCGGCTTCGCGCCGGACGGGCCGGGTATCTCCAAGCATGAGAACCGGTTCGTCCACCAGCCACCCGGCGATGCGCCCCAGTTGTTCGAAGCCTATGCCCAGGCGCTGGCCGAGGCCGGGTTGCAGGACTGGGCGGTGCTCGACGCGCCGCGCGTTGCCTTGCGCGATGGCGCCGGGTGGGACGCAGCATGCCGCGCGCTGTACCGCCAGGCGGTGGCGGAGGGGATCGACATCGGCGATCCGCTCGACGAACCGGGATTCCTCGATTGGGCCGCGGGGCTCGCACCCGGCGACCACATCTCGCGCTACCAGCGGGCGGTGCTGCGGCTGCGCGGCGACGTCGCCGCGGCCTATGACGACGGGCGCAACGCCGAGGGCCTGCTCGGCTGGATGCGCGGCTCGGGCGTGTCGGAGCTGGGCCTCGACCGCATGCTGGTCGAACGCTTCGCTGCGCCGCAGGGGGCGGCCGCGACCCAGGTGAACTATGTGGGCTATCTGCGCGCGCATCTCGGCGTGGGTGAGGCGGCGCGGCAGAACGTCGCGGCGCTGGAGGCCTCCGGCGTGGCGGTGCGTGCCCACGACATCTCGGCCCAGGCCGGCGCGCCGATCGGGACCTATGCCCTGCCCGCGGCACCCGTGGATGGCGCGGCGGCGCCCGTCACCATTCTCGGCTGCAACGCGGATGCGCTGCCGGGCGTGCTCGCGGCCGTGCCGCGCCAGTTGCACGACACCTACCGCATCGGCTGCTGGTACTGGGAGACGCAGGACTTCCCGGAACGCTGGTCCGATCGCTTCGATCTGGTGGACGAGATCTGGGTCGCCACGCGCTTCGTCGCCGACGCGATCCGCGCGACGGCGACGGTGCCGGTCGTGGTCATGCCGCCGATGGTGCGCCCGCCCCGTGCGCGGCGGGACCGTGCCTGGCTGTCGCGGCTGCTGCCCGACGTTGCGGAGGACGAATTCGTCTTCCTGTTCCAGTTCGACGTCGCCTCCGTTCCCTTTCGCAAGAACCCGGAAGGCGTGGTCGAGGCCTTTGCGCGCGCCTTCGCGCCGGAGGAGCCGGTGCGGCTGGCGGTGAAGCTGCTGAACGGACAGGCCGATCCGGGCCTGATGAACAGGCTGCGCGCCGCGGCGGCCGGGCGGCGCGTCTCGCTGCTGGACGCGGCATTGGAAAGCGACGATCGCTTCCGCCTGCTCGCCAGCGTGGACGGCTTCGTCTCGCTGCACCGGTCGGAGGGGTTCGGCCTGTCGATCGCCGAGGCCATGGCCTATGGCCTGCCGGTGGTGGTCACGGGCTGGAGCGGCAACGCCGACTTCACCACCGCGGAGAATGCCGCGATCGTTCCCTTCGACCTGGTGCCGGGGGAGCGGGCGCATGGCCCTTACCCGGCCGGCACGATCTGGGCAGAGCCGAATCTCGATGTCGCCGCGCAGCTCATGCGCCGGGTCTGGACCGATGTGGCGTGGCGCGAAGCGATCGGGCAGGCAGGGGCGGCGACGATCGCGCGGCTCTACTCGGCGGCGGCGGTCGGCGGTGCGATGCGCGCGCGGTTGCGACGGCTTGAAGCCTCCGCGCGCGTCGCGGCGCGTCGGCAGACGGCGCCGGTCGCGCGCCCCGCCGACCCATCGCTGCCGCAGCCGGCGCGTTGGGGCGCACGTTCGCGGCGCATCGCGCGCGATGTGTTCCGCTTCCCCGGCTACTATGTCGCGAGGCTGCCGCGGTTGCCGATGCTGCTGTGGCGTTCGGGTGTGTCCGAGACGGTGGAGCGGGCCGTGGAAGTCGCCGGCGGCGCGCCCGAGATCAAGCAGCAATACCGCGTGGCGACGCTGGCCGTGCGGTTGCGGCACTGGCTGGCCGAACGTCGGGCGCGTCCCGGCCAGTCGCGCGCTTCCTGATCCGTCGCCGAGGGTGGATCGCAGCATGACGGATGGCGGAACGACGGGCGGCGGGGCGCGGCTGCGGCTGCGCGACGTGCTCGTCGCGCTGCTCATCGGCATGGCCTGCTTCGCGGCCTACAACGCGAACATGCGGGCGATACCGGCGGCCGACACCTATGCGGCGCGCTACCTGCCCTTCTCCATCCTGCGCAATCACACCGTCACGCTGAACCCGATCCTCGAGACCGTCGCGCAGGGACGGCAGCCGCCGGTGATCCGGGGAAAAGTCACCTCGGCCTTCTGGATCACGCATGGGCGGGGCGACCGCTACGTCTCGATCTATCCGATCCTCGTGCCGGTCGTCGTCGCGCCGCTCTATCTTCCGGCGCTCGCCTATCTTGATGCGCGGGGCTGGGATCCGCCGCTCGTCGAGACGGTGACGCGGGTGATGGAGAAGTTCGTCGCCTCGTCCATCGCGGCGGCTTCGGTCGCATTGCTCTATCTGCTGCTCCGGCGCCGCGCGCCACCGGGCCTCGCGGCGCTGTTGAGCCTGGTCTATGCCTTCGGGACCACGACCTGGGTCATCAGCGGTCAGGCGCTGTGGGCCCACGGGATGGCGCAGCTTCTCATCGTCGCGACCATGCTGCTGGTCACCGGGCCGGCGACAGCGCTGCGCGTGGCGGCGGCGGGCCTGCTCTGCGCGATGATCGCGGCCAACCGGCAGCCCGACGCGGTTCTGGCGGCGGCGCTCGGGCTCTACGGGCTGTGGTGGGCGGGGCGGTGGCGGCTTCTCCTCATCGCGGCGGGGCTGGTGCCAGTGGCGCTGACCCTCGCCTACAACCTGATCGTGGTCGGCCACGTGGCCGGCGCCTATGCGCTCGTCGCGCGGCCGCAGAACTACAATGACGACATCATCGGCGGCGTCGCAGGGCTGCTGTTCAGCCCGACGCGCGGCCTCTTCGTTTTCTCGCCCTTCCTGCTCTTCGTGCCATGCCTGCTGCTGTGGGCGCTGCGCGAGCGCGAGCACCGCGGCCTCTCGGTCGCGATCGCGGCGGCGATGGCCGTGCAGATCGCGCTCTACGCGATGATCGACTGGCGGCAGGGCATGTCCTGGGGGCCGCGCTGGTTCACCGACATGCTGCCGATGCTGATGTGGTTGCTGGCGCCGATCGTGACGCGACTGGCGCGGCACGGACGCATACTGTTCGGCACCGCCTGCGTGGCCGCCATCGCGATCCAGGCGATCGGCGCTTTCTGGTACGTCGGCGCGACGGGCGCGCAGGCTTTGCAGGCGCGCGGCGCGGACCGGATGCGCCCGATGTGGCATCTGTCCAACGCCGCCTTCATCGGCGAGTTGGCCCACGGCCCCGCCGCCGCCGACCTGCTGCAGCGCGTGCGCGGCAACATCGACCTGGTCGAAGTCATCGACGTCGAGACCGCCGAGGGCATCGAGCGGCAGATCGACATCGCCGGGTGGGCACTCGCGGATTCGCACACACCCGCGGGCGTGTCCGTGCTGATCGACGGCCGGTTGGTGGCGGCAAGCAACACCTTCTTCACGCGGCCCGACGTGGCGCAGGCGCTCGGCGAGGCCAGTCCCGCCGGCTGGCGCCTGCAGGTCCCGGCCGCCGCCCTCGCAGCGGGGCCGCACAGCCTGGCCGTGCTGGCGCATGGGCTCGGCGGCATGGAACCGCGCCTGCTGAAGCAGGTCACCTTCGACCTGCCTGACGACAGCCCCGAACGCCGACGCGACCGCTGGCTGGCCCACAGGGCGGAACAGGCGGTGCAGCGGCTCGCGGAACGCCAGCAGCCGCTGGGCTACTGGCTCACCGCCTTCACCCGCGGCACGGCCTTCGATACGCCGCGGGATGAGCTGAACACCTATCTGAACGCGATCATGCTCGACATCGCGGGTCCGGTCGCGACGGCCGAACCGCTGGCGGGGATGCTGGCGCGGGCGCGCGACTTCCTTGCCGGGCAGATCGAGGCGGATGGGCTGGTGCGCTATCACGGCCGGCCGGATGCGCCGACCATCGGGGTGCTGGGCTGCGCGATCACGCCGGATGCTGACGACACTGCATTGGCCTGGCGCGTCGCGCCCGGTGCGGACCGCGCGCTGTTGGCGATGGCGCTCGAGACGATGCACCGCTTTCGCCGCGAGGACGGGCTGTACCGGACTTGGCTTGCGGAACGCGCCGCGTATCGCTGCATCGATCCGGGCCGCGACCCGAACCCGGCCGATCTCGGCATCCAGATGCATGTCTTCATGCTGCTGGCGGAGGAGGACCCGCCGGCCGCCCGCGACCTGTGCGAGGCGATAATGCAGCGCGCCGACGACGACGATGTGTGGGTGTATTACGCCCGCGCGCCGCTGATGGTGGCGCTGCGCCTGCCCGACATGCACCGCGCGGGTTGCGCGCTCAGCCTGCCCGAATCGCGGCTGCGTCCGGACACGCCCGGCCAGGAGCGATGGATGCGCGCGGCCGCGCTGCTGCAGCGGTTCGAGGCGGGCACCGCCGATGCCGGAACCCGAGAGGACACGGCCCGGCTGCTGCAGGAGATCGCCGCGCAGGACTTCGCCGTGATGCGCGACGCGCCGCCGTTGTTCTACCACAACGACATGTCAGCGACCGTGCGGCGCTTCTACTGGTCGCAGGATCTGGGCTATGCGCTGTGGCTGAGGCTTCTTCACGAGGCCCGGCGCGCCGCCCCGCAATCCGGCCGCATGACGCAGCAGGGCGGTGGCGGGTGACCACGATCGACGACCAGGCCGGACAGGCGGAGCCGCACCGCGCGTCGCCGGCGCCGATGCGGCTGCTCTCCTGCATCCGGCTCGACGAAGTCTGCGTGCTGCAGGGCGCGCCCGTCATGGGGGCGCTGTTCGCGATCGACAGCCTATCCCTCGCGCTGCTGCTGCCCTTCGTCTTGCTTGTCGCCGGCAACCTCTGCCTCGTGGGGCACGTCTTTGTCCTGAATGACTGGGCGGGCATCGCGACCGATGCCCGGGATCCGCGACGGGCGGCGGACACCTTCGTCGCACGTGGGACGGGCGCGGCGGCGATGGCGGGCCTGGCGCTCGGGCTGCTGGCGATGGCCCTGGCGCTGCTCGGTGCGCTCGGCACCGGGGCCTTCGTGATAGGGCTGCTCATCGCCCTCCTCAGCGCGGCCTATTCCCTGGGCGGCAAGGGCGTCCCGGTCTTCAACTCGCTGCTGCATCTCGCCGGCGGCGCGCTGCATTTCCTGCTGGGGACCGTTGCTTTCACGGCGATCTCCGGGCCGGCACTCGCCGTCAGCGCCTTCTTCGGCCTGGTCTTCGCCGCCGGCCATTTCACGCATGAAGCACGCGACCACGACGGCGACCGCGACAACGGCATCCGCACCAACGCCGTGGCGTTCGGCAGGCAGCGGGGCTTCCTCGCCGGCCTTGTGCTGTTCGCCGCCTCCTATGGCCTGCTGATGGTGCTCGCGCTGCGCGGGGAGGTTCCGGCCGTCCTGGGCATCGCGGCGTTGGTGGCCGGCACGCTGCATGCGGCGGCCGCACTGCGCGCATTCCGCGCCGACCTGACCTTCGAGGCGCTGCGGCGGCTCCAGGGCGTCTACCGGGTGCTGCACGCCATCATCGGCCTGACGATGCTGGCGACGGTGCCGCCGTGGTGACGCTGTCGCTGTCGATCATCATCCCCGTCTTCAATGAGGCCGCGACGCTGCCCCGCATCCTCGTCGCCGCCGCCGAAGCACTGCCGGAGGTGTGCAAGGAGATCATCCTCGTCGATGACGGGTCGTCCGACGGCACGCGCGAGTGGATCCGGGCGAACCTTCCGCACGACCATCATTTGGCTGCGCGCATCGGGCTCGGCCCGGACGGGATGCTGCTATTCGTCGACGATACCGCGCGGCCGCCCACGACGATCCGGTGCTTCTTCCACGACACCAACCTCGGCAAGGGTGCGGGGCTCAGGACCGGGCTCGCGGCGGCGCTGGGGGAGGTCATCGTCATCCAGGATGCGGATCTGGAATACGACCCGATCGATTGGGCGACGATGTATGAGCTGATCGCGCGACGCAAGGTCGCCGATGTCGTCTTCGGATCACGCCTGCGTGGCGGGCGCGGCGTCTTTCCCTATCGTCGCCAGTACGCGGCCAACGCCGTGCTGTCGGGACTGTTCAGCATCCTCTACGGCCAGCGCCTGACCGACATCGAGGTGTGCTACAAGATGTTCACCCGCGCGGTCGGCGACCGGCTGCGCATCACCTGCGACGATTTCGGTTGCGAAATCCAGATGAGCGCGCAGATCGCCCGGTCGCGGCGCTGGCGCATCAAGGAGATCGGCATCGCCTATCGCGGCCGTCGATATGGCGAGGGCAAGAGGATCGGATGGCGCGACGGCATGAAGGCGCTCTGGTATCTGCTTCGCTTCCGGCTGCTGCCCTTGCCGAGTGTTGGATGACCCTGGCCTGACATGACGGCCCCTGTCGCGATCTTCGTTCTCGGCATGCATCGCAGCGGCACCTCGGCGCTGACGCGGGTGCTGAGCCTGCTCGGCGTATCGCTGCCGCGGCATGTGCTGCCGCCCGGGCCGGGCAACGAGGCCGGGCATTGGGAGCCAGAGCCGGCAGGGGCGCTCAACGACCAGGTGCTCACAGCCGCGGGCGCGTCGCTCGATGGGCTGACCGGACCGCCGGAAGCCTGGTTCGCGACCGCGGCGGCGGAGGCCTTCGTCGCGCCGATGCGGGCGCTGATCCGGGACGAGTTTGCCGGCGCATCGTTCTTCGTGTTCAAGGATCCGCGCAACGCGCTGGTCTTCCCGCTGTGGCGCCGCGCGGTCGAGGGGCTCGGCATGCGCGGCATGGCCGTCGTCATTTCGCGCGATCCGGTCGAGGTGGCGCGGTCGCTGGCGGATCGCCAATCCAAGACCGCGCCGGCACAATCCTGGCCGATGGATCGCGGCGGGCTGCTCTGGCTGCGCTACGCCCTGGCGGCGGAGCGGCATTCGCGCGGCTGCGCCAGGGCGTTCTGCACCTATGACGACCTGCTCACCGACTGGCAGGGCGTGGCGCACCGCATGGCGCAGGATCTCGGGATCACCTGGCCGCGCGCGCCGGCCGAGGCCGCGCCCGAGGTGGCGCGCTTCCTCGATCCACGCCAGCGCCACCAGCACGCCGGGCAATCGCTCGTGGCGCGCGGTGGCATTTGGGCGTCCTGGATCGCGCCAGCCTTCGATGCGTTGCGGACGGGACAAGACGCAACTGCCTTGGACGCCATCGCGCGATCCTTCGCCGATGCCTGCGCGGCGGTGCTGGAGGAGCCTGACGCGCAGCAGAATCGCGATCCGGCCATGGCTGGCATCCTGGCCGTTGCCGCGGTCCACGCCGCCGTCCTGTCCGAAGCCGGCCGCGAGGCGTCGAGCCGCGCCGAGATGCTTGCCGGAATGCTCGCCGCCCGTACGGAGGCTGCGCTGAGCGCCGAACGCTACGCGCAGTCGCTGGAAGTGGCATTGGAAGAGACGCGGGCGGCACGCGACGCCGCGATCGACTACGCGCGCAGCCTGGAGCAGGCGAGGGAACGCGCCGAGGCCTATGCCCGGCAGCTCGAGGCGCATCTCGCGAGGGCTGCCGGAACGATGCCCGCGCCCGACCCGTCCTGATGTGGCCGTTCCGTCAGCGTCGCGAGCTTCATCCGGAAGTGACCGAATTCGCCCTTATCGCCGAAGCCGGCGTGCTGGAACGGCAGGCGCTGCTGCTGTGCGAGAGCCTGCGGCTGTTCGGCGGCCGGCATGCGCGGAGCGCGATCCGCGTCGTATCGCCGCGGGCGGATCGGCGCCCGCAGGCCGACACGCTCGCGGCGCTCGAACGGATGGGATGCGACTATCTGCCGCTCGATGTGCGGAGCATCGAACCCGACTACGGCACCACCTTCCGGATGTATGCCTCGGCGGCGCTGGAGGCGGAGAGCAGGGCCGACATCCTCGTCGTGCTCGACAGCGATATCCTGGTCGCCGGCGAGCCTGACCTGTCGCTGCAGGGCGCGGCGGCGGCTGTGCGGCCAGTTGACGTCAAGGGCATGTGCAGCACCGGGCCCGATGACCCGGCCGATGCTTATTGGCGGACGCTCGGCCGCTGCGTCGGGGTCGGCCTGGACCGGTTACCCTTCGTCGCGACCACGGTCGACAAGATCCGCGTCCGCGCCAGCTACAACGGGGGTGTCGTCGCGGTCGATCCGCGTGCCGGGATCTTCCGCAGGACGCTCGCCTATTTCGAGCGTTCGGTGCGCGATGGGCTGCGGCCCTCGCCGGGCACGCAGCAGATCGTCCATGCCTCCCACGCGATGGTCGGCGGGCGTGGCGCCGAATACTGGGGCAGCGCGCAGGCCTGCCTGTCACTGGCGATCTGGGGGGAGGGAGGCACGGCGCGCACGCTGCCAATGTCGCACAACGTCCCGCTCCATTCCTTCTACAGCCTGACGGCGGCCGAACGGGCCACGCCACTCACGCTGATCCACTATCACCGGCTGTTCGAGGACCGGGTGTCGCCCAATCCGGTGCTCGACGGCGATGCGGTGACGCACCCCGATTTCGAGGCCTGGATCGCGCGCAAGGCGGGGCGGGTGCCAACGGTGACGCCCGCCGCCTGAGGCTCAGTGGAACACGAAGTCCTGGTGGCTGATTTGCTGGGCACGGATGCCCACCAGGACGATCTCGTCCGGGCCGCCGCCGGCCCGCTGGATGACGGTCTCGAAGCCGCTGGCGCCAACCTGCTCGAAGACCAGCAGGTCGTTCATCGAATGGACCCCGGGCCCGCCCGGCAGGTCGAGGAACTCGATCCGATCCTTCTTGTCCTCGAAGCCGGTGACCACATCCTTGCCCCAGCCGATCGAGGCAAAGACGATATTGTCGTTGCCCGCATCGCCCCAGATCCAGTCATTGCCCGCATCGCCGGTGATGCGGTCATTGGCCGCGCCGCCGCGCAGCGTGTCGTTGCCCGCGCCCCCCCGCAGGTCATCGATGTCGAGGCCGCCGATCAGGCTGTCATTGCCCTCGCCGCCAATCACCGTGTCGTTGCCGGCCTCGCCGAGCAGGGTGTCATGGCCCGCACCGCCCACCAGCAGGTCGTGCTGTTCCCCGCCGAAAGCCATGTCGTTGCCGTCATTGCCGTAGACGCTGTCATTTCCGTGGTAGCCGTAGATCGTCTCGTTGGCGGCCAGGCCGACGAACTCGTCGTTCTGGATCGTCATGTGGAACACTTCGATGCTGATGATCTGGTCCCCCGTGGCGATGCCGGTGTTCCGCAGCGGATTGACCAGGTCCACGACGATGCCGATGCCCGATTCCAGGAAGTTCGTCGTGTCGGTTCCGCTCCCGCCATCCATCAGGTCGGCACCCGTGCTGCCGACGATGGAATCGTTCCCGCCTTCCCCATAGAGGCTGTCATTGCCCGCGAAGCCGAGCAGCGTGTCGTTGCCGTCGCGACCAAAGACGACGTCTGGAATCAGCGGGTCGTTCCGGCCGATATACAGGTCGTCGAAATTCGACAGTCCGAACTGTTCGATCGAGATCAGCACATCGCCCGCGGCATCGCCGGTCGTCTGCGACCAGTCCTGCATGTTGATCGTGACCGGCCCGGTGGCATCGATGTAGGAAGCCATGTCAATGCCGTCGCCGCCGTCCACGGTATCCGCCCCGCTGCCGCCGGCGAGCGTGTCGTTGCCCTCGCTTCCGAACAGGCTGTCATTGCCGGCCTGGCCGTAGATCTCGTCGTTACCGAGGCCGCCCCTCAGCAGGTCCGCGCCGTCGCCGCCGTAGATGAGATCGTTGCCGCCATCGCCATCGACGGTGTCTTCGCCACCGCCGCCGAGCAACGTGTCGTTGCCTTCGCCGCCGGAGACGACATCGTTCTCGGTGCCGGCGTCGATGCTGTCGGCATCCGCGCCGCCGAGCAGGCGGTCCGCGCCGGCCGCGCCGAGGATGGTATCGTTGCCGTCGCCGCCATCGACCGTGTCGCCGTCGAGGCCCGCATCGATGCCGTCGGCACCGAGGCCGCCCAGGAGGCTGTCAGCGCCGGCCGCTGCGATGATGGTATCGTTGCCGTCGCCGCCATCGACCGTGTCGCCATCGAGGCCCGCATCGATGCTGTCGGCACCGAGGCCGCCAGCGAGGCTGTCGGCGCCGGCCGCCGCGATGATGGTGTCGTTGCCGTCACCGCCATCGACCGTGTCGTCATCCAGGCCCGCGTCGATGAAATCATCCTCGGAGCCGCCGAGCACGACGTCGAAGCCTGCGCCGGTGACGACCGAGTCTGCGCCGGAACCACCAAGGACGGTGTCATTGCCACCAGCGCCATCGACCGTATCCTGCCCGCTGCCGCCGTCGATCGAATCGGAACCATCCTCACCGAGGATGCTGTCATTGCCGCCACCGCCGAGCACGGTATCCGAACCGGAGCCTGCGATCAGCAGGTCCTCGCTGTCGCCGCCATCGATCGAATCCGCATTGTCCCCGCCGCTGATCGTGTCGTAGCCGCCATCGCCGACAAGCGTGTCGAAGCCGCTGTCGCCGCTCAGGACGTCATTGCCGCCGCCCGCGGTGATCAGGTCGTCGCCGATCCCGCCGCTGATGGTGTTGTGCCCGTCGCCGCCATCGATGGTGTCATGGCCGTCGCCGCCGGTGACGGAATCCCAGCCACTGCCCGCCAGCACGCTGTCGTTGCCGGTGCCGGCCTCCACCGTGTCGTCGCCGTCGGCGGCGGCGATGGTGTCGTTGCCGCCCTGGCCGAGCAGCAGGTCGTTCAGATTGCCGCCATCGACGCTGTCATTGCCTTCGCCGGCATCGATCGTATCCGGACCGGTGCCGCCCAGGGCGGTGTCGTTCCCGGCCCCCGCATCGATGCTGTCGGCGCCATCGCCGCCCACCAGTGAATCATGGCCATCGGCGCCGATCAGCGTGTCGTTGTCGCCACCGCCGTCCAGCGTGTCGTTGTCGCCGCCACCTTCCAGCGTGTCCTGCCCGAACAGGCCGAGGATGCGGTCGTTGCCGGCATTGCCGCGCAGCAGGTTCGCCACGACATTGCCGCTCATCGTGTCGCTGCCGGTGCCGCCATTGGCGTTCTCGATCAGGGAACGCGTGTCGTTGTTGTAGAGCAGCGCGTTGTAGACGTTGCCCTGGGCGTCATAGTCATTGCCCATGGTGTCAGCGCCGAGATCCGCGCGCTGGTTGGTGGCCGTGATGGTCCACTTGCCCGGTTCGAGATCGACATTCACGCCGGTCGTGTAGTTGGACAGGTCGTAGGTGTCGGTGCCGAAGCCGTCCCATATGGTCAGGAAGACGCGGTTCGACGCGACCGGGTCGGCGGGGGTCTCACCGCCCGGCCGCATCCCGGCTACGCCATTGACCGTCATCCTGCCCGTGGCTGGGTCCCAGCTATAGGTCGTGTCGGTCGCATTGGTGTTGAAGTTGGCGCCGTACATGTGCTGCAGCGCCGCGATGTCGAGCATCATGAAGGTCTGCGGGTAGCCGAAGGCATCGACGTTCAGCAGCTGATCCGGGCCGTTGATGGCGGACCGGTAGGTCATGACCGTGAACTCGAGCGAGTTCACATTGGCCGGCAGCACCGGACCGTTCACATCGGTCATGGCCTCGGCCAGCCATTCCGGGATGTTGGTGCCGAACAGGCCGCTCTCGTGGCCGTGCTTCAGGCCAAGTGTGTGGCCGAACTCGTGCATGATGGTGGAGAAGGCGTAGTCGCCGAGCGTTGGCGCGCCGAACGTCCCGTCTTCATCGAACCAGGCATCACCCAGGAACCCGTTGCCGATCAGGTTCTCCACCCGCGGCAGGGGAGGTACGCCGAAGGCGGGGGCGGAGGTGCTGTCCGTCTCCGCGAAGCGGATGACGCCGTGTGTGAACCCGAAGTCGAGGCCATCGCCGTCGAAGATCGGGTCAAGGTCAACGGTGAAATCGCCTTCGTCCACCTTGGTGAAGGTGAGATTCGTGAACGCCATGGCGTTCCGGATGGAGAACTCCGCCGCCTGCTGCTGTGCGATGTTGAATTCGTCGAAGCCGTTGAGGGAAACCAGGGCGACGATCGCCGTGTCCGCGTAGGGACCGAGGAAGGCATCCGTCAGGGTGTCGATCAGTTCACCGACCGGATCGCTCAGCCAATCGCCGATCGCCGTGACCACGGTGAAGACATCAAGTTCGTCACTCACCTGCTCAAGGACGTACCACCAGCCACTGCCGGGAAAGGAGTAGGTGAGGGCGCTAGTGTCCCATTTGAACCCGGTCAGCAGGCCGTCGATGCTGGTGTTGCCGGTGAGAGAGACGGATTGCGGGCCAGCCATGACTACCCTCCCCATCACCGTATGCCGGACTACCCAGAAGCATCCGACTTCATGTTTTGTTGCTAAACCTTAACGAAATTGAGCGAACCTCACAATGATTTCATTCTCACCGAAGCCCGAATTGCATCCTGGGAACGAGCCGGACACCGGTTCGGTCGGCGCGCGGCGCTCTTTGACTGTTCGAGCCGGGCGCGCTCCCCATGATCGGGCTGGAAGGTAACGGTCGCACCGGGGGAGATGGCGCCAAGGTAAGATTTGGATGCATCGGTCGCAGAGCGGGGGCGACCCGGTGCCGATCCCTGAAGCGCCAGAACATGATCCTGCTCCCCTGCCAGCCTGGCAGAGGAGCAACCCGGCCGTGGGTCGGATCGCAACCAGGTCCGCCGTCTTTCCGCTCTGTCAGGCGTTCATGCCGCGCCCCGCGGTGCGATCGGCGTGCCCATCGGGCAGGCCGCCTCGATCACCTCCGCCGCATCGAGCGCCAAATCCTCCCGCCAGCGCGCGGCCATCACCTGCACGCCCATCGGCAGCCCGTCCGCGAGGCCCGTCGGTACCGACACGCCGGGAATGCCGAGCAGCGGCGCGGCGAGCATCGGCGCCTGGGCACGGAAGACGCTGTCGAAGGCCTGCGTCCCCGCGAGGTCGAGGCCTTGCGGAAATGGCGGCTCCAGCGAAACCGGCAGCAGCAGGATCGGATACTGCGCTAGGAACGCACCCCAGGCGCGCTGGCGCGCGGTGCGGCGCGCTGCCGTCGCCGCCCAGGCCGCGAGGTCGAGTTCCGGCGCGCGCGTCATCATCGCCGCGAAGGTCTGCTGCGCGCCCTCGTCGCCAAGTTTCGCGAAGCCCTCGGCGAGCGCGATGCGGCCCTCGGTGCGGCTGAAGGCCTCCCAATCAGCCACCGTGCCGGGGAAGTCGGGCGGCGCGGCCTGTTCCACCGCATAGCCTGCGGCAGCGAGGATGCGACCCGCACGCTCCACAGCTTCCCGTACCGCCGGATGCACGCCGCCGCCCATCGGGTCGGGACACAGCGCGACGCGGATCGGGCGCGATGGCGGCGGGCCTTGCAGCGGTGCGGGCATCCACCAGGGGTCGCGCGCATCACCCTCGGCCATCACGGACAGTGCCAGGCGCAGGTCGCGCACGCTGCGCGCCAGCGGACCCTGCGCGGACATCAGTTGCGCGGAGATCGGCCGCTCCGCCGTCGCGGTCGGATTGTAGGCGGGGATGCGCCCGAAGGATGGGCGGATGCCCGCCACGCCGCAGGCGAAGGCCGGGTAGCGCACCGACCCGCCGAGGTCGTTGCCATGCGCGATCGGCCCGATCCCCGCTGCGACCGCCGCCGCCGCGCCACCCGAGGACCCACCGGGCGTATGCGCCGCGCTCCAGGGATTGAGAGTGCGGCCGTGCAGGTCGTTCTCGGTGAACCAGCGCATCGACAGCGCCGGCGTGTTGGTGCGGCCGAACAGGATGGCGCCGGCGCGGCGGAGGTTGCCGGCGACGGCGCTATCCTCCTTCGCCACCAGGCTGCGCAGCGGCACGCAGCCATTGCTGGTGGCGACACCCTTCTGATCGACGTTGATCTTGGTCGTGACCGGCACGCCATGCAGCGGGCCACAGGCCTCGCCACGCGCCAGCGCCGCGTCGGCAGCATCTGCGGCGGCGAGCGCTTCCTCCGCCAGCACCTCGACCACCGCGTTGATGCTGGGGTTCACCTCGGCGCAGCGGGCCAGCACGGATTGCGTTGCCTCCCGCGCCGAGATCCCGCGCAGGCGGATCGCGCGCGCCATGTCCACGGCGTCCCAGCGCCAGGGTTCGGGCGGAAGGTTCTGCATGGCGTGTCCTTATCCTGCGTGAATCGCGTGGAGCCTATCGCGCCACCGCATGGCCGTAACCCCGGCCGTGGGCTTCCGCCCTTCGCCCCACGATGCGACGCTGGATCGGCACAGCGGGAGCATCGGACATGAGCGGCACACGGGAAGGCGCGATCGCGCGCGCGCAGGGGCTGTATGACGACGGCACCTACCTCGCGCATCTGCGACGGCTTGTGGCGGTGCCGACCGAAAGCCAGATGCCCGACCGCCTCCCCGACCTGCATCGCTACTGCGCCGAGGTGCTGCCCGGCGTGATGGACGGCATGGGCTTCGAGACGCGGTTGCTGGAGAACCCGAATGCGGGCCGCGGTCCGGTGATGCTTGCCAGCCGGATCGAGGATCCCACGCTGCCCACCGTGCTGATCTACGGCCACGGCGACGTGGTGCGCGGCCTTGCCGGCAAGTGGACCGATGGGCGCGATCCCTGGGCGGTCACCGAGGACGGCGATCTCTGGTACGGGCGCGGCACGGTGGACAACAAGGGCCAGCACCTGATCGCCATCGAGGCGCTGCGCGCCGTCATCGCGGAGCGTGGCAGCCTCGGCTTCAACGCCAAGGTCTTCGTCGAGACCGGCGAGGAAGTCGGCTCGCCCGGCCTGCGCGCGCTGATGCGACGCGAATGCGACCTGCTGAACGCGGATGCTTTCATCGGGCTGGACGGCCCACGCCAGACCACCTTCATGCCGGAGATCAAGCTCGGCGCGCGCGGCGGCGTGGCCTTCGATCTCGTCGTGCGGCTGCGTGACCATGCGCATCATTCCGGCCATTGGGGCGGCGTGCTGCCCGACCCCGGCTTCATCCTGGCCCATGCGCTGGCGACCATCGTCACGCCGCAGGGCCGCATCCGGGTGAAGGGCTGGCTGCCGGAACACGTGCCCGAAAGCGTGCTGCGCGCGACCCGCGAGATCGTCTTCGAGGACATCCCCGGCCTGCCCGAGGCCGACCCCGATTGGGGCGAGCCGGGCCTGACCAAGTCCGAGAAGATCTTCGCCTGGACCTCCGTGATCATGCTCGCGCAGATCACCGGCCACCCGGACGCGCCGACCAATGCCGTGCAGGGGGAAGCGCGCGCGCGTCTGCAGGTGCGCCACACCGCCGATGTGCGTGGCGAGGACATCATCCCCGCGCTGCGCGCCCATCTCGACGCCGAGGGTTTCCCGACGGTGCAGGTCGTGCCGGTGATGGAACGCGACATGTTCGGCGCATCGCGCACCGATCCGGCCGATCCCTGGGTGGGCATGGTCGCCGGTTCCATGGCGCGCACGGCGAACCGCGCGCCCAACGTCATCCCGAATTCCTCGGGATCGAACCCGTCCAACATCTTCGCCGAGGAACTCGGCGTGCCGGTGATCTGGGTGCCGAATTCCTACGCCGGCTGCAACCAGCACGGGCCGGACGAGCACGCGCTCGCACCGCTGCTGCGCGAGGGCCTCGGCCTGATGGCGGGCATCTGGTGGGATATCGGGGCCGGCTCGGCGCCGCGCCGGTGAGCGCGCGTCCGTCGCGGCAAGCCTGGCTGATCGTCGCCGGAGGCTTCCTCGCCTTCACGGTCAGCGCCAGCCTGATGCACGCCTACACCGTGTTCCTGCTGGCCTTCATCGCGGATTTCGCCTGGTCCCGCGCGGAGGCGAGCCTCGCCTATTCCGTGGGGCAGATCGTGGGCGGCGTGTCGTCGCCGATCGTTGGCGGCCTGGTGGACCGGCTGGGCGCGATGCGCATGGTGTTGCTGGGCGGCTGCCTGCTGACCATCGGCCTGGTCGGTAGCGCGATGACAACCGCGCTGTGGCAGATGGTGTTCCTCTATGGCGTGGTGATGACCTTCGGGGCGGGCTGCATCGGCATGGTGGTCTTCGTGCCGCTGGTCTCGCGCCTGTTCGTCGCGCAGCGCGGGCTTGCCATCTCCGTCCTGCAGTCGGCGAACGGCTTCGGGCGGGCGGTTTCCGCCCCGGTGGCGCAGTTGCTGGTCGATGCGCATGGCTGGCGCGGTGCCTATTGGATGCAGGCCGGCGCGATGGCGGTGCTCGTGCTGCCGCTCGCGCTGATGTTCCGCCGCGCCGAATCCGCACTGCCGACTCCGGCGGCGCCCGGCGTCGCGGCACCCAGCGCGCCGTCGCGCGACTGGACGTTGGCGGCGGCGATGCGCACGCGGCATTTCTGGCTGCTGTTCCTGGTCTATGCGCTGACCAGCATCGGATCGTTCCTCGTTTCTCTGCACCAGATCGCCTTCGCGGTGGGGCAGGGGTTCGACCCGCTCTACGCCGCCTTCGTGCTCGGGACCGGGGCGCTGCTGGCGCTGCCGGGCGTGATCGTCACGGGCAGCATCTCCGACGTGATCGGGCGGGAGAAGGCGGCGATCATCGCCTACGTCATCTCCATCATCGGGTCGGGTGCCGCGCTGCTGATCCATTCGGGCGACCAGCATGTGATGCTGTGGATCCATGCCTGCTTCTTCGGCATCACCTGGGGCGCACGCGGCCCGGCGATCACGGCCAAGACGGCCGACCTGTTCGGCGGGCCGCGACTTGGCACCATCCTCGGCGTCATCACCGTGGGGTCGGGGCTCGGGGCCGGCATCGGGGCCTGGGCGGCGGGGCTGCTCTACGACCTGACCGGGACCTATCGGCTGGCCTTCTGGCTGTCGATGGCAGCCTATGCCCTCGGCGCGCTGTTCTTCTGGGCGCTGCGGAAACCTGTACGCTGAGCCCTCAAACGGCGGGCGCGGCCCATCCGGGCCGCTTGCCTGCGCGCCCTGCACTGGTGTGCCGGGGGCGGGGGGCGGTTTGGGCGCGGTCGCGCCGTGCGCTCCCGGATCGCGGCGCAGCCACGATCCGAGCGTTGGATGCCCGCTTCAGCCGCGCTTGTGGCAAGCCACGAAGTGGCCGGGCCGCGTCTCCCGCAGCGGGGGCGCGACCTCCCGGCACAGGCCAGTATCGGCGATCGGGCAGCGCGTGTGGAAATGGCAGCCCGATGGCGGGTTCAGCGGGCTCGGCACATCGCCCTGCAGGCGGATGCGTTCGCGCCTGATCGTCGGGTCCGGGATCGGCACGGCCGAGAGCAGCGCCTCGGTATAGGGATGCAGCGGCGTGGTGTAGAGCTCGCGCGAGGAGGCGATCTCCACGATCCGCCCGAGATACATCACCGCGACACGGTCGGAGATATGTTCCACCACCGACAGGTCATGGGCGATGAACAGGAAGGTCAGGCCGAACTTTTCCTGAAGGTC
This sequence comes from Roseomonas sp. SRI_022, assembly GCF_057586215.1. NCBI lineage: Bacteria > Pseudomonadati > Pseudomonadota > Alphaproteobacteria > Acetobacterales > Roseomonadaceae > Roseomonas > Roseomonas sp. SRI_022. The sequence goes on from NZ_JBYCZL010000001.1 coordinate 157,351, forward strand.
TTCCAGCAGGTTCACCACCTGCGCCTGGATCGACACGTCCAGCGCCGAGACCGGTTCGTCGCAGATCACGAGTTTCGGCGAGACCGCGAGCGCGCGCGCGATGCCGATGCGCTGGCGCTGCCCGCCGCTGAATTCATGCGGGAAGCGGCGCATGTGGTCGGCGTTCAGCCCGACCGTCTCCAGCAGCTCGACGACGCGCTCCTCCCGTTCCTGTGCCGTCTTCGCCAGGCGATGGATGATCAGCGCCTCGGCCACGATGTCGCGCACCGTCATGCGCGGGTTCAGCGAGGCGAAGGGGTCCTGGAAGATGATCTGCATGTCGCGCCTGAGCGCGGTCATCTGCTGTTCCGACAGGCCGGTGATGTCCTGCCCGTCGAAATACACCTGGCCCGAGGTCGGCTCGATCAGCCGCAGGATCAGCCGCCCCGTGGTGGACTTGCCGCAGCCGGATTCACCGACGAGGCCGAGCGTTTCCCCCGGCGCGAGGTCGAAGGTGACGCCGGAGACCGCATGCACCTCCGCGACCGTGCGGCGCAGGACGCCGCCCTTCACCGCGAAGCGCTTCACCAGGTCCTGCACGCGCAGCAGCGGTTCGGTCATGCGGCGATGCTCTCGGCCAGGATGCAGGCGACCTTGTGGCCCGGCGCCACCTCCCGCAGCGGCGGTTCGGCCGCGCGGCACGCATCGGACGCGAAGCGGCAGCGTGCGGCGAAGCGGCAGCCGATCGGCGGATTGAGCAGCGAGGGCACGGTGCCCGGGATCGCCTCCAGCCGGTGATGCTCCTTCGCCGCGAGATCGAGGCGCGGGATCGAGCGGATCAGCCCCTGCGTGTAGGGATGCCGCGGCGTGGCGAAGAGTGCGCCGACCGGGGCTTCCTCCACCACCTTGCCGGCATACATGACGATGACGCGCTGCGCGGTCTCCGCCACCACGCCCATGGCGTGGGTGATCAGCAGCACGGCCATGCCGAGCCGCTGCTTCATCTCGTTCAGCAGGTCGAGGATCTGCGCCTGGATGGTGACGTCGAGCGCCGTGGTCGGCTCATCCGCGATCACCAGCTTCGGATTGCAGGACAGCGCCATCGCGATCATCACGCGCTGGCGCATGCCGCCCGAGAATTGGTGCGGGTAGTCCTGCACGCGGCCGCGGGCGTTTGGGATCTGCACCAGCGCCAGCATCTCCGCCGCGCGATCCATCGCGGCGCGGCGCGACAGACCCTCATGCTGGCGTACCGTCTCGGCGATCTGCTCGCCCACGGTATAGACCGGGTTCAGCGAGGTCATCGGCTCCTGGAAGATGAAGCCGATCTCCTTGGCGCGGATCGCCCGCATCTCCGCGGCACTGGCGGGCACCAGGTCGCGACCCTGCCAATGGATGCTGCCGGCGACGATCTTGCCGGGCGGCATGTCGATCAGCTTCAGCACCGTCTTGGCGGTGACGGTCTTGCCGCAGCCGGATTCGCCGACGATGGACACCGTCTCGCCGCGATCGACGCCGATATCGACGCCGTCCACCGCGCGGACCCAGCCATCATCGGTACGGAAATGGACCCTGAGGCCGCTGATCTCAAGCAGTCGCGTCACTGCACGCGCCTCGGGTCCAGGGCGTCGCGGAGGCCATCGCCAATGAAGTTGATGGACACGACCGTCAGGAAGATTGCCATGCCCGGGAACAGCGCCCAATGCGGTGCGAAGTCGAGGTTGTCCTTGGCGTCGAACAGCAGCCGTCCCCAGGTCGGGATATCCGGCGGGAAGCCGAGGCCAAGGAAGGACAGCGTGCTTTCCGCGAGGATGGCCGCGGCGACGTCGATGGTCGCGGCCACGATCACCGGGCCGAGCGCATTGGGCAGGATGTGCCGCACGATCAGCCGCATGCGGGACGCGCCCAGGGCGCGTGCGGCTTCGACGAATTCCTTTTCCCGCAGCGAGAAGAACTGCGCACGCACCAGCCGGGCCACCGGCATCCAGTTGAAGCAGCCGATCACCGTGACGACCAGGATGAAGACGCCCATCTCCAGGCCCACCACGCCGGTCAGCGCCTCGCGGAACAGGTAGATGATCAGCAGCAGCAGCGGGAGCTGCGGCAGGGACAGGAAGAGGTCGGTCACCCACATCAGCGCGGCGTCGAGCTTCCCACCCGCCATGCCGGCGGTGCTGCCGACGAAGACGCCGAGGCTGACCGCAACCATCATGGCGGTGAAGCCGACCGCGAGCGAGATGCGCCCGCCATAGAGGATGCGCGCCAGCAGGTCCTGCCCGAGGTCGTCGGTGCCGAGCGGGTGGTCCCAGGACGGGCCCTGCAGCCGCGCCGTGAAGTCGATCTCGTCGATCGCCACGTGCCACAGCAGCGGCCCGAACAGCACGGCGAGGATCAGCGTGCCCAGAACCACGGCGCTGGCCACCGCCAGGCGGTGTTTGCGGAAGCGGCGCCAGGCCTCCTGCCACGGGCCGACATGCGGCCGGGCGGCGGGGCTAGCGGTAGCTGATACGGGGATCGAGCCAGCCATAGAGGATGTCCGCCACCAGGTTGAAGAAGATGACCAGGCCTGAGATCACGAAGGTCACCGCCATGATCACCGGCGTATCGTTGGCAAGGATCGCGCTGATCAGCAGGGATCCGATGCCGGGCACCCGGAAGATCTGCTCGGTCACGATGGCGCCGCCGAAGACGGCGGGCATCTGCAGCGCGACGAGCGTCACCACCGGGATCATGGCGTTGCGCACGACATGGCGGATGGTGATGCGCCGTTCCGGCAGCCCCTTGGCGCGCGCCGTCGTCACATGGTCCAGCCGGATCACGTCGAGCACGGCCGAACGGACGTAACGCGTCCAGGCTGCGCCCTGGAACAGGCCGAGCACCATGATCGGCATGATCGATTGCCGGAACTGTTCCCACCACCAGCGCCACCCCGTCGCGTCGAGGTTCGTGCGATAGACGAAGGGCAGCCAGTCGAGCGTGATGGAGAACAGCAGGATCATCAGCAGCCCGGTGAAGAAGGTGGGCAACGAGAAGCCGATGAAGGCCAGCGTGTTGGCGATCTGGTCGAACACCGAATAGGGCCGCGTCGCCGCGAAGACGCCGACCGGCAATGCGATGCAAAGCGCCAGGATCTGCGAGGATCCGATCACCGCGATGGTGGTCGGCAGGCGCTGCAGGATCAGCTGGTCCACCGGGATGCGGCTGACGAAGGAAAAGCCCCATTCCCCGCGCAGCATGGCGAACAGCCAGTGGAAGTAACGTTCGTGCACCGGGTCATCCATGCCGAGGCTGGCGCGCAGGTTCGCGCGCACATCGGGCGGGATGGCCGGGTTGGTCGCCAGTTCCTCGAACGGATCGCCGGGCGCGAGTGCGAGGATGGTGAACAGGATGACGCTGATCCCGAGCAGGCTCGGGATCGCGATCAGCAGGCGACGAAGCAGGTACTGGGTCACGCGAGGACGGTCAGGTCTCGCGCCACCAGTCGCTCAGAAGCCAGAGGGTGCTGTCCCAGGCGCTCAGCACCGGGCGCAGGTTGTTCAGGCTGGCGCTGACGGTCGGGCGCCGCACCAGCGGGATGATGTGGTTGCTGCCCACCACCATGTCGTTCATGCGGATGAACAGCGCCGCGCGCTTTACCGGGTCGAGTTCCGACTGCGACTCGCGGAAGATGCGGTCGTACTCCTCGCTGCGCCAGCGGACGATGTTGCGGCCCTGCCAGTTGTTGGCCTTGGAGGAGATCTCCCACGACACGTACTGGTTCATGAACCGTTCAGGGTCGGCCTGCGGCATCGTCGTCGTGTACATCTGCACGTCGGCGTAGAACTTCGTGTAGGTGTCGGGGTTCGCGACATCCGAGGAGAAGAACACCGAGGCGGTCACCGACTTCAGCTCGAGCTCGATGCCCGCGCGCTGCGCCGCCTGCTTGTAGATCGCCTGGGTGCGCTGGCGCGGCGCATTGACCGAGGTCTGGTAGATGAATTTCAGCCGCACGCCGTCCTTCGCGCGGATGCCGTCGCGCCCGCGCGCCCAGCCGGCGGCGTCGAGCACCTCATTCGCCTTCTGGATGCTGAACTCCCAGCGCATGTTCTCGGACCGGAAGCGCGGCGGGTTGTTCAGGAAGTTCGCGGTGGCCGGACCGCCGCGGCCGTAGATGAACTGTTCGAGCGCGTTGCGGTCGATCAGCAGCGCCATCGCCTGGCGCACCGCGGGGTCGCGGAAGGCCGGATGCTGGGTGCGGATCGAGGAGCGTTCGCCATCCACCTCGGTATGCGGGTCGGTGACGTTGAGCTGCACGAACTCGATGCTGCCGCCTTCAACGATGTTCACCTTGCCACGGCCGGCGGCTTCCAGCCGCTTCAGGATCTCGTCCTCGACCTGCATGTTCCAGGCATAGTCGTAGTCGCCGGTCTGCAGCACGGCGCGCGCGGCGGACACCGCATCACCGCCGCCCTTGATCTCCAGCGTGTCGAAATGGGGGCGGTTGGGCATGTGGTAGTTCGGGTTCGCTTCCGCGCGCAGGTTGTCGCCCGGCGCGAAGGAGACGAACTTGTAGGCGCTGGTGCCCACCGGGCGCAGGTTGGTCGGCGCGTCGCGCGCATTCGACCCGGCAAAGTCCTTGTACAGGTGCTTCGGGATGATCCCGCCCACCGCCGCGACGAAGGCATCGGCCCAGAAGGGCGTGGGCTGGGTGAATTCCACCCGCACGGTGTAGTCGTCCACCTTGACGACATTGACGTCGCGATACGAGCCCGAGGTGACGGCGGCGACCGCCGGGTTCTTCGCGTACTCCCAGTTGAACACGACGTCGTCGGCCGAGAAGTCCTGCCCGTCGTGCCATTTCACGCCGCGCTTCAGCTTCCATGTGACCGAGCGCCCATCCTCGGCCAGTCCGCGATTCTCGATGGACGGGACCTCGGCGGCGAGGATGGGGTGCAGCGTGCCATCCGTCGCCCAGCCGGCAAGCGGTTCATAGAAGACGCGGCTGGCATCCTGGTTGGTCGTGCCGGAACCGAAATGCGGGTTCAGCAGCGTCGCGGCCTGCCAGTAAAGGACCTTCAGCGGACCGCCGCCGCCGCGCCGGGTCGGGCGATAGGCCGGCACCGACTGCGCCGCCGCCGGCGCGGCGCCGGTGATCGCGAGGAGCTGCGTGGCCATCGGCGCGGTGATGCCGAGCGCCGCCATGCGTTTCACGAAGCCTCGCCGCGAGAGCGTGCCGCGCTGCACGCGGCCGATCATTTGGCGCAGATCGTCTTCCATCGTTCCAACTCTCCCAGACGGTGTCGTCACGGCGGTTCGCCGGTCCTCCCTGGGGCCCGGCGCCGTCGCGTTCATTGAAGCCGCAAAAACGCTACATGATGGCTGGCGATGTCACTATGGGATTTTTGGGAGCGATTTCGGGCTAAGCGCCGGCCCTGCCCATTTCCTGCTCCACCACGCTTACCCAGTAGGCGACGCCGAGCGGAATGATCGCGTCGTTGAAGTCGTAAAGCGGCGTGTGCACCTCCGGCGAGGTGCCATTGGGGCCGGTGCCGGCGCCGAGGAACATGAAGGCGCCGGGGCGCGCTTCCAGCATCAGCGCGAAATCCTCGGCCCCTGTGATCGGCGGGATGGTGGTGACGGCGGCATCGGCGACCAGCCCGCGCGCGGCCTGGCGCGCTACCTCGGTCTGTTCCTCATGATTCACCAGCGCCGAGACGCCGCGGCGATAGATCGCCTCGGCCGTGCAGCCATAGGACGCGGCGAGGCCGTTCGCCAATTCGACGATGCGCTTCTCCAGCACGTCGCGCACCGCGGGCAGGTAACTGCGTGCCGTGCCGGTGATGGTGATCTCCGCCGGCATGACATTGGGCGACACCGGCGATCCGCCCTGGATCGACCCGACCGACAGCACCGCGGCTTCGATCGCCGGAACGTTGCGCCCGATGATGGTCTGCAGCGCGAGCACGAAATGCGCCTGCACCACCGTCACGTCGGTGGCGAGGTGCGGCGACGAACCGCCATGCCCGCCCGTGCCGCGGAAGGTCACCATGAAGCGGTCCGACGCCGCGAGCGCCGGCCCGGGACGGATGCCGAAGACGCCGGCCGGGATCGTCGGGGCGTTGTGCAGGCCATAGACCGCATCACAGGGGAAGCGGTCGAACAGCCCGTCCTCGATCATGGCCTTGGCGCCGCCGCGGCCTTCCTCGGCGGGCTGGAAGATCAGGTGCACCGTGCCGGCGAAGTCGCGGTGCTGCGCCAGCCAGCGCGCCGCGCCCAGCAGCATGGTGGTGTGCCCGTCATGGCCGCAGGCATGCATCACGCCCGTATTGCGCGACGCATAGGGCGCGCCGGTCTGCTCGGTGATCTGCAGCGCGTCCATGTCGGCGCGCAGGCCGATCACCCGCTGGCCCGGCCGCGTGCCGCGGATGGTGCCGACCACGCCGAGCTTGCCCACGCCTTCCGTGACCTCGATGCCGAGTGCGCGCAATTCCTTCGCCACCAGCGCGGCGGTGCGCGTCTCCTCCATGCCGAGCTCGGGATGCGCGTGGATGTCCTGGCGGATGGCGGCGAGTTCGGGCAGCCAGGCGGTCACGCCATCGATCACGGGGTTGGTCATGACGGTGGTCCTTTCCTCGGCGATAGGGGCGTCGCGCCGCGACGGCGCGCGATGCCACGGCCAATCTGGGCGCCAAACGGGTCGCGGCAAAGCCCCCGCCAGCCGGCCCGCCCCGGTTGCCGCGCATCGCATGCCGGCGCACGCTCCCGGCCTTTCCAGAATCGAGGCAGGCTCCATGGCCGATACCCAGCTGTTCCCCGGCACCGTCGAGTGGACGGGCGAGAACCCCGGCATTTCGCTGAAGGAGGGCCCGTCCGGCCCCTTCACCACCCTCGCATCCTTCTTCCGCGTCATGCTGTCGCCGCATGGGCGGGGGCATGCGCTGGTGCTGATGCTCTCCCCGGGTGAGGAGGCGCCGCCGGCTGATCGCATCAATGTCTGCTACACGGACAATGAACCGCTGGCGCGTTGGCTGGTGGCCGAATACGTCTCCCATTTCGGGGCGTGGCGCGGGCTGGCGGGGCTGAAGGGGCTGCAATACCGCAGGCTCGACAGCGTCAGGACCAGCGGCGACGCCATCACTTCCTACAGCGAGACGGTGCGCGCGGGGGACACCACCGTGGCGCTGACCTGGTCGGGCCTCGGCACGCCGTTCTGCTTCGCGCTGAGCCCGGCGAACTCGGCGACCGGCAAGCATCACATGCCGACCCTGTTCGTCGGCTGCGACAAGGCGAGCGTCACGGTGAACGGGCGGGTGCGGCCGGGCGCGCCGATCCCGCGCGATATCGCCGGGCAGCGCATCTCGACCGCCATGCTCGCCTTCTCGGAGACCTGGATCCGCGCGTGATCCGGCCGGCCCACCGGTGCCGCCCTACCGTTCCGGTGGTGGCGGCAGCGGAAGCGGCGGGCGGAATGATATCCGCTTGGCAGGCCCCGATTCGCTCGCGCAGATGAACGCAGGGAGCATCTGCATGAGCGAATCGACCATACCGCGCCAGGCGTTGTGGCTCGGCCTTGCCGGCCTGTTGCCGAGCGTCGCGGCCTTGGTGGTCATGCTGGCCTGGCCGGCGGCGCTGGGTCTCGCCGCCGCTGTCGGCCTCGTCTACGGCGCAGTGGTCGCGAGCTTCGTCGGCGGCGCCTGGTGGGGGCTCGCCGCCGCGCGGGCGGCGCCCGGGGCGCTGTCGCGCTACATGCTGCTGTCGATACTGCCGGGCCTGACCGCCTGGCTGGCGGTGCTGGCGCCGCCGATCACCGGCTTCGCCGCCCTGGCACTGCTGTACGCCCTGCTGCCGCCGACCGACCGGCGGTTGGTGGGCGACGGCGTTGCGCCGGCCTGGTGGCTCGCGCTGCGCCGCCCATTGTCCCACGCCATGGCCGCGCTGCACGCGGCCGCCGCGGTGGTCCTGCTCGTCAACCCGGCTGGTTGAGCCGCTTCAGCCGCAGGCCGAGCGCCACCAGCACGACGCCCATCACGATCGCCTCGATGGCGATGATCCAGGCGATGGCGATCAGCCCTTCGCCGGGCCGGGACAGCAGGATGGCGCCGAACAGCACGGTGACGGCGCCGAGCACGCCGAGCAGCACATCCGACACCCGGAAGGCGAGCACGATGCGCGCGACGCCCACGGCCACCGCGAAGCCGCCGGCCACCAGCACCAGGACGAAGACCGACATCCCCGGTGCGAGCAGCAGGGCGGCCGCGGCCGCCAGCGACAGCAGCCCGTCGATCCAGGTCCAGGCGCCATGCGGCCCCTTGCCGGCGATCGCCTGCCAGATCGTCGTCCCGCCTTCGACCGCCATCCAGGCGGCGAGGAAGGCCAGCAGCACGAAGATGCTGAGGCCGGGGTTCATGAAGGTCAGGATACCGAAGATGATGGCGGCCGCGCCGCGCAGCGCGAAGGCCCACCAGTGCCGCGCCATGGCGCGGAGGATGGTCACCTGGGTATGGCCCGGAAGGCCGGGACCGCCATCTGTCATCGTTCGTGTTCCACCTGGGGCGTCAGGAAGGATACGGCCTTTCCCCCGGCATCGCCAACGCATGCGCATGTCGCTTCACGCAGGCAGGACGTGGCCATCCGGAAGCATGCGAAGGCGTGATCCTGACGCGTCGCGCTGGCTTACACCTTATAGTTTCGAATGCGCATTCATCTGGTTTTATGCCATTAAGCGGTTGAAAATAAACAGATAATAGACTCTGGCACGAATGCTGCTTTTGACACTGTGGCATCGTGTCGATCGGGGCCGGCGCCGCAGTCGTCACAAGAGAGAGGGAGCATCAAGATGAAGACCCGCTATCTCGCAGCCGTCGCCGCCTTGGCTCTGATGGCGCCGGTTGCGGCCAACGCCGCCGTCGTCGCCTTCAACAACATCACGGCCGACTGGATCAACCCGAACCCGGCCAACCCCGGCGGCACGCTGGTGGATACCGGGCCCACCTCCGGCACGGCGACGATCCGCTGGGGCACTCCCGTTCCGGCCGGTGGTCAGAAGAGCGGCTACGACTTCGCGCTCAGCGCGCCGCAGCCCCTGCAAGTGAATGTGAACCCACCCCCGTCCACCAACTTTACGCTCGGCACCTTCACGCACCAGAACTGGCCGATTGCCGACGGCACCAGCATCACCGGCGTTCAACTGGCGATTGCCATCGGCAACGTGATCGTGGACGGCGTGAATCAGGGTCCGATGAACCTGCTTTACAACTTCACGCATTTCGAAACGCCGAATAACGCGACTCCCTGCGCCGCCGGCGGCTCGATCCCCTGCCCGGATCAGGTGAGCGTTTCCTTTAACGCGCAGTCCGGCAGCTTCAACGTCGGCGGCGTGCAGTACACCGTCAACGTCCTCGGCTTCAACGGCCAGTCCTCCTTCCTGACGGCCGAAGGTGCCGCGACCAGCGCGCCACTGCTGGTTCAGGTGGCGGCGCGCAGCTCGGTGGTGCCGGAACCGGCGAGCCTCGCGCTTCTCGGCGCCGGCCTGTTCGGCCTTGGCCTCGTGCGCCGGCGCCGCAACGCCGCCTGACGCGCGAACCACGGCGGGCCTCCGCGGAGGCCCGCCGTGGGCTACTTGCTCTCGTACCAGCCCTTCGACCGCCGCACGATGTGCACGACGGAAAGCATCACCGGCACCTCGATCAGGACGCCGACGACGGTTGCGAGCGCCGCGCCGGATTGGAAGCCGAACAGCGCGATCGCCGTCGCCACCGCCAGTTCGAAGAAATTGCTCGCGCCGATCAGCGCCGAGGGCCCGGCGACACACCAGGCCACGCCAAGCCGCTTGTTGAGCCAATAGGCGAGCCCCGCGTTGAAATAGACCTGGATCAGGATCGGCACCGCCAGCAGCACGATCACACCGGGCTGGCGGAGGATCTGCTCCCCCTGCAGCCCGAACAGCAGCACCAGCGTCGCCAGCAGCGCGCCGAGCGACCATGGCCCGAGCGCCTGCAGCATGCGGTCGAGCCGCGCATGGCCCCCATTCGCCAGCAGGGCGCGCCGCCAGAGCTGTGCGACGATCACCGGCACGACGATATACAGCCCGACCGACAGCAGCAGCGTCGCCCAGGGCACGATGATCGAGGACAGGCCGAGCAGCAGCCCGACCACCGGCGCGAAAGCGACGACCATGATCATGTCGTTCAGCGCAACCTGGCCGAGCGTGAAGTGCGGTTCGCCATCGACCAGGTTCGACCAGACGAACACCATCGCGGTGCAGGGGGCTGCCGCCAGCAGGATCAGCCCGGCCATGTAGCTGTCGATCTGGTCCGCCGGCAGCCAGGACCGGAACAGCCAGCCGATGAAGACCCAGCCCAGCAGGGCCATCGAGAAGGGCTTCACCAGCCAGTTGATCGCCACCGTGGTCGCGATGCCGCGCCAATGCGCCCCGACCTGCCCGAGCGCCGCGAGGTCGATCTTCAGCAGCATGGGGATGATCATCAGCCAGACGAGGATCGCGACGGGCAGGTTGACCTCGGCGACCGTCGCCGCTCCGAGGAGGTGGAACACACCGGGTGTGGCCTGGCCGAGGCCGATGCCGACAAGGATGCACAGCGCGACCCACAGGGTCAGGTAGCGTTCGAACAGCCCCATGGCGGGGGCGGGCAGGGCGGTGTCGTTCACTGGGCCTGCCCCGCGACCGGCCGGCCGGCGGCGTCCACCACCGTCTGGCCATCCTCCTTCGCGAAAGCGCCGCGCTGGGGCCGCAGCAGGTCCAGCACGCGTTCGGACGGCCGGCACAGCCGGACGCCTAGCGGCGAGACCACGATCGGCCGGTTGATCAGGATCGGATGCGCCATCATCGCATCGAGAAGCTGGTCGTCCGTCAGCGACGGATCGCCGAGGCTCAGCGTCGCATACGGCGTGCCCTTCTCCCGCAGCAGGTCGCGCACGGTGATGCCCATGCGGGCGATCAGGTCCCGCAACTCGTCGCGCGAGGGTGGTGTCTTCAGATACTCGATGATTTGCGGCTCCTCGCCACTGTTACGGATCAGGCCGAGCGTGTTGCGCGACGTGCCGCAATCCGGGTTGTGGTAGATCGTGATGGTCATGCGGTCGGCTCCGTGGGGGCGCAGGCGCAGGCGGCCAGCGCCGTGACGATGGGGGCGCAGACCTCGGGGCGGCCTTGGCAGCAATCGCGCATGAGGAAGCCGATCAGCGCCGAGAGCGCGCCGAATTCGGCCGCGTAACGGATCGAGCGCCCTTCACGACGGGATTGGATCAGCCCCGCCTGTTCGAGGTGGTTGAGGTGGAAGGACAGGCGGGAGGAGGCCGCATCGACGGCCTCCCCGATCGCGCCCGCCGCCATGCCGTCGGGACCGGCCGTGACCAGGAGTCGAACGATTCGCAGGCGGGTTTCCTGTGCGAGGGCCGAGAGGGCAGCGAGGGCTTGCGTTTCCTGCATGGAATTCTCAATATCTCAAGAGAGATTGAGATGAAAGAGGGAGCGATGAACGCGCCTGTCCTTCCCATGACGCTGGATTTCGCGGGCGATGCTTCGCTTGGCGCCGTCCTTGATGCCCTCGCGCCGCATGCGTCGCGCCGGCTGGTGATCGCCTATGCCGGGCGCCTGATCCAGCCTGGCTATCACGTCACCGAGGTGAAGGCCGGTTCCTTCGTGACGCTGGATTGCGGGGGCAATCCGGATGCCTGGCGCGAAACGATCCTGCAGGTCGAGGACCTGCCGGCAACGGCCGAGGCGCCCGGGCACATGGCGGTCGGCAAGTTCCTCGGCATCCTGGACAAGGTGGCGCAGCGCGTGCCCCTCGATCCCGGCGCGCGCCTGACCTTCGAGGTCGGGCCACCCGGCAGCCCGATGCAGATCTTCGATGTCGAGGCGGTGGTTATCGAGGCGGATCGCGTGGTCCTGCGCCTCAGCGCGCGGGCGGCGATCTGCAAGCCGCGCCATCGCGCGCAGCAGGATGCGGCGGCGTCGGCATGCTGCAAGCCGAAGTCGGGCTGCTGCTGACGTCAGCAGCAGAGCAGGTCATGTATTGGGTGGAGTCTCGCGGGCGGTGGTGGAGCTGAGGGGAATCGAACCCCTGACCTCCTCATTGCGAACGAGGCGCTCTCCCATCTGAGCTACAGCCCCGCCGCGCGAGGCGCGCTGAGTGCCCCAGACGGCTGGGGAAGTCAAGGCGCCTTCCGACCCGCCTTGTCCGGGCCCGCCCTGCTCACTAGGTTGCCCCCGCTTTCGAGGAGGGCCCATGCGCGCGCTGTTCTGGCTGCTGGATACCGCGATCAGTCTCTACGTCTGGGCGCTGATCATCGCGGCGGTGCTCTCGCTGCTGCTCGCCTTCAACATCCTCGACAGCCGCAACCGGCTGGTCTGGACCATCTCGGATTTCTTCTACCGCGTCACCGAACCGGCGCTGCGGCCGATCCGCCGCTTCCTGCCCGATCTCGGCGGCGTGGATCTCTCGCCGCTCGTGTTGATCCTGCTGCTGCAGGCGCTGCGCATCCTGCTGGGCGAGGTCTATGTCGGCATGCTCACCGGCTTCGGCTGATGCATTTCTGGCGCGCGGAAGGCGGCGCCGTGCTGGTGCGCGTCAAGGTGCAGCCGAAATCGCGGCGGCCTGGCCTCGGCGGGGTCAAGCCGTCGGCCGACGGCCCCCGCCTTGCCATCGCGGTCACCGATGCGCCGGAGGATGGCCGCGCCACCCGTGCGGCCTGTGACGCGCTGGCCCGTGCCCTTGGCCTCGCCAATTCGGCGGTCGAGCTGGCGCAGGGCGCCGCCTCCCGCGAAAAGACCCTGCGCGTCGCCGGCGACCCGGCCGCCCTTGCCCCCGGACTGGAGTCCCTCGCATGACTGCCCGCATCCTCGACGGCAAGGCGATCGCCGCCGGGCTGCGCGCCCGGCTCGCCGAACGCGTCGCAACCCTGCCCTTCCGCCCCGGCCTGCGCGTGGTGCGGGTGGGGGAGGACCCGGCCTCCGGCGTCTATGTCCGCAACAAGGACAAGGCCGCGACGGCCGCCGGCTTCGACAGCGCCACGATTCACCTGCCGGCGGAAACCACCGAGGCCGAGCTGCTCGCCACCATTGCCGCGCTCAACGCGGATCCGGCGGTTGACGGCATCCTGGTGCAGCTGCCCTTGCCGCCGCAGATCCGCACCGAGGCCGCCATCGCCGCAGTCGATCCGGCCAAGGATGTGGACGGCTTCCACCCGCTGAATGCCGGGCGCCTGGCCGCCGGCCAGCCCGGCCTGGTGCCCTGCACGCCGCGCGGCGTGATGCACATCCTGGCCGAGGCGGGCGTCGCGCTGCGCGGGGCACGGGCGGTGGTGCTCGGCCGGTCGCAGATCGTCGGCCGGCCCATGGCGCAGTTGCTGCTGTCCGCCGACTGCACCGTGACCATCGCCCATTCCCGCACGCGGGACCTGCCCGCCGAATGCCGCCGCGCGGATATCCTGGTCGCTGCGGTGGGTCGGGCGGAAATGGTGCGCGGCGACTGGATCGCGCCCGGCGCGGTGGTGGTCGATGTCGGCATCAACCGCCTGCCGACCGGCAAGCTGGCCGGCGACGTCGCCTTTGCAGAGGCCGCCGCGATGGCCGGAGCCATCACCCCGGTCCCGGGCGGCGTCGGCCCCATGACCATCGCCTGCCTGCTGGAGAACACGCTGGACGCGGCGATCGCGCGGCGAGGACCGGCATGATCCTCGTCCGCATCCTGCAGGCCATAGGTATCGCGGGGCTGCTCGCCTGCGCGCATCTCGCCTGGGAGTCGACGCCCTGGGGCGGCGAGGCCTGGAACCGCGGGCGCATGCTCTATGCCTGGGCCGGCGCGATTCCCGCGCTCGGGTTGCTCGGCATCGCCGCACTCGTCGCCGGGCTGCGGCGCCAGGCGGCCGAGATCGCCGCGCTGAAGGACACGCTGGCGCGGATCGAGCGGCGCCTCGGCGCGTGAACGCGGGCACGCTCGGCCTCGCCGGGCTGTTCGTCCTGATCTGGGCCTCGGCGTTCAATGCGGCGCGCATCGTTGCCCTGGAATGGCCGCCGCTGATGGCGCTGTCGCTGCGCTTCGCGATCGGCGTGCCGGTGCTGTTGGCCGTCGCCTGGGTCCTGCGGGCCAGGCTGCCGGCGCGGGCCGACCTGCCGCGCATCGCCGCCATGGGCGCCTTCGGCATGGGCGGTTATCTCGGCTGCGCCTGGGCGGCTTCGGCGCTGATCCCCTCCGGGTTGGTCGCATTGCTTTCGGCAACGGCACCGCTGTTCGTCGCGCTGGGGGAAAGGCTGCTGTTCGGCCGGCACCTCGCGGTCCAGGCCTGGATCGGCTTGGCGTTGGGCTGGGTGGGCGTGGCGACGCTCGGCCTGCCGCGCGCCGCCGCGGGGCTGGAGGTCGCGGCCGCCGGCGGCATCGCCCTGGCGCTGGCCGGCGCCCTGTCCCAGGCGGGCGGGCTGCTTGCTTTCGCGCCTGCGCGTGGGCGGCTCGATCCCTGGATGTCAAATCTCGGCCAGACCATCGTCGCGGCCATCGCGGTCACGCCCTTCGCCTTGCTGCTGGAACCGGTGCCGGTGACAGCGCCGGCCCCGATCGCGGCGGCGGCGCTGGTCTGGTCGATCCTCGTCGTCGGGCTGGGCGGCTATGCGCTGTATTTCGTCCTGCTGCGGCGGCTGCCGGCCTCATCGGCCGCCGCGCTGCAATTGCTCGCGCCGCCGGTCGCGGCGCTGATCGGCTGGGGCATGCTGGGGGAGAGCCTGCGCGTTACCGACCTGGCTGGTGGGGCGGTGACGCTGGCCGGGCTGACGCTGTTGCTGCGGGCGCCGCGCTGAGGGCGGAATTGGAGAGGGGCGCGGCCCCTCTCCAAACCTCACCCCGCCAGGGGGCAGTGCCCCCTGGACCGCCGGGACTTGGTGCCGGGCATGACGGAGCGCGCTGCGGGCACGGCACCCGGAAAGAATCCCGGGCACCGCGCGGCGCGCCTTTCGGCCGTCCGGAATACCTGTCGTGCCCAACACCGGGTGACGGTTTCCAGAGGCCGTTCGGCCCTTGGTGGGGCTTGGCGGCACTGCCGCCAAGGTTCGGGGAGGGGCAAAGCCCCTCTCCGTGGCGACCTCAATCCGCCCGCATCGCCTCCGCCACCGCGCGATCGGCCGGCTCGGCGCTCGCAGACAGCCCGGCGACGACGCCTTCGCGGTCCGGCTCGGCGCGGTTCTGGCTGAGCTTGCGCTTGCCGATCAGCGTCTCGATGCGCAGCACGATGCCGACGATGCCCTTCAACTGGCTGGCGACGAAGGCATCCGGCGCGTCCGTCACCGCCCAGCGGTCGGCGCGCGCCGCCTCATGCTGGTCGGTGAGGCGGGAGACGATGGCATGCAGCCGCTCCGCATCCTCGACGATCTCGACCGGGCCGAGGGCGTGCACGGCGACGTAGTTCCAGGTCGGCACGACGCGGCCGTGCTCCTGCTTCGACGCGTATAACGACGGCGAGACATAGGCCTCCGGCCCCGTGAAGATCGCGCGCGCGGCACCCGCGGCGGCCAGGCCGCGCCAATGCGGATTGGCCTTGGCGACATGGCCGTACAGCGTGCCGTTCGGCCCTTCCTCCGGCACCAGTGTCATCGGCAGATGCGTCGCATCCGGTACGCCGCCATCGGCCGCCGCGCTGACCAGCAGCGCCAGGCGCGCCGCGCGGATGATCTCCCCCAGCACCTCGGGGCGGTCCTCGCGGAAGGCGGGCGGGTTGTACATGGCGCGATGCTCCTTTCAGGTGCAGGCTACCGGCGCGCGGCCGCATCGGGAAACGGCTGACTGCGCGGAGGAGGCATGCCATGGACGAGGACCGCTTCAACATGGAACTGCGCAAGTTCCTCAAGCATGTCGGCGTCACGTCGCAGCGCGAGATCGAGAAGGCGGCGCGGGACAGTGGCGGCGGCGCAAAGCTGCTGCGGCTGAAGATGACGCTGACCTCGCCTGATGCCCCCGGCCTGAACCACATCGTCGAAGCCGAAATCCCGCTGGATTGATCGCCCCATGCCGAATGACCTGATCCGCCTCACCGCAACCGAGGCGGTAGCGAAACTGCGTGCGCGCGAGGTCTCGCCACTCGAGATGATCGACGCCGCAGCCGAACGCATCGCGGCGGTGGAACCGGCGGTGAATGCGCTGCCGACGCTCTGCCTCGACCGCGCACGCGACCACGCGAAGGCGCTGATGAAGGGACAACGGCGGGAGGCCGAAGGCGAACCCGGCTGGCTCGCCGGCCTGCCCGTGGCGATCAAGGACCTGACCGAGGTCGCCGGCGTGCGCACCACTTTCGGCAGCCCAATCTTCGCCGACTACGTTCCCGATCGCAGCCACCCGATCGTCGAACGCATCGAGCGCCGCGGCGGCATCGTCATCGCCAAGTCCAACACGCCGGAATTCGGCGCGGGCGGATCGACCTTCAACGAGGTCTTCGGCCGTACCCGCAACCCGTGGAACACGTCGCTGACCTGTGGCGGATCGACCGGCGGCGGCGCGGTGGCGCTGGCGACGGGGGAAGTCTGGCTGGCGCATGGGTCCGACCATGGCGGCTCGCTGCGCCGGCCGGCGACCTATTGCTCGGTGGTCGGGCTGCGGCCCTCGCCGGGGCGCGTGACGCGCGGCGCGCAGGAGGATCTGTGGTCGCCGCTCTCGGTCCAGGGGCCGATGGCGCGCAACATTCCCGACCTGGCGCTGTTCCTCGACACCATGGCGGGCTGGGACATCGACGATCCCATGACCTATGACGCGCCGGCGCGATCCTACGTCGATGCCGTCGCCGCTGCCGAACACGAGAAGCCGCTGCGCGTCGCCTTCGCCACCGATTTCGGTGGTGCCATGGCGATGGATCGCGAAACCGCGGCGATCTGCGCAAAGGAGGTCCGTCGCCTCGAAGCCCTCGGCATCGTCATCGAGGAGACCTTCCCCGACCTCGGCGCGCTGAACGAGGCCTTCCTGGTGCTGCGCAGCCAGCATTTCGTGGTGGACCGGGAGGAACTGCTCGCGACCAAGCGCGGCCTGCTGAAGCCCGACATCATCTGGCAGACCGAGCGCGGCCTTGCGGAGACGCCGTCGCGCCTCGCCTGGGCCGAGCATGAACGCGCCCGCTTCTTCCGTGCCATGCGCGACATCTTCGCCCGCTGCGACGTGCTGATCACGCCGGGCGCGTCGACGCCGGCCTTCGACGTGAACCTGCGCGCGCCGGAGAAGATCGGCGGCAAGGTGCTGGAGAACTACATGGGCGGGTCGCTGATCAACGCCTTCGCCACGCTGGCAAGCTGCCCTGCCGTCGCCGTGCCCTGCGGCTTCGACCAATACGGCCGTCCGGTCGGGCTGCAGGTGGTCGCCCCGCCGCGCCAGGATGCACGGGCATTGCAGGTGGCGGCGCTGTTCGAGCGGCTGACCGGCCTCGACCGGCAATTGCCGCTCGACCCGCGGCCTGGCGCGGTGCCGCCCTACGAGTGATACCCGATGGCCGAAGGTTTGACCTTCAGCCATCGGGTATCGCGCGCGGGCTTGGTGGGGCGGCCGCGCGCAAGGCCAAGACTCGAATGCCGGTCGGCCGAACGGCTGATCGGCATGAGCGCAACGCGCGGAGTTCCCGCCGCGCCCGGGATCGGCGATGACAGGCACCATGTCCGCCCTCGCCTGGTTCCTGCTGGTCGCGCTGTCCGTCCTCTGGGGCGGGTCGTTCTTCTTCGTCGGCGTGGCGGTGGCGGAGATCCCGCCGCTGACCCTCGTGACGCTGCGCGTGGCAATCGCCGCGGCGATGCTGTGGGCGGCGCTGCCGCTGCTTGGCACGGCACCGCCGCGCGGGGCGCGGGCCTGGGGGGCTATCGCCGTGATGGGGCTGATCAACAACGTCATCCCCTTCACCCTGATCGTCTGGGCGCAGCAGACGCTGCCCTCCGGCCTCGCCGCCATCCTCAACGCCACCACGCCGCTCTGGACCGTCCTGGTGGCGCATGCCTTCACGCGGGAGGAGAAGGCGAGCCCCGGCAAGCTTGCCGGCGTGCTGTTCGGCTTCGCCGGCGTCGCGGCGATGATGGGGGCGGATATACTGGGCGGCGCGGCGGCGGCGGGCCCGGCCACCGCGGCGATGCTGGCGGCAACCTTCTCCTACGCCTGCGCCGGGGTCTTCGGGCGGCGCTTCCGCGCCATCGGGGTGGCGCCGACGCAGGCGGCGCTCGGACAGGTCACGGCGTCATCCATCATCATGCTGCCGCTGGCGCTGGCGATCGACCGGCCCTGGGGCCTGCCGGCGCCCTCCGCCGCCGCGGTGGCGGCGGTGCTTGGCCTCGCGGCGCTGTCCACCGCGCTCGCCTATGTCCTGTATTTCCGCATCCTGGCGCTGGCCGGGGCGGTGAACCTGGTGCTGGTCACCTTCCTGATCCCGGTCAGCGCCATCCTGCTCGGCACGCTGGTGCTGCATGAGGCACTGGAGTTCCGCCACCTGCTGGGCATGGCGCTGATCGGGGCCGGCCTCGCCGCCATCGACGGGCGGCCATTTGCCTATGCTTCGCGGATCTTGCGCTGATAGTGCTTCGAATACTTGTCGGTGATCAGATCTGTCTTCACCATGACTGCAACATCGGTGGTGTTGAACTGATGGTCGAGCACCGCGCCTTCGCCCACGAAGCCACCGAGCCGCAGATACCCCTTCACCAGCGGCGGCAGTGCGGCGAGCGATCGCATCGCGTCGATGCCAGCCGGGTCCTTGCGCCTCATCTCGACATAGCGGTCGGGCAGGGCGCGCGGGCGGATCGCCTCCGGGGCCATGTGGTTGGCCGCGAGGTAGGTCAACTGGTCCGCCAGCGCATCGAGGTCGGTGCCGTGCAGGGAGGCGCAGCCGAACAGGATCGCGACGTCGTGCTTGAAGATGTATGCGGCAATGCCGCTCCACAGCAGTTGCATCGACGCGCGCGTGCGATAGGCAGCATCGACGCAGGACCGGCCGCATTCCAGCACTTCCCCGTCGAAGGCGAGGATGCGGGAGATGTCGTATTCCGCCGCCGAGTACCAGCGGCCGAGCTTCGCCGCCGCGTGGCGGCGGATCAGCCGGTAGGTGCCGATGACCGATTCGGGGCCTTCGCCGCGGTCATGGTCCACCACCAGCAGGTGGTCGGCGACCGCGTCGAATTCGTCGCGGTCGCGGCGACTCGTCGCGGTGGCGGCATCGGCATGCGCGCCCATTTCCTCGTAGAAGACGCGGTAGCGCAGCGCCTGCGCCGCATCGATCTCTGCCGCGTTCCGCGCCAGCCTTACCCCGAGATTGCCGGCGCGCAATTCGCCGAAGCCCGCGTCCTCGATGACGCTCACTGTTCGTGCCCGGCCTTGCGCCGCCTGGCCGGCGTCTCGGCTTCGGCCGGTTCGGCGCGGCGACCGAACAGTTCCAGCCGCTGCCCGACCAGCGTGAAGCCGAGCCGGCGGGCCAGCACCCGGGCCAGCGCCTCGAACTCCTCATCGGCGAATTCGATCACCTTGCCGGTATCGACGTCGATCAGGTGATGGTGGTGGCCGCGATCGGCTGGGTCATAGCGGGCGCGCCCGCCGCCGAAGTCGCGCCGTTCCAGGATGCCCTTTTCCTCGAGCAGCCGGACGGTGCGGTAGACGGTGGCGATCGACACCTTGTTGTCGAGCGCGAGGGCGCGGCGATAGACGTCCTCGACGTCCGGATGGTCCTCGGCCTCGCTCAGCACGCGCGCGATCAGCCGCCGCTGCCCCGTCATCTTGAGGCCGCGTTCGATGCAAAGCTGCTCGATCCGGGACGGTGTGTGGTCCTGGGTCGGTGGACGGGCCTGAATGCGGCTCTCCATGCGGTGGTTAGTACCCCGTTCTGTCACATGCCATGGCCGGCGTGGCCGCGGACGATAATCCGGGCTGCCCCGTCAGGCCACAGCCAAGGTGTTATCACCCCTGACTGCCATATGGGGTGGCAGCGGCGCACCGCATGGCCCCGTTCCGCCGGGCGATCATCCGGCGGTGGGTGGGCGGTGCGCTACGGGATCGGCGCCGGGTGGCGCCGACCCGCGTGCCGATCAGCCCTTGGCCTTGCCGCGCGCGCGCGGCGTGGTGCCGAGGCCGATCTTCTTGGCCAGGGACGAACGATGCTTGGCGTAGTCCGGCGCCACCATCGGGTAATCCGCCGGCAAGCCCCAGCGCTCGCGATATTGCTCGGGCGAGAGGTTGTAGGAGGTCTTGAGATGCCGCTTCAGCATCTTCAGCTTCTTCCCGTCCTCGAGGCAGATGAGGTAGCCCGGCGTGATGGATTTTTTGATCGGCACCGCCGGCTGCGGCCGTTCGGGTTCCGGCGCCGGCCGGCTGCCCACGCCGGACAGCGTGCGGAACACCTCCTGGATCAATCCGGGAAGTTCCGATGCGGGAACAGGGTTGTGCGAGACATGGGCAGAAACAATCTGGGCGGTGAGGCCCAGAAGTTCTCCATGCGGGTTGGTTTCAGCCATTGTACGAAGCCCCCAGTACATTTAGCGCAAACGATTCTAGCGATCACGCGACTCAGTCGCAATTCCCAGCCGCGTGAAATTCGCGACACGTCAAAAAGCTGATGCCGAGGAAGAAGAAATGACCGTGAGTAACCGCCTGGATATCACGCGCGAAACTTGCCCGATGACATTCGTCCGGGTCCGACTCGCGCTCGACCGTCTGGCGCCGGGGGATGTTCTTGAAGTGCTGCTGTCGGGGGAGGAGCCGCGCCGCAACGTGCCCCGCACCGCGGTGGAACAGGGCCACGCCATTCTCGAACAATCCGAGGATGCCTCCGGCGTCACCCGCCTGCTGCTGCGGCGGGGGGGATGAGGGCGAATCGCAGCACCAGCGCGTCCCCGCCATCCGGATAATAGGCCCAGCGCCGCCCGGCCTCGGCCGCGCCCAGCGCGCCATAGAGCGCACGCGCCGGGCCATTGGTCTCCGCGACCTCGAGGAACAATTCGACGGCGCCACGCCGCGCCGCTTCCTCCACCAGCGCCTGCATCAGCGCGCGGCCAAGCCCCGCGCGTCGCGCCGCGGGCCGGACGGCGAGCGTCAGCACCTCTGCCTCACCGGCCACGGCGCGGCCCAGGGCGAAGCCGAGCGGTTCGCCCCCATCGGCCGCCAGCAGCGCGAAATGGCCGGGCAGGGCGAGCATCAGTCCAATCGCTTCGGCACCCCAGCGCTGCGGCGGCGGGAAGGCCTCGGCATGCAGCGCGGCGAGCAACGGTGCGGTCTCGGCCCCCGCCGGGAGGATCGCCACGCCGGTCAGGGTGCCCGGCCCGACGCGGGGGCGCTGACCGCGGGCGGTTCGGCATAGAGCGGCGCGGCGCCGCGCGGCGGTAGGGTCCCGGCCAGGCGGCGGGCCGCCACCAGCGCCACCGATTCGGCATGCGGCAGCCCGGGCCGTGCCTCCGCCACATCGCCACGGGCGGCGAGCAGGCCCGCCACCGCCTCCGCCGCATCGCCGAGGAGAAGGACCGGCATGCCGGCCTCCGGCAGGGAATCGAGCGGCGCGACGACCGGTGCGCGGGGTGTGGCCGCGCCGGGGTCGAAACATTCGATCACAACGCGGCCGCGCCGGTTGTCGATCGCCGCCCAGATGGCCCGGCCGGCGGTGGCGGCGTCGGGCTGCGCGGCAGCCAGCGCCTCCCCGGTCGTCACGCCGATCAGCGGGCGGCCGGCGGCCAGGGCCAGGCCTTCGGCGAGCGCGATGGCGGCGCGCAGGCCGGTGAAGCCGCCGGGCCCCACGCCCACCGCCACGGCGTCGAGGCCGGTTGCCGCCACGCCGGCCTCGGCCAGCACCTCCGCCGCGAAGCGGGGCAGCAGCGCCGGATGGCCGCGCGCGGCATCCGCCTGCCGCGTCGCCAGCACCGCGCCATCCGCCAGCAGCGCGACGGAGCAGCGGGCCAGCGAGCCTTCGATGGCGAGGATCCTCATGCCCGGCGACTTAGAGCAGATCCCGTCCGGGTGGAATCACCCGGGCGGGTGAAGATGCTCGCCTCAAGAAGACAGGAGCAGGTCCACTCTTCGGAGAACCGCTCCGGGCGGGCGGCCTTGGATCGCCCAGCCCTTCCGCCTCTCGGCCGGACCCGGCAGGATGGCACCAAGAACGAACCGAAGTCCGTGGAAGGAAACCGCCATGACAACGACGCGACGCGCCCTCGGCGCCGGAATTCTCGCTGCGCCCGCGATCATCGCCACCCGCGGCGCCCGCGCCCAGGCTGCCTGGCCGAACCGCGCCGTGCGCATCATCGTGCCCTACACGCCCGGCGGCGTGTCCGACATCACCGCGCGGCTGATCGCCGAACCGCTCGCCGCCACCTGGGGCCAGCCCGTGCCGGTCGAAAACCGGGCCGGCGCCGATGGCGTGATCGGTACCGAGGTCGTCGCCCGCAGCCCGGCCGATGGCTACACGCTCGGCCTGGTCTCGGTCGGGCATCCGGTGAATGCGGCCTTCTACCGGCTGCCCTTCGACACCATGCGCGACTTCACCTTCGTGACGCAGACCACCTCGACGCCGCTGGTGCTCTGCGCGCCGCGCGCCTTCGCGCCGAACACGCCCGCCGAACTGGTGGACTACGCCAAGCGCAACCCGGGCGTGACCTTCGCGGGCACCGGCGGCGTGGTGCGCCTTGCCCCGGTGCTGTTCGCGCAGCGCACCGGCATCACGCTGGAATACGTGCCCTATCGCGGCAGCACCCAGGCGCATCCCGACCTGATCGCCAACCGCGTGAACATCATGTTCGACACCGTCCCCGCCGCGCTGCCGCATATCCAGTCCGGCGCGCTGAAGGCGCTCGCCACCACCGGGGCGCAGCGCAGCCCGCAACTGCCGGACGTGCCGACGATCGGGGAAGCCTTCCTGCCAGGCTTCGAGGCCTCGACCTGGGGCATGATCATCGCGCCGGCCAACATGCCCGCGCCGGTGCTCACGAAGATCAATGCGGACATCCGCGCGGCGCTGCAGAACCCGACCGTGGTGGATCGCCACAAGACGCTCGGCGCGGGGATCGTGTCGAACACGCCGGACGAGATGCGTAGCTTCGTCCAGGCGGAAATGGACAAGTGGGTCGCGGCGGCGCGGTCGGCGGGGATCCAGCCGCAGTAAGGATTGAAGGGGGCTTTGCCCCCTCCAAGCCACCCCCACCAAAGGGCAACGGCCCTTTGGAATGCGATTCTTTGGTGCTGGGCGCGGAGGGCATGGCCATCCGCGCATGCGCCATGGCGCCGAGCTTTTCCGATGACGGCGTCACCGGCGAGGCAAACGATATGGCGTGCCGGGTTGGCAGGACGGCTGCGCGCGAAACCAGGACTCTGATGCCGAATCAGCCGAAAGGCCGGCCGGTATCAGAGGTGCTTGGCGAAGAATTCCAGCGTGCGCTTCTGCGCGAGATCGTAATCCGCCTTCACGTAGGATCCGCGCTCGTCGCAGCCGAAGCCGTGGCCGCCGCCATAGACATGAACCTCGACATCGGGCTGCGCGGCACGGACCGCGGCGACGTCGGTCATCGGGATGGAGGCGTCGGTCTCGCCGAAATGCAGCTGCACGGGGCAGCGCGGCGTCTCGTCCTTCGCCGCGGCGATGCCGCCGCCATACCAGCCCGACGCGGCGGAAAACGCGCTGGTCCGCGTCGCGCCATACCAGGTGACGGTGCCGCCCCAGCAATAGCCGACGATACCGCGCTTCACCCCGCGCGGCAGCGCGGCGGCGGCGGCGAGGATGTCGAGCACCGTCTGGCCATCATTGATCTTGCCGCGCAATTCGCGGCCCTGGGCGACGTCGGCGGCCTCGTAGCCGAGCTCGATGCCCGGGGCCACGCGGTCGAACAGCGCCGGGGCGATGACGGCATAGCCCTCGGCGGCGAAGGATTCGCAGACATTCCGCATGTGGCGGTTCACGCCGAAGATCTCCTGCACCACGACCAGGGCGCGGGTGGCGTTCTGCGGGCCGGCGCGCCAGGCGGACAGGCGATGGCCGTCGGCGGCGGTGAGCGAGATCATCGTCATGGGCGTTTTCCCCTGGGGAGTGGCGGCGTATCCTGTCCGCATGGGCGAGATCGTCAACCTGAACAAGGCTCGCAAGGCGCAGGCCCGCAAGGAGGCGGAGGCGAAGGTCGCCGCCAACCGGGCGAAGCACGGCCGAACCAAGGCGGAAAAGGCGAACGACACCCGCGCCGAGGAGCGCCGCCGCGCCTTGCTGGACGGCGCAAAGCGCGAGGAGTGAACCGCGCGCACGGGGGCGGCCGGAAAAGGGGAGGACCCGGGATGCAGGAAGCGACGGTTTTCCGCCGGATTCACGGCAGTTGCCACTGCGGCAACCTCCGCTTCGCCTTCGACTGGCCGGGACCGCACGCGGCCATCCCGGTCCGTGCCTGCGGCTGCGGCCTGTGCACGAAGCATCGGGCGGCATGGACCTCACACCCCCAGGGCCGCTTCACCATGACCATCGCCGATGAGACCCGGCTGGGGCGCTACCGCTTCGGTACCCGGACGGCGGATTTCCACCTCTGCCTCGACTGCGGGGTCATCCCGATCACGACATGCACCATCGACGGCTCGCGCTACGCGGTCGTCAACGTCAACACCTTCGACAATGTCGATCGCGCCGACCTGATCGAATCCGCGACCGACTTCGAGGGCGAGACAACCGCGGACCGCCTGGCCCGCAGGCGACGGAACTGGACGCCGGAAGCAACGGCAGGATGATGCGCGGATGCGCCACCACATCCTGCCCGGCTTCCCGCCCTCCGTCTCGCCCTCGTCCCATGCGGTGGAGGCGGATGGCTTCGTCTTCCTGACCGGGCAGTTCCCGCGCGATCTCGATAACCCGGAGGCACCGCTGCCCGAGGGGATCGCGGCACAGACGACGCGGACCATGGGCAACCTGGACCGCGCGCTTGGCGCGCTGGGGCTCGGCCTGCAGCACCTGGTCTCGGTGCGCGTGTACCTGACCGCCTTTGAACGCGATTACGCGGCGATGAACGCCGCCTATGCCGCCGCGCTGCCCGAGGGCGGGCGGCCGGTGCGCACCTGCATCGGCGTCACCGCGCTGGTGCGCGGCGCGCTGATCGAGATCGAGGCGGTGGCGAAGCGGCCGTAGAGCCGTTTCCGTTCGCCCTGGCTCACGGCAACGGCTCCCGGCTCTTGTTTTCGCGAGCATCTTCGCCCGATCAGGCGATTCCGCCTGATCGGGATCTGCTCTAGACGAAACGCCGGGACAGCAGCCCCTTCTCCCGCGCCTCGCGCGACAGGTCCTCGCGGTAATCCGGATGGGCGAGGCCGATCAGCGCCTCGGCCCGTTCCGACACCGACTTCCCCTTGAGATTCACCATCCCGTATTCGGTCACGACGTACATCATGTCCGATCGCGGCGTGGTCACGATGTTGCCGGGCGTCAGCTCCACCGCGATGCGGCTTTTCCGCACGCCCTTCCGCTCATAGGTGGAGGCGAGGCAGATGAAGGACTTGCCGCCCTTGGACGCATAGGCGCCGCGGACGAATTGCAACTGTCCGCCGGTGCCGCTGATGTGCCGGTGGCCATCGGATTCGGATGACGCCTGGCCCTGCAGGTCGATCTGCGTCGTGTTGTTGATGGCAACGACGCGGTCGTTGCGCGCGATGACGTCGGGCAGGTTGGTCTCGTCCACGGGACGGCAGATGAAGTCGGGATTGTCGCGCACCGTGTCGTACAGCGCGCGGCTGCCCAGCGCGAAGCTGTAGGTGACGAGGCCCGGATCGACCGCCTTGCGCGTGCCGCTGACCCGCCCGGCGCGATAGAGTTCGGCCAGCCCGTCATTCAGCATCTCGGTATGGATGCCGAGATCCTTCACGCCGCTGCCGAGCAGCAATGTCGTCACCGCATTCGGCATGCCACCGATGCCGACCTGCAGGCAGGCGCCGTCCTCGACCTCGTTCGCGATCAGGCGGGCGACGGCGCGGTCCACATCGGTCGCGACGGCATTGGGCAGTTCGGGGATGGGTGCGTCGTCGCCGGCGATGACGTAGTCCACCTCACTGCGGTGCAGCCGTGCCTGTGGGCCGTGCACGGGTGGGATGTCGGCGGCCTCCTCGATGATGACGGTCGCCGCGCGCTCGACCACCGCCGGGTGCCACAGATTGAGCGGGCCGTAGTTGAAGTATCCCTCGGCGTCCATTGGGCTCGCCTTGATGACCGCGATATCCAGCCGGTCGATGAAGCGGCGGTAGTAGGCCGGGATCTCCCCGAGGTTGCAGGGGATGTAGTGGCACAGCCCGGCATCGTGCATGCGCCGGTCATAGCCGGAGAAATGCCAGTTGAAGCAGCGGAAGTGCCGCCCGTGCGGATCGGCTTCGAGGAAGGCGCGCGGGCGCATCGACAGGCAGTTGCGGATGGTGACGTCGTGCAGCTCCGCGGTGCGGGCGGCGAGCGCCTGGTCGAAGGCGTCGGGCTGGTTGAAGCCGACGCCGTAGTCGATCCAGTCGCCCGGGGCGACGAGTGCGGCGGCCTCAGCCGCGGTGATGCGGCGGGCTGCCTTGCCGCCGGCCTTGGACTGCATGAACGGCTCCCTGTTGGTCGAATCCGGTCATGTTGGTCGCCGGACCTTCGCGGGGAGGCTCGCAGGATTCAGCGCGGCGTGCCAGCGGGCGCAGGCCCTGGAATGCGAAACGGCGGGCGGTGGTTTCCCACGCGCCCGCCGTTCATGTCCCGTCGCCGGGGATGGCGCGCCGCCGGGGCGGCGCGGCCGGTTCAGTGGGCGTCGGCCCACACCTTGCGCTTCACCGCATAGGCAAGGCCGGCGAGCAGCGTCAGGAAGATGATCCACTTCACGCCCATGGCGCGCCGCTCCTCGAGCTCGGGCTCGGCGGCCCAGGCCAGGAAGGTGGACACGTCGCGCGCCATGTTCTCGACGGTGGCAGGGGTATGGTCCGCGAACTCGACCTGGTCGGGGTTCAGCGGCCGCGCCATCGCGATCTGGTGGCCGGGGAAGTACAGGTTGTAGTTCATCCCCTCGCCGAGGGTCACGCCCGGGGGCGCATCCGCATAGCCGGTCAGCAGCGCGTAGAGGTAGTTGGCCCCGCCGGCCCGCGCCTTGGCGATGACCGACAGGTCCGGCGGCAGGGCGCCGTTGTTCGCCGCGCGCGCCGCCTGCGGATTCGGGAAGGGGCTGCGGAAGCGGTCGGACGGGCGGCCCGGCCGCTCGAACATCTGGCCTTCGTCATTCGGCCCGTCCTGGACCTGCACCTGGGACGCGATGGCAACGACCTGCTCCGCGGTCAGGCCGAGGGCGCGCAGGTCGCGGTAGGACAGCAGGCGCGCCGAATGGCAGGAGGCGCAGACCTGTTGGTAGACCTGGAAGCCACGCTGCGCGCTGGCGCGGTCGAAGCTGCCGAAGACGCTGTCGAAGCTGAAGCCGGCATTCGGGATGTGGACCGCTTCCCCGGCCGCATGGGCGGACGGGGCGGCGGCGAACAGCCCGCCGACGATGGCGAGGGCCTTGAGCGAAGTACGCAGCATGGTCAGGCCTTCTCCATCGGCTTCGCCGCGGCGCCGGCGGGCAGCGGGCCGCCGCCGAGGACGGCGCGGGCGATGCTCTCGGGCAGCGGGAGCGGCTTCTCGAGCCGCGCGAGCAGCGGCAGGATCACCAGGAAATACGCGAAGTAGTAAGCGGTCGCGATCCGGCTGATGGTGACGAAGGGCTCCTCCGGCGGCTTGCCGCCGCAGTACAGCAGCACGAAGAAGCAGACCGTCCATAGCAGGAACGCGATGCGCGCGATCGGGCGGAAGCGCATCGACCGCACCGGGCTGCTGTCCAGCCACGGCAGCACGAACAGCACCGCGATCGAGCCGAACATCATCAGCACGCCGCCGAGCTTGTCTGGCACCGCGCGCAGGATCGCGTAGTACGGCAGGAAGTACCATTCCGGCACGATATGCGCGGGCGTCACCAGCGGGTCGGCCGGGATGTAGTTGTCCGGGTGGCCGAGGTAGTTCGGCGCGAAGAACACCAGCACCGCGAAGACGATGAAGTAGACCACCAGGCCGAAGCTGTCCTTCGCCGTGTAGTACGGGTGGAAGGGCAGGGTGTCCTGCGGGCCCTTGGGCTCGATGCCGAGCGGGTTGTTCGACCCCGTGATGTGCAGCGCGACGATGTGCAGGAACACCACGCCGACGATCACGAAGGGCAGCAGGTAGTGCAGGGAGAAGAAGCGGTTCAGCGTCGGGTTGTCCACGCTGAAGCCGCCCCACAGCAGCTGCACGATCCATTCGCCGACGATCGGGAAGGCCGAGAACAGGTTGGTGATGACGGTGGCACCCCAGAAGGACATCTGGCCCCAGGGCAGCACGTAGCCCATGAAGGCCGTCGCCATCATCAGCAGGAAGATCACGACGCCAAGGATCCACAGCAGCTCGCGCGGCGCCTTGTAGGAACCGTAGTAGAGGCCGCGCCAGATGTGGATGTAGACGACGATGAAGAACATCGAAGCGCCGTTGGCGTGCACGTAGCGCAGCAGCCAGCCGAAGTTCACGTCGCGCATGATGCGCTCGACGGAATCGAAGGCCATGGAGGTGTGCGGGGTGTAGTGCATCGCCAGGAAGATGCCGGTCGCGATCATGATCACCAGATTGACCATGGCGAGCGCGCCGAAATTCCAGAAGTAGTTGAAATTCCGGGGAGTGGGGAAGGAGCCGTACTCCTTCTGCATCATGGTGAAGACCGGCATGCGCTGGTCGATCCAGCGCAGGACGGGGTTCGGGATATCGCTGTTGTGCAGGCCGCTTGCCATCGTCGCGTTCCTCAGCCGATCCGGATCTTGGTGTCGGAGGTGAAGACGTAGCCCGGAACCGTGAGGTTCAGCGGCGCAGGTCCCTTCCGGATCCGGCCGGACGTGTCGTAGTGGCTGCCGTGGCAGGGGCAGAACCATCCGCCGTAGTCACCGCGCGGGTCGGTCGGCTTCTGCCCCAGCGGCACGCAGCCGAGATGCGTGCAGACGCCCACGACGATCAGCCACTGGTCCTTGGTGACGCGGGCCTGATCGGTCTGCGGGTCCTTCAGCTCGGACAACGGAACGGCGCGGGCCGCCTCGATCTCCTGCGGGGTGCGGTGCCGGATGAAGACCGGCTTGCCGCGCCACATCACCGTCACCGCCTGGCCGGCCACGATGGCGCCGAGCTCGGCATCCGTGCTGGCGAGCGCGAGAACGTCGCGCGCCGGCTGCATGGAATTGATGAAGGGCCAGGCGACGGCAACGACGCCCAAGCCGGCGAAGGACGCCGTCACCAGGTTCAGGAAGTCCCGCCGCGGCGTCCCGCCGTCCGCGGTGGCCTCGCCACTATCCGCCATGCCTCACCATCCCTTCCGCCGGCACGCCGAAAGGGCGGTGCCGGCCGCATCAACCCGAAATCCGGGCGCCAGCGCGGCACCCGCAAGCAGTGCTGGGCAGGCGCGCGGCTACGCGCGCTGCCCTCCCTGCGCGGCCGACCTTATAAGGGGCGCTCGCGCGGGGTGTCCATGGCACCTCGCCGCCTTGCAGGAGCATTACATGATCGAAGCGTCTTCCGCCGGGACTGGCGGGGCGGCCCCGGCGGACCATCCGATGACCGGCCCGGCCCGCGCCTGGTTCGAGTCATTGCGGGATCGCATCTGCGCCGCCTTCGAGACGATCGAGACCGAACTCGTCACCGGCCCGCATCGCGACCTGCCGCCCGGCCGCTTCGAGCGCACCGCCTGGACCCGTCCCGAAGGGGGCGGCGGCGTGATGTCGGTCATGCGCGGGCGGGTCTTCGAGAAGGTGGGCGTCAACGTCTCGACCGTCTTCGGGGAGTTCTCCCCGGAATTCCGTAAGCAGATCCCCGGCGCCGAGCAGGACCCACGCTTCCTCGCGACCGGCATCTCGCTCGTGGCGCATCTGCGCAATCCGCGCGTGCCGGCGGCGCATATGAACACCCGCTTCATCGTGACCAACCGTGCCTGGTTCGGCGGCGGTGGCGACCTGACCCCGATGTTCCCGGACAGCGCCGAGGCCGCCGAGGATGCGCGCGGCTTCCATGCCGCCTTCAAGGCCGCCTGCGACAAGGCCGACCCCACCTACTACCCCCG
This sequence comes from Roseomonas sp. SRI_022, assembly GCF_057586215.1. NCBI lineage: Bacteria > Pseudomonadati > Pseudomonadota > Alphaproteobacteria > Acetobacterales > Roseomonadaceae > Roseomonas > Roseomonas sp. SRI_022. The sequence goes on from NZ_JBYCZL010000001.1 coordinate 187,382, forward strand.
CTTCAAGCAGTGGTGCGACGAGTACTTCTTCCTGCCCCACCGCAACGAACCGCGCGGCTTGGGGGGAATCTTCTACGACTGGCTCGGGGACCGTACGCCGGGGCATGGGATCGAGGCCGACTTCGCCTTCACGAAGGATGTCGGCCTCGCCTTCCTCGGGGCCTATCCGGGGATCGTGCGTCGCCGCATGCGCGAACCCTGGACGGCCGAGGAGCGCCGCCAGCAACTGATCCGCCGCGGCCGCTACGTGGAATTCAACCTGATCCACGATCGCGGCACGCTGTTCGGCCTCAAGACCGGCGGCAATGTCGAGGCGATCCTGATGTCCCTGCCGCCCGAGGTCGCCTGGCCCTGAGGACTGCCGCCCCTTGGCACATTCCCGTGTCCGGCACCGGCCCGCCCGGCCGCGCGATCCGGCACGGTGTCGCGGGGTGGCCGCATGCGGGTGCGGGCATTCGCCGACCGGCCCTCACCGGGCAGGGTTCCGCCCGGGTGGGTTTCACCCCATGTAGGGCGCGGCAGGATCCTGGGGGCACGATGATCGAACTGAACGTGAACGGCACCGTTCACCGGGTGGAGGTCGAGGCCGACACCCCGCTGCTGTGGGTGCTGCGGGAACAACTCGGCCTGACCGGAACGAAATACGGTTGCGGCGTCGCGCAATGCGGCGCCTGCACCGTGCTGGTGGACGGCCAGGCGACGCGGTCCTGTTCCTTCCCCGTCGAGGCCGCCGCCGGCCAGCCGATCACCACCATCGAGGCGATCGAGGCCCACCCGATCGGCCGCCATGTGGTGGAGGCCTGGGTCGCCGCCCAGGCGCCGCAATGCGGATACTGCCAGTCGGGGCAGGTGATGGCGGCGACCGCGCTGCTCGCCACCACGCCGAAGCCCGGCCCGGAGGACATCCAGGCGGCGATGACCAATATCTGCCGCTGCGGCACCTACAACGCCGTCGCGCAGGCCATCACCATCGCCGGGGAGCGGCTGTGATGGGCGCGCTGCTCGCCGCGGCCATGTCGGGCGCGATGCCGCCTGGCCGGCCGGTCAACCTGTCGCGGCGCGGCATGTTCGCCGCTGCCGGTGCCGGGTTGTTCCTCGGCCTTGCCATTCCGGGCCGCGCGCCGCGCGCGCAAGGGTCGCCGCCAGGTGCCGCGCTGCGCCACGCCAGCAAGGTCGCCGCCTATCTGCGCATCGCCCCGGACGGCAAGGTCTACCTGCAGAACCCCTTCGTCGAAGGCGGGCAGGGGATCGATTCGGCGGTCGCGCAGATCGTCGCGGAGGAACTCGACGCGCCACCGGCCGATTTCGTCGTCACCTGCGCCCCGGCCGGCGAGGACTACCGCGTCATGCAGGGCGGCAATGCGCGCTTCACCGGCGGGTCCTTCTCGGTCCGGTCGTCCTTCGCGCATTTCCGCACCCTGGGTGCCACGGCGCGCGCCATGCTGGTCGAGGCCGCGGCCCAGCGCCTCGCCGTGCCGGCGGCGTCGCTGACCACCGAGGCGGGCCGCGTCATCCAGGCCGAATCGGGGCGCGCGCTGCCCTATGGCGAACTGGCCATGGCGGCCGCGGCGTTGACCCCGCCCGACAACCCACCGCTGCGCGACGCCGCCCGCTTCCGCCTGATCGGCAGGCCGCTGCCGCGGCTCGACGTGCGGGCGAAATCGACCGGCAAGATCACCTATGCCATCGACGTGAAGGTCGATGGCATGCTGCTCGGCGCCGTGCTGCACGCCCCGCGGGCCGGCGCGCAGCCCGCCGCGGTGACCAACGAGGACGCGCTGCGCGCCATGCCCGGCGTGCATTCCGTCCACCGCCTGCCCGGCGCTGTCGCCGTCCTGGCCGATAGCTGGTGGCGGGCGAAGAAGGCGGTGGACCAGGCGCAGGTCGCCTGGCAGGCGCTCCAGAGCCCCGTGATGGATGCCGACTTCACCACCGAGACGATGCTCGGCCGGCTCAAGGCCGCCGCCGGCACCCATGGCAACACCGCCGAGGAAGCCGGCGACATTGCCGTCGCCTTCGCCGGCGCCGCCCGTGTCATCGAGGCCGAGTACGACGCGCCATACCTCGCCCATGCGCAGATGGAACCGCCTTCCGCCACGGCGCGCTTCGATGCCGATGGCAGCCTCGACGTCTGGGTGCCGAACCAGGCGCCGGATTTCTTCCAGGCCAGTGCGGCGCGCGCCGCCGGGATCGAGCCCGCCAAGGTGCGCATCCATTCCCCGCCGCTCGGCGGCTTCTTCGGCCGGCATTTCGCCTATGGCGCGGCGAACGTGCATCCGCAGGCGATCCTGCTGGCCAAGGCGGCCGGCCGGCCGGTGAAGGTCATCTGGAGCCGGGAGGAGGAATTCGCCCGCGACGCCTATCGCCCGATGGCCTTCGCGACCTTCCGCGCCGGGCTGGACGGGCGGGGCGAGATCGTCGCCCTTCAGGTAGCGGGCTATGGCGAGGGACCGATCACACGGCACTTCGGCACGGCGCGGCTGGGCAATCCGCCGATCGACGGGTCGATCATGGAGGGTCTGAGCGGCAAGCCCTACCGCTTCGCCGCCAAGCGGGTGGAATACGTGCCGGTGCCGCATCCGGCCGGGGTCAATCTCGGCTTCTGGCGATCGGTCGGGCATTCGATGAACGACTTCTTCTTCGAGAGTTTCCTCGACGAGGTCGCCGCCGCTTCCGGTAAGGATCCCTTCGCGCTGCGCATGGCGCTGCTGGCGCATAGCGAGCGGCACAAGACGCTGCTGAATGCCGTCGCCGAGCTGTCCGGCGGCTGGCGGCGCGGGCCCTATCATGGGCCGGACGGCACGCGGCGCGCGCGCGGCGTGGCCATGGCCTCCCCCTTCGGGTCGGAGGTCGCGACCATCGCCGAGGTGTCGGTGAGCGACGGGGAGGTGGTGGTCCACGACCTGTGGGTCGCGATCGACCCCGGACAGGTGGTGAACCCGCGCACCATCGAGGAACAGGTCCAGTCGGCTGCGGCGATCGGCCTGTCCTCCGCGCTGTTCGAGGAGATCCGCTTCGAACGGGGCGAGGTGGCGACGCGCAACTTCGACACCTATCGCGTGCTGCGGCGCGACCGGATGCCGCGCGTGCATGTGCGCATCGTCGAAAGCGGGGCGCCGATGGGCGGCGTGGGCGAACCGGGCACGCCAGGGGTGCCGCCGGCGGTGGCGAATGCGGTGTTCGCGCTGACGGGGCAGAGGCTGCGGAGCATGCCGTTCGGGCGGACGCGGTTGTCCGGGGCGTGACGCGTGCTGGAGGGGCGCCGCCCCTCCAGGCCGCCCCGCCAAAGGCCCGAGGCCTTTGGAAACCATTGGCCGCCCTTGATGGCGGGCAGTGCTGGATTTTGGCCGATGTTGCTGATATGTTCACGGCATCATCGAGGCGAGGTGCGCCTGGGTGTTGCCTGGCGGGCGCGCGGAAGGCCCCCGATAAAGCAATAAAATCCTAAAATCTTAAAGTGACCACACGCGCAAGTTGTATCCTGCGAGGCGCGCGGGCACCCCGTCGCGGTTCGTTCCGACAGCGGTGCCCATCGTCAAAACCCGGCATTCCAAAGGGCCTCTGCCCTTTGGTGGGGTGGTCCGGAGGGGCAAGGCCCCTCCGGCGTGCCGCCGCCCGTTTGCTCACTCCCGCCCGGATCGCGGATAACGTCCCCATGCTTCGGCCCGCCCCGAATCGCCCCGCCCCGGCATGACGCCCTTCGGCGCCAGGTTGCGGGAGTTGCGTGCGCAGCGGGAGGTCACGCTGAAGGACCTGGCCGCGGCGTTGCAGGTCTCGCCGGCCTATCTCTCGGCGCTGGAGCATGGGCGGCGGGGCCGGCCATCGCCTGGGCTGGTGCATCAGGTGAATGAGTATTTCGGATTGATCTGGGACGACGCCGAGGAACTCGCGCGGCTCGCGCGGCAGTCGCATCCGCGGGTGGTGCTCGATACGGCGGGGCTGGATCCGGCGGTGACTGATTTCGCCAACCGCCTGGCGCGGGACATTCGCCAAATGACGCCCGACGCAGCGGTGCGCATGGGCGCAGTGCTGGATTCGCTGCCCAAGGGGCGGCGTTGATGCAGGCGGTCTCGGCTGGGTTGCTCGCGGGGTTCGTGGGCTTTGCGTCGTCCTTCGCGGTGGTGCTGCAGGGGCTGGTGGCGGTGGGGGCATCCCCGTCGCAAGCGGCCTCCGGTCTGATGGCGCTGTCGGTGGCAATGGGGCTGGCGGGCATCCTGCTGTCGCTGCGGCTGCGGCTGCCGATCAGCGTCGCCTGGTCCACGCCGGGGGCGGCGCTGCTGGCGGCGACGGCGATGCCGGCGGGTGGCTTCGCCGAGGCGGTGGGCGCCTTCCTGGTCTGCGGCGTGCTGCTGACGGTGGCGGGGCTGTGGAAGCCGCTCGGCCGTGCGGTGGCGGCGATCCCGGCGCCGCTCGCCAATGCGATGCTGGCGGGGATCCTGTTCACGCTCTGCCTTGCGCCGGTGCGCGCGGTGGCGGAACAGCCGGTGGCGGGGCTGGGGATCGTGCTGGCCTGGGCGGTGGTGGCGCGGATCAACCGGGTGCTGGCGGTGCCGGCGGCGGTGCTGGTGGCGGTGGCGGTGATCGCGACGACGGCGCCGCTGCCGATGACGGGCTGGATGTCACGGCCGGAATTCGTGATGCCGTCCTTCTCGGTGGCGGCGCTGACGGGCATCGCGCTGCCGCTGTTCATCGTGACCATGGCTTCGCAGAACATCCCGGGCCTCGCGGTGCTGTCGGCGAATGGCTACCGGCCCGAAGCTGGGCCGCTGTTCACCACGACCGGGCTGTTCAGCCTGGCCGGTGCGCCGTTTGGCGGGCATGCGGTCAATCTCGCCGCGATCACGGCGGCGTTGTGCGCTGGCGAGGGCGCGGGGCCAGACCCGGCACGGCGCTGGGTGGCGGCGGTGGTCGCGGGTGCGACCTATGTCGTGTTCGGACTGCTCGCGGGGGCGGTCACGGCCTTCGTCGCATCAGCGCCGCCGGTGCTGATCCAGGCGGTGGCGGGGCTGGCGCTGCTCGGACCGTTCGGGGGCGCGATGCTGGGCGCGGTGCATGCGCCGCAGGGGCGGGAGGCGGCGCTGGTCTGCTTCGTCGTCACGGCGTCGGGGGTTGCCTTCCTCGGCATCGGCGGTGCCTTCTGGGGGCTGTTGGCAGGGGGAGCCATGATGCTGCTGGCGCGGTGGCGGGCGTGACGGCGCGCTGGCTTCCCTGGGTGGCCATCGCAGGCATGCTCGCTACTGTGGCGGCCATACAGTTCGCCATCGGGCGCGTGCCGATCTGCACCTGCGGCTATGTCCGGCTGTGGCATGGCGATGTCTGGTCCTCGGGCAATTCGCAGCACCTGACCGACTGGTACACGCTGTCGCACATCGTCCACGGCTTCCTGTTTTATGCGTTGCTGCGCTGGCTGCGGCCAGGTTGGTCCGTCGCCTGGCGCGCCGTGGTGGCCATGCTGATCGAAGGCGCGTGGGAGGTGTTGGAGAACACAGCCCTCATCATCGACCGCTATCGCGAGGTGACGGCCTCACTCGACTATTATGGCGACAGCATCGTCAATTCCTTCGGCGACGGGGTTGCGATGCTGATTGGCTTCCTCATCGCATCGCGCCTGCCGACCGTCGCGTCGGTGCTGGTCGTGCTCGCGCTGGAAGGCATCGCGGCCTGGGTGATCCGCGACAACCTGACGCTCAACGTGCTGATGCTGGTTCGCCCGGTCGAGGCGGTGCGGGAATGGCAGATGCAGGGTGCGCCCGTCAGCCGCTGACAGCACGGCCCATCGCGGTCATCATCGTCGCGGGACAAGGGGAAGGAAGCCATCATGCTGCGCGTGTTCCTGACGCATACGCCGGAGATGTTCGCCGGCTACTACGGGGATCGCGCGCTCGCCGCGCTGAAGCAGCATGCGGAGGTGGTGCGCAACCCTGGCGATACGGTGCTGTCCGGCGCCGCCCTGGCGGAGGCCGCGCGCGGCTGCCAGGCGATCGTCGCCGATCGCTCCACGCCGGGCACGCCCGAGACCTTCGCCGCCGCGCCCGACCTCGTCGCCTTCCTGCGCGTCGCGGTGGACATCAGCACCATCGACGTGCCGGCGGCGAGTGCCGCCGGCGTGCTGGTGACGCGCGCCACGCCCGGCTTCGTGGACAGCGTCACCGAGGTCGGCGTGGGCTTCATGGTCGATCTCGCGCGCGACCTGCCCGGCTATTCCCGCGCCTATCGGGCCGGGGAGGAACCGGTCGGACGGATGGGGCTGCAACTCTCGGCCGCCACACTCGGCATCGTTGGCTATGGGCGGATCGGGCGCAGGCTGGCCGAGGTGGCACTCGCGCTCGGCATGCGCGTGCTGGTGTCCGACCCGCATGCCGCGGTCGAGGATCCGCGCGTCACGCAGATGGGCTTCGCCGAGCTGCTGGCGGCGTCGGACATCGTCGTCTGCCTCGCCATCTCCATCCCCGAGACGCGCGACCTGTTCAACGCCGCGGCCTTCGCGCGGATGAAGCGCGGCGCGCGCTTCATCAACCTCTCGCGCGGGGAGCTGGTGGATGAGCGCGCGCTGGAAGCGGCGCTCGACAGCGGACAGTTGTCGGGTGCCGCGATGGATGTCGGCCGTGCGCTGGATCAGCGGCCATCGGCCTTCCTGGCGCGGCGGCCGGATGTGCTGGCGGCCCCGCACATCGCCGGCATGACGCCGGAGGCAATGGAACACCAAGCGATGGACACGGTGCGACAGGTGGCCGCGCTGGCGCGCGGGGAAATGCCGGACAACGCGGTGAATGCTCCCGCCGCGCATCGTCTCGTGCGGATCGGCATCCGCGTCGGCTGACGCTCAATCCACCGTCAGTCCCGTCGCCCGCTGCAATTCCATCCAGCCGCGAATCTCGCGGTCGAGCAGTTCTGCGAAGGCGGCGCGGCTGCCGCCGACGAATTCCGCGCCCTCCGCGCGGAAACGTGCGCGCATCGCCTCGTTGCGCAGCGCCGCGTTCAGCGCGGCGTTGAGCCGGTCGAGCACCGCATCGGGCGTGCCGGCCGGGGCGAACAAGCCGCTCCAGCTGCCGATGTTGAAGCCGGGGATGGTCTCGGCGACCGAAGGCACATCGGGGAAGGCCGGGGATCGCGTCGCGGTGCTGACCGCGACGGCGCGTACCGCGCCGGATTGCAGCATCGGGGCGACCTCGATCGGTTGGGCGAAGATCGCGTGCACGCGCCCGGCGGCAAGGTCGATCACCGCCGGCGCGCTGCCGCGATAGGGCACGTGGCTGACATTGAGGCCCGCGCGATAGGCCAGCAGCGAGGCCGCCATGCGCTGGCCGCTGCCGCTGCCGCCATTGGCGAAGTCGAGCCGCCCGGGATTGGCACGCGCCCAGGCGATCAGCGCGGCGGAATTCGTGCTTTCGACCGTTGGGCCGACCGCGAGCATGTAGGGCACCTGCAGCACCTGCCCGACCGGTGCCAGGGCGGTGCGCGGATCGCCTGGCGGCAGGGAAGGCTGCATCACCGGATTGATGGACAGCGAGGTGGTGCCAAGCAGCAGCGTGTAGCCATCGGGCGCCGAGCGCGCGACGAAACCCGCGCCGATCGAACTCGTGCCGCCCGGCCGGTTATCCACCTGCACAGGTGATCCGAGGTCGGCGGCCATGCCCTCGGCAACGGCGCGGGCCGCGGCATCGACGCCACCACCGGGTGGGAAGGGCACGACGATGACGATGGGGCGATCCGGGAAGGCGGCGGCTGCCGGCATGGCCAGGCCCGCGCTGACCATGGCCAGAAATAGGGCGGCGAGGCACTGACGGCGTCGGGTGGACATCGCGGTTGGGACCATCGGGCACATGCTCCTGGCTTCGCGGTTCGCCTGGGAATGGTGCGCCGCCCTGCGCCGGGCGGCGAGGGGGTTTCTGCGGTGCAGCAGGATCCTTGTCGGGATGATGCGGAACGGCGAAGGCGCTTTCCGTCAGCGATGCGCCGGGAGGTACGGTGCATCCCGTCTGGTCAGCATCGTGGGTGCGGATAAGGTCAGGCACGCAGCAACAGCGGAGTCGTGACCCATGTGGCGTGGCACCATCGCACTTCCGGCGATCGAACGCGTCCAAAGCGGTATCCCCGCCGCCGAGGCCTTGCTGATCGAAGCCGAGCGGCTGGATGCGCGGCGCGTCTTCCTGGTGGTCAGCCGCACCATGAACCGCGACACCGACCACGTGGCGCGCATGCGCGATGCGCTCGGCCCGCGCTTCGCCGGGCTGCATGAAGGCATCCCGCCGCATACGCCGATGGATGTGGTGGTCGCGGCGGCGGCCTCGGCGCGCGGCGTGGATGCGGACCTGATCGTCACCTTCGGCGGCGGGTCGGTGACGGATGCGGGCAAGGTGATGCAGCTCTGCCTGCGCCACGGCATCACAGCGATGGAACAGCTCGAACCCTTCCGCATGGTGACCAACCCGGACGGCACGCGGCGCATCCCCAACTATGACGGTCCCGTGGTGCGGCAGATCGCGATCCCGACCACGCTGTCGGGCGGCGAGTACAATTCCCAGGCCGGCTGCACCAATCCGGTGAGGAAGGTGAAGCAGAGCTTCCGCCACCCGCTGCATGTGCCGCGCGTGACGATCCTCGACCCGGCGCCGACGGTCGGCACGCCCATGTGGGTGTGGCTGGCGAGCGGCATCCGCGCCGTGGACCATGCAACGGAAGGGCTGTGCTCGCCGCTGAACAACCCGGTGAGCGATGCGAGCGCGCTGCAGGCGCTGCGGCTGCTGTCCCGCGCGCTGCCGCGGGTGAAGGCGGATCCGGGAGACCTCGCGGCACGGCAGGATTGCCAGCTCGCGGTGTGGCTGTCCGTGGTCGGGCGCTGGGGCGGGGTGCAGATGGGGGCGAGCCACGCCATCGGCCATGTGCTGGGCGGCACGGCGGGCGTGCCGCATGGCTATACCTCCTGCGTTATGCTGCCGCATGTGCTGCGATACAACGCCGAGGTGAATGCCGACCGCCAGGCGCTGGTGGCCGATGCGCTGGGCCGGCCCGGCGTGCCGGCGGCCGAGGCGGTGGCGGAGCTGGTGGCCTCGCTCGGCCTGCCATCGCGGCTGTCCGAGGTCGGTGTCTCGGCGGAGCAGTTCCCGCTGCTCGCCGCCAACACGATGCGCGACCCCTGGCTGCACACCAATCCGCGCCGGATCACGCAGGAGCAGGAGGTGATGGCGATCCTGGAGGCGGCGGCCTGATCAGGCCGGGCGGGTCGTGCGCCGGCGGAAGATGTTCGACACGCCCGGGATCGACCACGCCGCCGCCAGCAGCGTCAGCGCGCACAGCCCCATGCTGATCGGCCGGGTGAAGAAGGGCGTGACATCGCCCCCCGACAGCACCAGCCCGCGCAGCAGGTTCTTGTCCAGCAGGTCGCCCAGCACGATGCCGAGCACCAGCGGTGCCATCGGGAAGCGCAGTTCCCGCAGCACGAAGCCGACCAACCCCGCGCCGAGCATCACCCAGATGTCGAACAGGCGGGAGGTGATGGCGAAGGCGCCAACCGTGCACAGCACGAAGACCACCGGCATCAGCCGCGCGCGCGGGATCAGCAGGATCCACAGCAGCGGGCGCACCAGCACCAGCCCGTAGAACATCTTCACCATGTCGGCGATCACCAGCATGGCGACGATCTGGTAGATGAACTCGGGCGCGGTGATCGCCAGCATCGGCCCGGGATTGAGACCGTGGATCATCATCGCCGCCATCAGCACGGCGGCAGGCGCCGAACCCGGCACCGCAAGCGTCAGCACGGGGATGATCGCGCCCGGCACACAGGCGCTCTCGCCCGTTTCGGCGGCCATCAGGCCCTCGATGCTGCCCTTGCCGAATTTCTCGCGTTCCTTGCTGGCGCGCTTGGCGGCGGCGTAGGAGGTCCAGGCGGCGATGTCCTCGCCAAGGCCCGGCATGGCGCCGATGAAGGTGCCGAGCGCGCCCGATCGCAGGATCGTCTTCCAATGCGCGGTGACGTCGCGGATGCGCGGGATGACCGAATCGATCTTCGACGACACCGCCTTCACCGCGGGCCCGCGCATGGCCGACAGCACCTCCGCCACACCGAAGACGCCGACGAGGACGGGCAGCAGGCCGAGCCCGCCGGCAAGGTCGCCATTGCCATAGGCGAAGCGGGCATAGGCGTGGTTCGTCTCCTGCCCGACCGTCGCGACGAACAAGCCGATGAAACCCGCGATGTAGCCCTTCAGCGCATCGCCGCCCGACAGGGACCCAGCGATGACGATGCCAAACATCGCCACCCAGAACATCTCATAGGAACCGAACTGCAGCGCGAACTCGCCGAAGGACGGCGCGAAAAGCGCCAGCATCGCCGTGCCGAACAGCGTGCCGAGCCATGACCCCGATGTGGAGATCCCCATCGCCCGCCCGGCAAGCCCCTGGCGCGCCAGTGGGAACCCGTCGAGCGTCGAGGCCGCCGAGGCCGGCGTGCCCGGGATGTTCAGCAGGATGGCGCTGCGCGACCCGCCATAGATCGCGCCGACATAGACGCAAACCAGCACCAGCATGGCCTTGTCCGGCCCCATGCCGAAGGTCAGCGTGGTCAGCAGCGCGACGCCCATGGTCGCGGTCAATCCCGGGAGCGCGCCGATGACGATGCCGATCAGTGTCGCCCACAGCGCGTGGAACACGGCCCCGCCGCCGAGCACATGGGCGAAGCCGCCCACCAGGTTGTTCAGCGCATCCATCACGGCAACCGCAGCAGGAAGAGTTTCTCGAAGACCAGCATCACCGCAACGCCGGTGCCAAGGCCGATCAGCGCTGCCTCGATCACGCGGCGCATGCGGCCCTGCGGCCCCAGTTCCCATTCGAAGGCGGTGGTGAAGGCGAAGACGAACAGCGCCGATGCCAGCCAGAAGGGCAGTCGCCCGACCATGACGCCGGCATAGAGCAGGCCAAGCAGCGCGGCGGTCGCGAGCTGCCGCTTGTCGCCCGCATCGCTTTTCGCCGCCCCGTGCACCGCCCAGCCGCCACGGCCGACGGCGCGAACGCCGAGCACCACGGCCAGCAACGCGATGATCACGCCATAGAAGCCAGGCACGATGCCCGGCGCGGTCAGGCCGGTGCCCGATTGCTCGACGAAGCGCGGCATCTGCCAGGCCTGCACCACGATGGCGACGCCGAGCGCGAAAAGCACCGCCGCGGTTACCAGGTCCGCGCGCGGTGACGCGGGCGCCTTCTCCCCCTCGAAGGGGGAGGTTGCGTCGGCCTCGCTCATGCACGCGCCTCGTGGGACAGGCCGGGCCCGCGCATCAGAGGCGCGCGATCCCGAGGGTATCCGGGCTCACCCGCGCCTTGCCGCCGTCGAAGTAAAGCCAGGCGGTCTGGCGCACCATCTTCCACGCTTCGTCATAGGCCTGCTGACCATAGAGCGGCGTGAACAGCGCGGCGCGCGAGGTGGCGTAGTCCTTCAGGCGCTGTGAATTGGCGATGGTGTCGCGCCAGATCCCGGTCATCGTCTGCACGACGTTGTCCGGCACGCCCTTGGGCGACCAGATGCCGAAGTAGTTGAGCGGCGCCGGAATGTCGGGAAGCCAGCGGCGCACGGAGGGGATCTCGATTGCCGGGGCGCTGCCCTGGGCGGCGAGCGTGACGGGATTCTCGGCCTGCACGGCGAGCGGGACCAGCCGCCGCGCGCGGATCATCTCCGCCGCCTCGACCAGCAGCACCGCGCCGAGTGGTGTTTCACCCGAGACAGTCGCGATCATCGCGGGGTTGCCGCCGTCATAGGTGGCGTGGCGGTACTGCAACTGCGTCGCGGCGCGCAGCGCTTCCACCATGTTATGCCCGGCCGAGGACACGCCGGCGGTGGCGATGCCGATGCCCTGGCCGCGAGTCTTCAGAGCCTCCAGCGCCGCGCCGAAGTCGCGGAAGCCGGATTGCGGGTTGGCGACCAGCACGTTCACATTGGCCACGGCGAAGAACAGGTTCCAGTCCGACAACTGCGTGTCCAGCAGGCCGAGCACCTTGTAGCAGCCGACATCGACCGCGGCACCCGCCGCCCAGGTGAGGCCATCCTTCGGCGCTTCCAGCGCATTGCGCGTGCCGATCGACCCGGATGCGCCGGGCTGGTTGACCACCACCACGCGCTGACCGAGCGGGGCTTCCAGTTCCGCCGCGACGATCCGCGCCATCTGGTCGGTCGAACCGCCCGCCGCCCAAGGAACGATGAGCGTCACCGGCCGGTCCGGGCGCCAGGCGCCCTGTGCGCGTAGCGTGGCGGGGGCGGCGACGCCGGCGGCGGTGGCGGCGAGCAGATGCCTGCGAAGCATGTCTTCGACCCTTCCCTCATTCATGCGCCGCGTTGGTCGCGGCGTCCCGGAGCAGTAACCTATCAGTTACCGTGAATGGTGCGGCGCTGTGCGCGGTTGCGTCAAGCCGGGGCGGTCACCCGAATTCCGGGCCGGCCACGGCGGCGAAGCGCGACGCGTCGCCCGGCGTGTCCTCGCCGAGCGCCATGCGGGTGAAGGGCCGCAGCGTCGCGCCGCCATGCTGCGTGAGCCAGGCTGCGAGCCCCTGCCGCGCATCGGGCAGATCGAGGACCGCGGCGCCGGGCAGCGCGTTGCGCGCGGCGGCGATCAATGCGCGCGCCGTGGTGTCGTCCGCCGCGACGACGGGGCCGATCTGCGGCTCGCGCGCGCCATCGCGGGCCAGGGCGAAGCCGCTGCCATCCTCGGCGATGAGGGCGGCCTGCGGCAGGCGGGTGGCGAAGTCGCGCAGCAGCGCGTCACGTGGGGCGCCGAAAGCGGCGGCATCCAGCGCCTGCACCGCCGGCCAATCAGCGGGTGTCATGGGCCGTACGCCCGGCATGGCCGGCAAGGACTGCGGCAGTGACCAACGGGCGAAACCCCAGAGGTCGCGGAAGCCGAGCTGGCGATAGACCGGCTTGCCCGCCGGCGTGGCGTCGAGCGCGGCGCAGCCGACGCCGCGCAGTGCCTCGACCGCCCAGCGCATCAGCGCCGTGGCGTGGCCGCGCCGTCGCTGGTCGGGCCGCACCAGCACCATCGAGATCCAAGCGAGGTCGCCGCCGTAGCGGATCACCGCCGCCGTGGCGGCCAGCGCATCCTGTCCGTCATCCAGCGCGCGGCCTTCGCCTTCGCGCAGGAACAGCGACCAGTCGGGCGCGACCTGGTTCCAGCCGATCAGGAAGGACAGTGCGGCGGCGCGCGGCAGGTCGGCGTCGGTGAGCGGTCGCATGGCGCGATGGCACGATGCGCGGCCGTCCGCGTCAAGCGCTTGACGATCCGGCGCGCTGGCCGCCCACTCGCGCGCATGAAGGAACCCCGACTGCTGCTGATCGGCTGCGGTGCCTTCGGGCGCGTGCACCTTGCCGCGCTGCGCCGGATCGGCGTGGCGGCGGTGGCCTTCGACGCGGATCGCGCGACGGCGGCCGCGACGGGGCTGCCCGTGGCGGAGAGCCTGGAGGCCGGCCTTGCAGCCTGCGACGCCGCGATCGTCGCGACACCGGTGCCGACCCATGTGCCGGTCGCGACCGCCGTCCTGCGGGCCGGGCGCGACCTGTTCTTGGAGAAACCGGCGACGGAGACGGCGGCGGAGGCGGAGGCACTGGCACGGCTCGCCGAGATGACCGGGCGCGTCGCGCAGGTCGGGCTGTATTTCCGCTTCCATCCGAAAGCGATGGCGCTGCGGCGCATGGTCGCGGAAGGCACCTTCGGCCGGCTGCACTATCTCGCCGCGCGCTTCTCGGGGTTGAAGCGGGCGCGCGGGGATTCCGGCGCACTGCTGAACGACGCGGTGCATTTCGCCGATCTGCTGCCCTGGGTTGCCGGTGAAGCGCCGGGGCGCGTCTTCGCCGCCCTGTCCGATCCGCTCGGGCGTGGGCGGGAGGATCTGGCGGTGATCCAATTGATGTTCCCCTCGGGCCTGACCGCGATGATCGAGGCCGGCTGCGTGCTGCCCGGCCGATGGCCCGATGCGGTGGTGCCCGGCGCGGAGACGCGCAAGGAAGTCGTGGTCGCCGGCCATGACGCGCTGGCCGAGGTGGATTTCGCCGCCGAGACCTTCACGTTGCGTCGCGGGTCACATGCGCCGGGGCCAGGGGGCGCCTGGCTGCCGCAGCACGCTGCACGCGAGGATCGCGCCATTCCCGCCGCCGATCCGGTCGCGGTCGTGGCGGCGGAACTCGCCGCCTTTATCGACGCGGTGCGCAGCCGTGCGGCACCCGAGGCCGGGCTGCGCGCCGGCGCGCTTGCCCCCGCGCGCATCCTGGACGCGGCGCGGCGTTCCGCCGCCGAAGGGCGCGTCGTTACCTTGGAGGAACTCACCTGATGCGCATCAGCCTGTGCAACGAGGTCGTGCGCGACCTCGACTTCGCCGCGCAATGCAGGCTGGCGGCATCGCTCGGCTATGACGGGCTGGAGGTGGCGCCCTTCACGCTGGATGCCGAGGCGCCGCATCTGCTGCCAGCGTCGCGCCGCGTGGAACTGCGGCGCGCGGCGGCGGATGCGGGCACCGCCATCACATCGCTGCACTGGTTGCTGCTGGCCCCTGCCGGCCTGTCCATCACCAGCGCCGATCCGACACTGCGCGTGCGAACGCTGGACGTGATGGAACGGCTGGTCGGGCTGGCGGCGGATCTCGGGGCGACGATCCTCGTGCATGGCTCGCCTGGGCAGCGGCGCGTGCAGGCCGATGGCGACGCGGCGCGCGCCGAGGAAGCGATGGCCAAGGCCGGGGATTTCGCGGCACGGCATGGCGCGACCTATTGCGTCGAACCGCTCGATACCGGGCAGACCAACTGGTGCACCAGCGTGGCGGAAGGGGCCGCGATCGTCGAACGCATCGGTAACCCCGCGCTACGGACCATGCTCGACACCTGCTCGGCCGGGAATGGAGAGAGCGAGAGCGTCGTCGCGCTGCTCGAACGCTTCGTTCCAGCCGGCGTCATCGGCCATGTGCATTTCAACGACCGCAACAAGCGTGGGCCGGGGCAGGGGGCGGATCGCTTCGGGCCGGTGCTCGATGCGTTGCGCCGCACCGGCTATGTCGGCTTCGCGGCGGTGGAGCCTTTCGACTATGTTCCCGATGGGCCGACCAGCGCGGCGCGCGCCATCGGTTATCTCCGCGCGCTCGAGGAGACGATCGCATGATGGCGCCACGCTTCCGGCTGCTCGAGGTCGAGCGTTTCGAATGGCCCTTCAAGCTGCGCATGCCCTTCCGCTTCGGCGTCATCACCGTGACACATGGGCGCCAGGCGGTGATCCGCGCACGCATTGCGCTGGAAGACGGCAGCGAACATTGGGGCGTGGCGGCGGAAACGCTGGCAGCGAAGTGGTTCGACAAGGACCCGCGCTGGTCCGATGCGCAGAACGAGGACCAACTGCGCCGAGCTCTGGAGATCGCCAGCGACGCGACGCTTGCGGCCGGGGCCAATACCGCATTTGGGCACTACGCTGATGCCTATGCCGCGCATGTCGCCGCTTGCGGGGCGGAAGGGTTGAACCCGCTGGTCGCCGCCTATGGCCGCGCGTTGCTCGACCGCGCCATGCTGGATGCACTGCTGAAGGCGAAGGGGCTATCCTTCGCTGAGGGCCTGCGCGCGAATATCGGCGGCATGGTGCCGCATGCCGCGCTGCCCGACCTGCAAGGCGTGGACTTCGGCGCGATGCTGGCCTCGCTGTCGCCGGCGCGGCGGATGCACGCGCGGCACACCGTTGGGCTGGTCGACCCCATCACGGCCGCCGACCAGTCGGACCGTGTCGATGACGGCCTGCCGGAGACGGTGGAGGAGGTCGTCGGCACCTATCGCCACACATGGTGGAAGCTGAAGGTCGGCGGCAATGTCGCCGCGGATGTGGAGCGGCTCTGCCGCATCGCCTCGGTGCTCGACCGGCTGCACGGCTATCACGTCTCCCTCGACGGCAATGAGCAGTATGAGGATGCCGAGGGCGTGCTCGCCCTGTGGAAGGCGATGCAGGCGGAACCGCGCCTCGCGCGGCTGAACGCGTCCATCGCCTTCATCGAGCAACCGGTGAAGCGGGCGAAGGCGCTGGAGGGTGCGATGGGCGCGCTCGCCGCTGCGCGGCCGGTGATCGTGGATGAAAGCGACGGTCCGCTCGACGCCTTCGTGCAGGCGAAGGCGCTGGGCTACACGGGCATCTCGTCCAAGGCGTGCAAGGGGGTATGGCGGTCGCTCATCAACCTTGCGCGCTGCCGCGCCTGGAACGCTGCGGAGGCCACGCCGCGCTACTTCATGAGTGCCGAGGACCTGACCACACTGGCCGGCGCCTGCGTGCAGCAGGATCTCGCACTGGTCAGTGCGATGGGCCTGACCCATGTCGAACGGAACGGCCACCATTTCGTGGACGGCTTCGCCGGCCGCCCCAAAGCCGAGGCGGTGCGCTTCATGGAGGCGCATCCCGACCTCTATGCCGACACGCCGCGCGGGCCGCGCCTTGCCATCTGCGATGGCATGCTGGAACTGGGGTCGGTGGTGGCCGCGAAGGGACTTGGTGCCGCGATCGAACCCGATACCGCGGCCATGGAGCGCATGCCCAAGGCCGCCTGGCCGCCCGGCTGACCGCGGCCCCGCTATTGCCCGGGGGCATGGCTGCTCCTGACCATTACGTTGGCGAGGCATTCGCCTCCGCGGCGTGCTAGCCTTCCCATGCGGCCCCGGCAGAGGGTCGGAACAGGAAGGAACAACCCCCATGCACATGCAACGCCGCGCCCTTCTGGGCGCCGCCGGTGGCGCTGTTGCGCTCGCAGCGGCTCCGGCCTTCGCCCAATGGCAGCCGAGCGAACGATACCCGGACCCGGCGGTCCAGGTCCTGGACCCTTCCTTCAACCGTTACCGCCTGCTGCTGGCCAGCGTGGAGCGGCTCTATACCGGCGCGCGCTGGTCGGAAGGGCCGGCGTGGTTCGGCGACCAGCGCTGCCTGATCTGGTCCGACATCCCCAACAACCGCATGCTGCGCTGGCACGAGACGACGGGCCGCACCGATGTCTTCCGCGGACCCGCCAACAACGCGAATGGCAACACACGCGACCGGCAGGGCCGCCTCGTCACCTGCGAACACCTGACACGCCGCGTCACGCGCACCGAACCCGATGGCGCCATCACGGTCATCGCCGACCGCTTTGACAACAAGCCGCTGAACAGTCCGAATGATATCGTGGTGAAGCGCGATGGGTCGATCTGGTTCACCGACCCGCCCTTTGGCGTGCTCGGCTTCTACGAAGGAGAGATGGCGCAGCCCGAGCTGCCGACCAACCTCTATCGCGTCGATGGCCAGACCGGGGCGATCCAGGTGATGACGGGCGATGTCGGCCGCCCCAATGGCCTGGCCTTCAGCCCCGATGAGCGCATCCTCTACGTCGTTGAGGCCGCCGCGACGCCGCGCGTCATCCGTGCCTTCGATGTGGGTGGGGAAGGCGCGCAGACCCGGCTGACCAACAACCGCATCTTCTACCAATGCCGCGACGGGGAAACGCCGGACGGCTTCCGTGTCGATGTGGACGGCAATCTGTGGTGCGGCTGGGGCATGGGCACGGCGGAACTGGACGGCGTGCGCATCATCAACGCCGCCGCCGCGTCGATCGGGCATATCCGACTGCCGGAGCGCTGCGCCAACCTCGCCTTTGGCGGGCGCTTCCGCAACCGGCTGTTCATGACAGCGTCGCATTCCCTGTACAGCCTCTATGTGAACACCCAGGGCGTGGCGGGCGGTTGAGCCGGCCGTCGCGGCGGGCCATGCTGCGGCCCGCCGCGATACCTCAGGGGGAAACAGCACCATGACCGACGACGCACGCTGGCAGCCGAGCCTGCGCTACCCCGACCCGTCCATCGTCGCACTGGATCCGTCCTTCAAGCGCTACCACCTCGCCCTGTCGGCGGTCGAACGCCTGTATCATGGCACCCGCTGGGGTGAGGGGCCGGTCTGGCTCGGCGATGCACGCTGCCTGCTGTGGTCCGACATCCCGAACAACCGCGTGCTGAAGTGGGAGGAGGAGACGGGTGCGGTCTCCGCCTGGCGCAAGCCGTCGAACAACGCGAATGGTCATACGCGCGACCGCCAGGGGCGGGTCGTGGCCTGCGAGCACCTCGGCCGCCGCGTGGTGCGCTTCGAATATGACGGGTCGATCACCGTCCTCGCCGACAGTTTCCAGGGCAAGCGGCTGAACAGCCCGAACGACGTGGTGGTGAAGTCCGACGGGTCGATCTGGTTCACCGATCCGCCTTTCGGCATCCTCGGCTGGTACGAGGGCGAGAAGCACACGCCGGAGCTGCCGCACACCAATGTCTATCGCATCGACGGGCAGACCGGCGCGATCACGCTGGTGGCGGATGGCATCGACCATCCGAACGGCCTCGCCTTCAGCCCGGACGAGAGCATCCTCTACATCGTCGAGAGCCGCGCGGAGCCGCGCCGCATCCTCGCCTATGAGGTGGCCGGGGCGACGTTGCGCAACGGCCGCGCCTTCATCACCTGCCAGCCGGGCGAGACGCCGGACGGCTTTCGCGTGGACATGGACGGCAATCTCTGGTGTGGCTGGGGCATGGCGCCGGGCTTCGATGGGGTGCGCGTGTTCAACAATGCCGGCGCGCCGATCGGCCATATCCATCTGCCGGAACGCTGCGCCAACGTCGCCTTCGGCGGGCGGCACCGCAACCGGCTGTTCATGGCCGCGGCGCAGTCGCTCTATGCCTGCTACTTCAACACGCAGGGGGTGGCGGGCGGCTGAGGTCTGCCGGCACGCGCACCGTCAATGACAGGAGCCTGTAGGACAGGCTCTTGCCATGTCCGTCGAGGTTCAGCGAGCCGTTCACCCCGCCTTCCAGCACGTCGTCGATGACGAAGTTGAAGGCGTGGATCAGCGGCAGATCGTAGCGGACGCAGCGCGTCGCGCCACGATGCGCGAACAGCGCCAGTACGCGGGCTTCCGTCACCTGTTCGGCCAGCAGCGGATACAGCGCGGGGTCGTAGGGCATCAGCGACAGGTTGCCGCGATTGCCCTTGTCCCCCGCGCGGGAATGCGCGACCGAATGCAGCGGCACCTCGATCAATTCCATGCCCGTGCCTCCAGCACCCGCACCTCGGTCGGCACCATGTCCCGCGGGACCAGGAAGGACCGCGTCAGGATGCGCGGCGTGACGCGCCAGCGTGCGCCGGACGTACCGGCGGTACCGCAGCACAGCATCGCCAGCACCTCCCGCGCTGCCTGGTCGGCGTCGTCGCGCGTCGTGGTCTCCACGGCGAGGCGGATGCGGATGTCGGGCGGTTCCGGCCCGTCATAGGATCGCCACAGCGCACCGTCGTCGGAATCGTGTACGGCGGAGACGCCGATCAGGTCGGCCCGTGCGCGCCGCGCCAGGCCGCGCTGCTTCACGCGCTGCAGCAGCACATCCGCGGTCGCCCGCGCGCGCGCCAGCGCGTTCGGCCCGGCGACCGAGACCTCGCCCTCGCCAAGCCAGGACCCCTCGTAGCAGGCGGTCACTTTCAGCCGGTCTGGCCGCGCATGGCCGCGCACGCCGCGCAGCGCAACGCGGTCGTGGCCGGCCTGGTCCATCGTCACGCCGGTGATGTCCATGACGACATCGGGTGTCAGATAAGCAGCCGGATCGTGCAACTCGTAAAGCAGCTGTTCCTTGATGCTGCGGAGATCGACGAGGCCCCCGGTGTCCTCCGGCTTGGTGATCACCATGGACCCGTCGCGCGCGACCTCTGCGATCGGGAAGCCGATATTCGCGGGATCGGGAATGTCCTTGAAGCCGGGGTCCCAGAAGACGCCGCCGGTCACCTGCGACCCGCATTCCAGCAGATGCCCGCAGGCCGCGCCGGCGGCCAGCGCCTGCCAGTCATCCTCCGCCCAGCCGAAGTGATGCATCAGCGGCGCGATGGCGAGCGAGGGATCGGAGGTGCGCCCCGCCACCACCACCTGCGCGCCCTTGGCCAGCGCCTCGACCAGCGGTGCTGCGCCGATATAGGCGTTCGCCGACACCAGCACCCATGACGACATGTCGAAGCCCGCATCGGCTTCATGCGCCGTGAGATTGCCAAGATCGACGCTACCCGACACGTCATCGCCGGTGACGACGCCGATGCGCAGGTCGGGGATGCCGAGGCGCCGTGCCAGCCGCGCCACGCAGCGCGCCGCCGCCACCGGGTTCGCCGCGCCGAAATTGCCGAGGATCGGGATGCCCGCCTTCGCGCAATCGGCCAGGATCGGTTCCAGCAGGCGTTTGAGCATGGGCTCATACCCGGCCTCCGGATCGCGGCGCTTCTCGATCTGCGCCAGTGCGATGGTGCGTTCGGCGAGGCATTCGAAGAACAGCGCCGCGGGCTTTCCGGACCGGATCAGCGCGCGCACCACGGGCGGCGCCGCATCGATGCGGTCGCCGGAAAAGCCCGAGGCATTGCCCACCAGGAACAGGTCACTCATGCGCAGCATTCCTTCAGCGCCGCGGCGAGCAGCGGCAGGTCGTCGTTATCGAGAGCGATCGGGTTCACCGCCAGCACGCCGCGGCGGATGCGCGACGCGTCCAGATGCACCGCGGGGTCGCGGGCACGCAGCGCAGCCTCGACGGCTTCGGCTGTGGTGCGATCGGCGAAGCGCAGTTCCAGCAAGGGCAGGCCGGGCTTGGCCCCATCCGGCAGCAGCACCGCCCGCGGCACGGCGCCCCGCAGCGCCTCCAGCCGCGCCGTCCAGCGTGCCGTGCGCGCCGCCGGCTCCTCCGCGACGAAACGACGCAGTGCGGTGATGAGGCCGACAATCTCCTCCTTCCCCACCTTCGCGACGCGGCCGATGCCGTGATGCGGTAGGTAACGCAACTGGTTGAGCGGTGCGAATTCCGGCGGCGACACGAACTGCGCCTCCGGCAGGTCGAGGTCGAGCATCTGCACCAGCGCGCTGCTCACCAGGTCGCGTCGCCCGGCGAGGATGCCCGATGCTTGCGGCCCACCGATCGCCTTACCACCGGAAAAGCAGACGAGGTCGGCACCTTCCGCAATGAAGCGACGCAGATTCTCCGCCGGCGGCAATTGCGCGGCGGCATCGACCAGCACCGGGATGCCGCGCGCATGGGCCACGCGCACGATGTCGACCAGCGGCGGCTCCGCGTTTCCACCCGCCAAGTGGAATATCGCGGCGGTGCGCGGCGTGATCGCCTCGGCGATCTCACCCGCGCTCGCATCGCGCACGCCGGGACCGGACAGCCGATCGGGGATGCCGACCTCGACGATCACGCCGCCGGCGACGCGCAGCGCGCGATCATACATGTTGCGCTGGCTGCGGCTGACGACGAATTCGTTCGGCAGGCCCGTGCTGTCCGGCAGCCGGTTCATCGCCGCGGGGTCGAGCCGCGCCATGCACGCAGCCGCGCCCAGCATCAGCGCGGCGGCGGCACCGGCGGTGACGATGCCGGCCTCGGCACCCGTCGCCTCGGCAATCGCACGTGACGCGGCGGCTTGGATGTCGTGCATCTCGACGCAGCCGCGCGCCGCCGCGGCCATGGCATCCGTGACCTCCGGCGCCAGCCTCCCTCCGCCGAGGCGCGTATTGGTGCCATAGGCGTTGATGATGCGCTGCGCGCCGAGCCAGCCGGTCATGCCGGGCTCAGCCCGTCCTCGGCATCCGTCAGGCGGCTTGGCCGCAGTGCGCCGATGCGTTCCAGTAGCGGATGCGCGGTCGCCGCCAGATGCCCACCGACGCGCTTGAGGTCGCGCACCACTTCCAGCACCACGCCGCGCGTCGCGATCTCGGCTGGCGCCGTCGCAAGCGAGAAGTCGCGCGCCGCATCGGCTTCCTCGATGCGCATGCGCTCCTTCTCCTCGATCAGCTGGCGGGCGGCAGCGACGTCCTCCCGCATGAAGGCGGCGATCGCGAGCTGCAACTGCTCGAGCCCACGCTCATGCATGCCCTGGATGGCATCCATCATCGCGCCATCCAGCCGCACCCCCTCCTTCGCCCATTTCGCGGCGACGCGGGACAGGCTGCGATCCAGCACGTCACCCGCGCTTTCCAGGTGCAGCACGAACGCACGGATCTCGGCGACGCGGCGCTGGTCCTCCTGCCCCAGCAGTTCGGGCCGCAGCCCGGCGAGGTAGACCTGCACGGCGCGGTTCAGCCGATCCACCACCTCGTTCAGCCGTGCGACGCGCTTGCCCAGGTCGCGATCCTCGGTGCGGAAGCCGGTGGCGACGGCACGCAGCATTTCCTCCAGCGCATCGGCCTGGCGCAGCGCCTCGCGTTCCGCATTGGCCAGCGCGACCGGGGGCGAGTGCAGCGCGGCCTCGTCGAGGTAACGCGGCGCAGCAGGATCGCCGGCAGCACCTGCCTCGGGCAGCAGCCGTTCCAGCATGCGGGCGAAGGCCGGCAGCAGCGGCAGTGCCGCGACCGCCAGCACGATGTTGAAGGCCAGGTGTGCATTGGCAACGAAGCGCGTGGGCGCGGGATCGAGCCACAGCATCGCCTGCGTCACCCAGGGCAGTGCCGCCAGCACGATGACGCCGCCGACCAGCCGGTTTGCAAGATTGCCGAGCGGCACGCGCAGCCGCGCCCATTCGCTACGATCGCCTTCCAGCACCGGGTTCAGCGCGCTGCCGATATTCGCCCCGACCACCATGGCGATCGCTGCCTCCGGCCCGATGACCCCGGCCGCATGCAGGGAGGCGATGAACAACACTGCCGCGACCGAGGCATGCATCGCCCAGGCGATGACGGCCGCGATCAGCAGGTTCGGCAGCGGAAGATCCGCCACGGCGCTGAGCACGCCGCGCAGCGCCGGCGATGTCTCGACCGGCGCCATCACCGCGACCATCATGTGCAGCGACAGCAGCATCAGGCCGAGGCCGATGCTCGCGCGGCCGAGGTCCCGCCGCCGGCTCTGCGCACTGCCGCGGAAGGCGACGACGCCGATCAGGATCAGCAGCGGGGCGAGTGCGGAGACGTCGAAGGACAGCACCTGCACGATCAGCGCGGTGCCGACATTGGCACCGAGCATCGCTGCGAGGCCCGGCACCAGCGCCACCGCGCCGCCAGCGCAGAAGGAGGCGACCATGAAGGCCGTCGCGGTGCTGCTTTGCAGCAGCGCGGTCACCGCGAGTCCGGCGGCGAGCCCCCGCCGGCGATTGCCGAGGCCGACGCCGAGGCGCTGCCGCAGCCGGCTGCCATAGGCACGCATAATGCCGCTCTGCACCATGTGCAGGCCCCACAGCAGGAGGGCGGCGTACCCCGCCAGCTCCAGCAGCAGCCAGGCTTCAGCCATCGTCGTCCCTTCGGTTCGTCAGTGTCCGGGCCACCGCATCCTGCCAGATGGCGTGGCGGTGCGCTGCCTCTCCCCGCTCCATCGCCGGCACGAAGCGGCGCTCCAGCCGCCAATGCGTCGCGCCGGAGGCCCCGGGCGGCGGGCAGAGCCCCGCCTGCAATCCGGCAAGATAGGCAGCGCCGAGCGCCGTCGTCTCCCGCACCATGGGCCGGTCCACCGGCGCGCCGAGCAGGTCGGCGAGGAACTGCATGGTCCAGTCCGAGGCGACCATGCCGCCATCGACGCGCAGCACGGTCCCGGCCTCGCCCGGCCAGTCGGCACGCATGGCGTCGATCAGGTCGCGCGTCTGGAAGGCGACGGACTCCAGCGCCGCGCGGCACAGCTCGGCGCGGCCGGCCCCGCGCGTCAGGCCGAAGATCGCCGCGCGTGCCTCGGCATCCCAATGCGGCGCGCCGAGGCCGGTGAAGGCGGGCACCAGCACCACCTCCTGCGCCGGATCGGCCTTGGCGGCGAGTTCCCCGGCTTCGGCGGCCGTGCCGATGATGCCGAGCCCGTCGCGCAGCCACTGCACCGCAGCCCCCGCGACGAAGATCGCGCCTTCCAGCGCATAGGTCCGGCGCCCGCCGAGCTGGTAGGCGATGGTGGTCAGCAGCCGCGAACGGGAGGCGACCGGCGTGTCGCCGGTGTTGAGCAACGCGAAGCAGCCGGTGCCGTAGGTGGACTTCACCATGCCCGGCTGGAAGCAGCCCTGGCCGACCGTCGCGGCCTGTTGGTCGCCGGCGAGCCCGCGGATCGGCACCGCCACGCCGAGATGCTCGGCCTCCGTCACGCCGTATTCCGCGGCGCAGTCGCGTACCTCGGGCAACAGGGCGCGCGGGACACGGAACAGTCGCAGCAATTCGTCATCCCAGTCGCCGCCGCGGATGTCGAACAGCATGGTGCGCGCGGCGTTGGTCGCATCCGTCGCGTGCACCCGCCCGCCAGTCAGCCGCCAGACCAGGAAGCAATCCACCGTGCCGAAGGCGAGGCTGCCGCGTTCTGCCGCCGCGCGCGCGCCGGGCACATTGTCCAGCAGCCAGGCAAGCTTGGTGGCGGAGAAATACGGATCGGCGAGCAGGCCGGAGCGCTGGGTCAGCAGAGGCTCCAACCTCTCCGCGCGCAGCCTGGCGCAATGCTCGGCGGTGCGGCGGTCCTGCCAGACGATGGCGCGGTGCAGGCAGCGCCCGGTGGCGCGGTCCCACAGCAAGGTCGTCTCGCGCTGGTTGGTGATGCCGATGCCCGCCACGCGCTGCGGATCGCCGCCGGCAGCCGCCAGCGCGCCGCGCAGCGTGGCGAGGCTGGTCTGCCAGATGTCCTCCGGTTCATGCTCGACCCAGCCGGGGGCGGGGAAATGCTGGGGCAGTTCCTCCTGCGCGGTGGCGATCGGGCGCAGCGCTGCGTCGAAGACGATGGCGCGCGTGCTGGTGGTGCCCTGGTCAAGGGCGAGCAACAGGTCCGCGGTCATGCGATGGCGATCTCCTCCGGCACCGAGGATAGACGCTGTGCCGCCCGGGGGCGATGGTTGCCGCGACCAGGAGGGACCCGGCATGGCCGTCACGCTCTATGACCTCTGCGGCGCCGATCCGGCGCGGCGCTTCAGCCCCTATTGCTGGCGCACCCGCCTGGCCCTGGCGCAGAAGAGGCTGGCGACGGAGACGATCCCCTGGCGCTTCACCGAACGCGACGCGCTCGTGCCGCATGGGGCGGAGAAGGTGCCCGTGATCCTCGACGGCGGCAGGGCGGTCACGGATTCCTGGGCTATCGCCGAGTATCTCGAGGATACCTATCCGGAGCGGCCATCGCTGTTCGGCGGGCCCGGTGGGCGGGCGCTGGCGCGCTTCCTGAACGGGTGGGCGGATGCGACGCTGATCGCCGGGATCGGGCGGCTCATCGTCTCCGACATCCCGGCCCTGCTGGCGCCGGAAGACGCCGCGTATTTCGTGACGAGCCGGGAGAAGCGCTACGGCATGGCGCTGGCCGCCGTGACGGCGGATCGCGAGGCGCGCGTGCTCGCGTTCCGCGAGAGCCTGGTGCCGCTGCGGCTCGCGCTGCGCCACGCGCCCTTCCTGCATGGGGACGCGCCCGGCTATGGCGACGCCATCGCCTTCGGCCCAATCCAATGGGCGCGCTGCTGCAGCCCCTTTCCCATCTTGCTGCGCGACGATCCGTTGCATGGCTGGCGGGAGAGGATGCTGGATGCGCATGGCGGCATCGCCAGGGCGGTTCCGGCCTTCGCGGGGGCGTAGATCCGCACCGAAAATCTTGCATCACGGCAGCGAAACGCGCCCGATGATGGTCGGACAGGGAGAACCGCCATGAACCGTCCTGCCATCATCGTGGCTGCGTTGCTGACGGCGGCCGCAGCCACCACCACCTTTGCGCAGACGCGGCCCTATACGACCGGCCCGCAGAACATCGAGGTGCCGGCCGACTGGCAGCAGCGCTTCATCCGCTACTCCACGGTCGACAATCGCGACCGAAAGATCATCCGCAACATCTTCATCAATCCGGAAGCCTTCGCCGAGTTGAGGCCCGGGCAGCCGCTGCCTTACGGCAGCCTGGTGATCCTGGCGGACCAGCGGGCGCGGCTGGATGCGCAGGGCAATCCGCTGCTCGACGCCAACGGGCGTTTCATCCCCGAGCCCGCCTTCATTTCCATGAACGTGCAGCAGAAGGAACGCGGTTGGGGCGAAGGCTACGGCCCCGACATGCGCAACGGCGAATGGGAATACGCCCGATTCAGCCCGACCGATGGAAGCCGCCTGCCAGGTCCGCTGAATGCCTGCTTCACCTGCCACCTGCAGAATCGCGCGCAGCAGGATTTCACCTTCACCACCTGGGACTACGCCAACCGTAGCCGCTGAGGGAGTGCCGCGATGCCTGCACCCGTGCTGATCCGCGACGCCGCCTGGGCGGTGGTGTGGGAGGCTGCGGCACGGCGCCACGCCTATGCGCGCGGCATGGATGTGCTGCTGGATGGCGGGCGCATCGCCGCCATCGCGCGGCACGATCCCGATGCGCCGGTGCCGCCGGGGGCGGAGGTGGTGGATGGACGGCGGCTGCTGGTGATGCCGGGCCTCGTCAACATCCACACCCACCCGACGACGGAACCGGCCGCGCGCGGCGTGCGCGAGGACCATGGCGTGGCGGAACAGCAGATGACCGGACTGTTCGAACGGCTGCAGGCCTTTCGCCTGGACCAGGCCGGCCAGGCGGCGGCGATGCGGCTGGCCTATGCCGAGCTGATGTCGGCCGGCGTGACCTCCGTCGTCGATCTCTCTCCGCCCTTTCCGGAATGGCTTGGCATCATGCGGGAGAGCGGGCTGCGGGTCTGGGCCGGCCCTGGCTATGCCGCCGCGCATTGGGGCATGTCGGCGCCACAGACCGTGACCTGGATGTGGAACCGCGAGAACGCCCGCACCCAGTTCGAGGCCGCCAAGCGCGTGATGAAGGAGGCCGATTCCGACAATTCCGGCCGCCTGCACGGCATCGTCTTCCCCGCCCAGATCGACACGGTCGAGGAGGACATGCTGCGCGAATCCATCGCCTATGCCGGCGAGACGGGGCGCCCTTTCACCACCCATATCGCCCAGGCGGTGGTGGAGGTGCGGGAGATGATCCGCCGCCATGGCGTGACGCCGATCCAATGGGCGGCGTCGATCGCGCTGCTGACGCCGCGAAGCATCCTCGGCCATGCGATCTTCGTCGATGAGCATGCGTCGATCGGCTGGCACACGGCGAAGGATATCGGGCTGGTGGCGGATCACGGCGCGACGGTGGCGCATTGCCCGTCGCCCTTCGCGCGGTATGGCGAGCACCTGAAGCATTTCGGCAAGTACCGCGCGCGCGGCGTGAACATGGGCTTCGGCACGGATTGCGCGCCGCACAACCTCATCGAGGAGATGCGGCTCGCCATTCTGCTGGCGCGCAACGCGGTGCGCGACGTGGCCGCCGCCGATACCGGGAGCGTATTCCACGCCGCGACCGCCGGCGGGGCGGAGGCGCTGGGCCGGCCGGATCTCGGGCGGATCGAGAAGGGTGCCGCCGCGGATGTGGTGCTGGTCGACTTGGCGCATCCCTTGATGTCGCCGCCGCGCGACCCGCTGCGCGCGCTGGTGTTCCACGCCGCGGACCGTGCGGTAAAGCGCGTGATCGTCGCCGGCGAGACGGTCTTCGCCGATGGCCGTCCGACCCGCCTTAGTGTGACGGAGGCCGCCGGCATCCTGGCGGAGAGCCAGGCACGCATGCTGCGCGATGCGCGTGGCCGGGACTACCGTGGCCGCAGCGGCGACGAGATCGCTCCGCTTGCTTTGCCGTTGCATTGAGGCGCCGCCCGTCTGCGAGGGCGGAGTGCCAGAAGAAGGAGGGGGTTCGGGGGAGTTCTCTCCCCCGCCCTTCTACTCCACCACCGCGACCTGCCGCGGATCGATCCGCAGCCACACGGTCTGCCCGACCTCGTGCGTTTCCAGCGGCGGCGCGGCCGCACGCAGGCGCAATCCGGTCCCCTTCGGCTGCACCACATAGTCCCAGGCTTCGCCGAGATAGGTGCGCTCGGCGATGGCCGCTTCCAGCACCAGGGCCTCGCCGGCCGGCGCGGCCCGATGGATCGCCATGGCCTGCGGGCGGAGCGAGACGAGCACCGCGCCATTGGTGGTCGCGGGCAGGCCGGCCTGGACCGCGGAGCCGAGGCTGACGCCGTCCAGCAGCAGTGTGCCGCCTTCGACCCGCGCTTCCAGCAGGTTGGTGCGCCCGACGAAGCCGGCGACGAAGCGGGTGCGCGGGCGCGTGTAGAGCAGGTGCGGCGCGTCGATCTGCTCGATGCGGCCGGCATTCATCACCGCGATCCGGTCGGAGGTGGCCATCGCCTCCCCCTGGTCGTGGGTGACGTAGACGGTGGTGATGCGGAACTCGTCGTGCAGGCGACGGATCTCGAAGCGCATCTCCTCGCGCAGGTTGGCGTCGAGGTTGGAGAGCGGTTCGTCCAGCAGCAGGACGGAGGGCTTCACCACGATGGCGCGGGCGAGTGCGACGCGCTGCTGCTGCCCGCCGGAGAGTTCCGCCGGATAGCGGTGTGCCAGGGCGTTGAGCTTGACGACTTCCAGGATCTCGCCGACGCGCTGCTTCACCTCGGCGCTGGGCAGCTTGCGCAGCTTCAGGCCGAAGGCGACGTTCTCCTCGACCGTCATATTCGGCCAGATGGCGTAGGACTGGAAGATCATCGACATGCCACGACGTTCGGGCGGCACCACCGCGCCAGGCGCGGACAGAACCTTTCCATCCACCGAGATGGTCCCGCCGGTCGGATCGACGAAGCCCGCGATCATACGCAGCGTCGTGGTCTTGCCGCAGCCGGAGGGGCCGAGGAGAGAGACAAACTCCCCTTCCTCCAGCGTCAGGTCCACCCCGTCGACGACGGTAAGCTTCCCATAGGCCTTGGTCAGGCCGGTGAGCGTCAGACGCGGCACGCTATTCCCTCCGCAGCATGAAGTCGCGGCCGACCAGCTTCATGCCGATGCCCACGATGGCCAAAGTGATGACGAGCAGGATGCCGCCGAAGGCGGAGACGACCTCGAAATTGCCCTGTTCGGTGAGGTCGTAGAGCAGCACGGACATGGTCCGCGTGCGCGGCCCGACCAGGAAGATCGCGGCCGAGAGTTCGCGCGAGGCGACGATGAACACCACCAGCCAGCCGCCGAGCAGCGAGGTCTTGAGCAGCGGCGCCGTCACCTTGCGGATGGCATGCAGCCGCCCTGAGCCGAGGATGCGGGCGGCTTCCTCCATTTCCGGATGCACCGCGCGGATCGCCGCCTGGGAGGAGGCATAGGCGATCGGCAGGAAGCGCGAGGCGAAGGCGAGGATGATCAGCAGCGCGGATCCGTAGAGCGACAGCGGCGGGCCGGCATAGGCGGCGTAGAAACCGATCGCCATGACGATGCCCGGGATGACGAAGGGCGCCATGGCGAGGAAGCCCAGCGCATCGGCGAAGCGCATCAGCTTGCGCACGACGATGTAGGCGACGAGCAGTGCCAGCACCACCGCGATGGTCGCCGAGGCCGCCGAGAACCACACCGTGTTCCACACCGCCTGCGGCGCCATGTCGTGTTCGAACAGCAGGAAGCGGTAGTTGCGGAACGTAAGGTTGTCGAGCGAGAAGCCGCGTCCCCAGGCCTTGGCGAAGGAAGCCTGCAGCAGCACGATGAGCGGCTTCACGACCGACAGCAGCGCCACCATCAGGCACCAGCCGAACAGCACCCAGCGCCAGGGGCCGAGCTTCACCTCGCGCCGCTCGCCGCCCTTGCCGGTCTGCGAGACGAAGCCCTTGCGCGCGAGCATCAGCTTCTGCACCGCGATCAGACCCATGGTGATCAGCAGCAGCGGCATGGCGAAGGCGGAGGCGACCTCGACGCGGACCGGGTCCTCGAAGAACTGCCACAACTGCGTGGTGACGACGTTGATGCGCGCGGGAATGCCGATGATCGCCGGCGTGCCGAACAGTGCGATCGTCTCCAGGAAGATCAGGATGAAACCGCCCAGGATCGACGGCCAGACCAGCGGCAGCGTGACCTTGCGCATCGTCACCCAGGTGCCGCCGCCGAGGATGTTGGCGGCGTCCTCCATCTCGGAGGAGATCAGGTCGAGCGCGGATTTCACGAAGATGAAGACCAGCGGGAAGGAATGCAGCGCAATGACGAAGGCCATGCCGGTGAAGGAGTAGATGTTCACCAGCGGGTCATGTGCCCCGGTCAACCCGCGCCAGACCACGTTGATCCAGCCGGCATTCGGTCCGGCGAGCAGGATCCAGCCGATCGCGCCCAGATAAGGCGGCATGATGAAGGCGGCCAGCACGATTGCCCAGGTGAAGCCCTTGCCTGGCATGTCCGTGCGCGACACGGCCCAGGCCATCGGCACCGCCAGCACCACCGATATCGCCGCCGAATAGGCGCCGAGCAGCAGCGAATTGCGCACCGCATCGAGGTAGCGCTGCCTGCCATAGGCGGTCAGGTAGTTCTGGAAGGTGAACTC
This sequence comes from Roseomonas sp. SRI_022, assembly GCF_057586215.1. Lineage (NCBI taxonomy): Bacteria > Pseudomonadati > Pseudomonadota > Alphaproteobacteria > Acetobacterales > Roseomonadaceae > Roseomonas > Roseomonas sp. SRI_022. The sequence goes on from NZ_JBYCZL010000001.1 coordinate 217,692, forward strand.
GCCCGTGTCCTGCATCTCGAAGGAGATGACGAACATCTTGAGCAGTGGTGCTGCGACCAGCACCAGCAGCGCCGCGATGAGGACGACCCACAGGATGGTAACCGGTTCCAGGAGGCGGAGGCGGCTGGGTCGCGCCGCCGCCCCCGGCAATGCAGTAGCACTCATCCGATCAGACGCCGAAGATCTCGCGCCACTGCTCCCGCACTTCCGGCACGCCCTTTTCCGCATCCTCCAGGCTCGGTGCCAGCATGGTCACCTGGTCGAGCGGGCGGGATCCTTCGGGCGGCGGCACGTCGGGGCGGATGCTCTCGTTGAACAGCAGCCGGACCGCGGCGGACAGCGCCGGGCCGGTCTGGAATTCCTGGAACAGCTTCGCCGCATTCGGATGCGGCGCATTGGTCGGGATGCCCGAGGGCGACAGCGCCGCGATCACCCCTTCCGTCGGGTAGATCACCTTAAGCGGATTGCCGCGCGACGCGGCGAACAGCGTCGAGGCGGACGGCACGGCGACGCCGACAGCACGCTCGCCCGCCGTCATCATCGTCACCGGGTCGATCGAGGAACGCCCGACCTGCGGCTTGTTGCGCTCGAAGCGGCGGAGGTAATCCGGGCCGTACATGGTGCGCATCTGCAGCGCCCAAAGCCCGATCGCGCCGCTGAAGCCGGGATGCCCGACGGCCAGCTTGTCCTTCCATTTCGGGTCGAGGACATCCGTCCAGGACTTCGGCGCCTCGGCCTCCGACACCAGGGTGGTGTTGTGGCCCATCAGGTAGATGCCGAGGAAGGAAGACTGGAAATAGTCGTCCGGGTCGGCCTGGCGCAGGATCGGCAGCAACCCGTCCGCATTGAGCGGCCGGAACTTCACCAGCCGGTTCTGCCGCTTGAGCTGGATGTAGTGCCCGCCATTGGTCGAGGAGAAGACGTCGCACTGTCCGACGCCGGCGCGGAAATCCTGCGACAGGCGCTGGAAGGCGACCTGCGAGGTGCTGCGCACCACGTTGCAGCGCACGCCGGGATAGCGTTCGTTGAAGGCGCGCCCGGCGGCCTCCGAGGCATCCGCGCTGTATTGCCCGGTGTACCAGGTGATCTCGCCCTCGCGCTTCGCTGCCTCGTACAGCGTGCGCTCCTGCTCATTCATAGGGGCTTGCTGCGCCCATGCCTTGCTGGACGCGGCGGCCCAGGTTGCAAGGGCGAGCATCTGTCGCCTGTCGATCAGGAACATCCGGCTTCCTCCCATCGATTGCCTGCGCCGGCCGCCTTTGGCGGTCACGTCGCATCGTGGTTCATTCTTGGACGGTGGAAACGTTGCCACTCGGCCCGGTGCCTGTAAACCTCTGCTCATGATGAGGGAGAGAACGATGTCACTGATGGACCGCATCGGCGTCGATGTCGGCCGCAAGCTGCGGCTCGAGGACGCCATCGAATGGGCCGCGCGCAACGAAGTCCGGCACATCGACATCCAGCTCGATACCGGTGCGAACGCCGTGACGCTGTTCGACGACGCCCGCTGCCGCGCAATCAGGCAGAGTGCCCACGCCAATGGCGTTTCCATCGCGCTGCACACGCTCTCAGCCGTCAATGTCGCGGAATACTCGCCCTTCCTGTCCGAGGCGGTGGACGCCTATCTGCGCGCCTATATCGAAGTCGCACCGAAGCTCGAAGCCGAGTGGATCGTCGTGCATGCCGGCTACCACTTCACCGCCGACGTGCCGATGCGCATGCAGGCCGGGCGCGACCGCCTGCAGCGCATGGTGAAGCACGCCGAGCAGCATGGCGCGCTGCTGCTGCTCGAGAACCTGAACCGCGAACCGGAGAATGCCGAGGTCCACTACCTCGCGCATACGATGGAGGAATGGCGCTACTACTTCGACGCCATCGACAGCACCGCCTTCGCGCTGTCCTTCACCGCGAACCACGCCCATCTGCTGCCGCCCGGTGTCGGTGGCTTCGTCGCGGAGATCCCGCTGCACCGGGTGAAGGAAGTGCGCCTCGCCGATTGCTGGCGCAATGGCTACGAGGAGCACCTTATCCCCGGTAAGGGCGACTTCGATTTCGGCGCCATGTTCGCCCTGCTGGAGGGCAAGGGGTATCGCGGCGCCTACACCAACGCCTTCGGTACGCTGGAGGATATGCAGGCGGCGCGCGGATACATGGTGGACAAGGCGCGCGCCGCGGGCGTTGCCGTGGGCTAAAGCCCCTCCAGCACCACCTTCCCGATCATCGTCCCGCTTTCGACCAGCCCGTGCGCCTCCCGCAGGCGCGCGGCGGTCGCATGGCCCAGGTTGTGCGTCATGGTGTGGCGGATGCGACCGTGGTCCACCATCTCGGACACCGCGTTCAGCAGATGGTGCTGCTCGATCATGTCATGCGTGCCGAAGATCGGTCGGGTGAACATCAGCTCCCAGTGCAGGGAGACGGATTTCGGGCTCAACTGCCGCGCATCGATCGGCGCCGTGGATTCGATCAGCAGTACCGCCCCCTGTGGCGCGACGGAGGCGACGATCTGGTCCCAGTTCCGCGCTGTCGTGTTGGTCGAGAAGACATAGCGCGGCTTCACCCCGATCACCTTGAGCTGGGCGGCGATGTCTTCCCGGTGATCGACGATGTGATGCGCGCCGAGATCGCGGCACCATTGCGCCGTCTCCGGGCGCGATGCCGTCGCGACGATGGTCAGCGCGGTGCGCTGCCGGGCGATCTGGATGACCATCGACCCGACGCCGCCCGCGCCGCCGATCAGCAGCAGCGCCTCCCCCGCGCCGGCGCCCTCATGGATGCCGAGCCGGTCATGCAGCCCTTCCCAGGCGGTGATAGTGGTCAGCGGCATCGCCGCGGCTTCCGCGAAGGACAGGGATTTCGGCTTGCGCCCGACGATGCGCTCATCGACCAGCTGCAATTCGGCGTTGCTGCCGGGGCGGTTCACCACGCCCGCGTAGAACACCTCATCGCCCGGCTGGAATAGTGTGCAGAGCGGCCCCACGGCGCGCACCACCCCGGCCGCGTCGAAGCCGAGGACGCGCGGGCCGTCCTTCGGTTCCTCGGCGCGCCGGCGCTTGGCGTCGACCGGGTTCACCGACATCGCACGCACCTCGACCAGCATGTCGTGGCCGGCGGGATCGGCAGGGGCAGGGATGTCGAGGTCCAGCAGCGCCTCCGGATGGTCCGCCGGGTGGCACTTCGTGAAACCGATGGCCTTCATCGCATCCTCCGCGTCGTTGCGCGGGATATAGGCCGGATTCAGCTCACGCGCAGCAGGGACGGCCCGTTGTCGCGCAGCCATTCCTGCGCGGCCTCGCGATGCGGCGTCAGGCGTTCCACATGCACCCAGAAGCGCGCCGAGTGGTTCAGCTCGCGCAGATGCGCGACCTCATGCGCCACGACGTAGTCGAGCACCCAGTCCGGCGCCATCACCAGGCGCCAGGAAAAGGCGAGCGTCCCGTCCGGCGCGCAGGACCCCCAGCGGCTATGCGTGTCCTTCACCCGCAAGGCGCGGATCTTCACCGCGAGGGTCGCGGCATGTCCCTCCGCCAGCACGGCGATGCGTCGCTTTGCCTCGGCGCGCAGGAAGTCCTTCACGCGGCGGGCGAGGAATTCCGGGCGGCCGGAGACGATGATCGTCGCACCATCCAGGAAGGCGCCGCCGCGCGCGTCCGGGTCGTGGCGGATCACATGTGGCCTGCCGCCGATCAGCACTTCCGCGCCGGGGGCGAGTTCCACCGTCGGGCTCAGCGCCGCGAGGCGCTGCATGACCCAGGCCGCATGCGTCGTCAGCAGCGCCATGCCGGCGCGGCGCGCGGTGCGCATCGGCAGCGTCACCACCACCTCCCCGGCGCGCGGGTCGATGCGCAGGCTGACGCGGCGCGCGCGGGCCGAACGGCACCAACGCACCGGGCAGCCGACAGGCGCACCGAGCACCCCGGGACGCAGCACGATGGTTTCCGAATCGGGCAAGGCCATGCGCCAACTTGGCGCAGCACCCCCGCGCGGTTCAACCGCTTGACAGAGAAAGACGTCACGCGACCACTTCGCAGCATGCCCGATGCGCTCCGTCCGTTGCCGCCCCTGCTGCTGCTCGGCACGATCTGGGGTGCGACGCCCGGCTTCGTGAAGCATCTTGGCGCCCTCGGCTGGCCGCCGCTGCTGATCGCGACCTGCGCAGGGGCGGGCAGTGCGCTGATGCTGATCCTGCTGTGCCGGATGCGCGGCCTGGCGCTGCCGCTGTCGCGTGCGCATCTGCGCCACTACGCGGTGTCGGGGCTGAGCGGCCTAGCGCTGGCGAATCTCATCGGCTTCACGGCCTTGCTCCACGTGCCGGCGGGCTTCTTCTCCCTGCTGGTGCCGCTGTCGCCGATGCTCACGGTGCTCGGCGCGGCGCTGCTGGGCATGGAACGCATCACGCCGCGGCGCATCCTGGGCACGGTGCTGGGCCTGTCCGGCGTGCTGCTGGCGATGGCGCCCGGTGCGGCGCTGCCCGATCCGGCGATGCTGCCCTGGGCCTTGCTCGCCGCACTCACGCCGGTCTGCTACGCGGCGTCGAACCTGATGGGAGTCTGGCTGGCGCCGCGCGACACGCCGCCCCTCGCGCTCGCCACGGGGACGCTGACGGCCGGGACGATCGCACTGGCCGTCCTTGCGATCCTCGCAGGGCAGGTCCACGCGGTTCCGGCGCAGGGCATACCGGTGTCCGCGTTGCAGGCGGCGGCGATGGCCACCGCCTTCATGCTGTATTTCCGCTCGCTCGGCGCCCATGGCGGCGTTGTGACGTCCCAGACTGGGTACATCATCACCATCACAGGCATCGCCTGGGGCTGGATGCTGTTCGGCGAAAGGCCGGGATGGCTGACCATCCCGGCCGCGCTGCTGGTCTTCGCCGGGCTCGCGCTGGTGACGCTGCCCGGCCGGAGCGTCAGCCGATCAGGTGCTTGAGCTCGGTCTCGACGAAGGCGAAGGGCTTGTCGCCGACATTGACCACGTTGTGCTCGATGCCCGCAGCGCGCGCATAGGCCACGCCTTCCTTGATCTCCGCGGTCGCCGTCTGGCCGCCGGGCAGTTCCAGCAGCATCGAACCGTCCGACACCGGCACGACGACATAGGCCATGCCGTGCCGGTGCCAGCCGGTCTCGGAACCCGGCGGGAAATCCCACCGAGTCACGCGGACATTCGCGTCATCCACCTGGACGGTGGCGATGGCCGGTTCGCGGCAGCGGAGCGGCTCGTTCATTCCGCGGCAGCCTTCGCCGGCGACAGGCCCGGCAGCGGAATGGCGCCGGCGGCGGTCCACGCCGCCCACACCTTGTCACCCTGCTCCTGGTTCAGCGGCAGGTGCGGCGGACGGATCACGCGCCAGCCGGCATCGCCGGTGCTGCGCGCGATGATCTCCCGCAGGCCCGGGATCAGCGGCACGGAGGTCGCGGCGCGGCGCGTCGCCGTCAGCGTCGCCTGCGCGGCATCTGCCTCCGGCCCCGTGCGCTTCGCATAGACGATGCCGCCCCAATGGGAATTGCCGTTCGACGCCGCGGTGATGCAGCCCGCGCCACCCTCGGCGAGGATCTGCTGCAGGAATTCGTCGCTGCCGGAATAGACCTCGAAGCCATCCGCGGCGAAGGCCTTCACCATCGCGAGCATGTTGGCGTAGTCGCCGGACGAATCCTTCACGCCCTTGATGGTGCCCGGGAAGGCCTTGATCAGCCGGCCGAGCAGGTCGAGCGTGAACGGCACCGCCGATTGCTGCGGGAAGTGGTACAGATAGACCTTCACCCCGCCGCCGACGCGGTTGATCACTTCGCTGAAGTAGGCGAACAGCCCGTCATCCGACGGACCCTTGTAGTAGAAGGGCGGCAGCATCAGCACGCCGGGGCAGCCGGCGTCGCGCGCATGCTTCGTCAGTTCCACGGAATCGGTCAGCGACGCACAGCCCGTGCCCGGCATCATCTTCGCCGCCGGGATGCCGCGCGCGATCAGCCCCTCCAGGATCGCCTTGCGCTCATGCAGGCCGAAGGAATTGGCCTCGCCGGTCGTGCCGAGTACGCCCAGGCCATTGCATCCATTCGCCAGCAGCCAGCGCGCATGCGCCGCCATGCGGTCGAGGTCGGGCGTCAGGTCCGGGCCCATCGCCGTCAGCACCGCGGCATTCACGCCGCCATAGATCGCGTTCTTCATCCGGCTCTCCTCCGGTTCTTCGCCCCGGGCGGCCAGTTTCCCGGCCAGGCGACGACATGGTCCTGAAAATCCCCTGCCTCGCGTTCCGCCACCGTGCGGCCGCGGACCGAGACGCCCGCTTCATGCACCGTTTCCGGGCTGCCGGAAACCAGGGGATGCCACCAGGGCAGATCCTTGCCCTCGGCCAGCAGCCGATAGGCGCAGGTCGGCGGCAGCCAGTCGATGGCGGCGACGCGCTTGGGCGTCAGCTTCACGCAATCGGGCACACGCGTCTTGCGGTCCGCATAGTCCTTGCAACGGCAGGATTCACCATCCAGCAGCCGGCAGGCGACATTCGTGTAGGCGAGGCGGTCGGTGTCCTCGTCACGCAGCTTGTGCAGGCAGCAGCGGCCACAGCCGTCGCACAGGCTTTCCCATTCGGCGCGCGTCATGGCGCCGAGCGGCTTGGTGCGCCAGAAGGGGGCGGATGCTGTCACCGCGGCAATCTAGACCACCGCGGTGGCGCGCTCCATCGGTGTGGAGCGCGATGCTGGTCAGCGCGTGCCGCGCGGCGGCGACGGCAGGCTCTCGGTCTGCACGCGCGCTGCGCCGGCATTGCCGGGGGCGGGCGTGATCACCTCGCGCGGCGGGGCGGAACCCTGCGGCGCCGGCGCGGCCGTCGTGGCAGTCGGCGCGTCCGAGAACCGCATCAGCGCTGCGCGCAGCGGATCGCTGCCGGGGTTATGCGCCGCCATCTCCACCACGACCTGGCGGGCCGTGGCCTCGCGGCCGAAATAGGCGCGATTCCAGGAATCCCGTGAATCGAGGTAGCTACCATCCAGCGAGATGCCGGCGAACAGCCCGCGCGCGCGGGCGATGGTCACGATGTCGCCGCCCACCGCCGTGGTGGTCGCGCCGGAAATGCCGCGCCCGAGCGTGCCGAGCGCGATCCCGGCATCGGCGCCGAGCTTGAAGTTGTGGTTCAGCACCGCGTCGAGCGCCTTGTCGTTCATGATCAGCATCAGCACCTGCGCGTCCTGCACCCCGGCCTGGAAGCCGACCGACGCGGCGCCCATGGTGAAGAAGGCGGGCGAGGACCAGGACCCGTTGCCGTCGCGCGCGACCAGCACGCAGTCGCCGCCCTGTCCGCCGAAGATGAATCCGGCGCGGAAGACGCGCGGGCAGATCATCGCCGCCCGCGACCGGCCGAGCATCGATCGCGCATCGCCCGTCATCTCCCCGAGGTCCAGAACCTCCTGCAGGGACAGCGTGGCGCGGTCGACCAGGGCCTGCTGGTCGACCTGGGCAGAGGCGTCGCGCGGCCCGACAGCCAGGCCCAGCGCGGCGAGGGCGAGAAAGGCGAGACGGCGCATGAACCGGACCCCCCAAGTCATTGACGAGCCGATGTTCTAACCTGTCCTGCGGGGCAACACAAAGGTTTCGCAATGGCGGAAACGTGAGCGGCAGCAACCATCGCGTGCATTCATGCCGCGACCTCCGCGGCAGAGGTCCGGCGCGCCTGTTCAGTCTTCCAGCGCGGGCGGCGTCCAGGGTTCCTCGTTCACCGCTGCGACGCGCCAATCCGGCCCGTGCTTCTCGATCCGCGTCAGCGACAGGTTCTTGATGCTGAAGGTCAGCGCCTGGTCCGGCGTCAGCCCCATCGCATGGGCCAGCGCGGCGCGGATCGACCCGCCATGGGCGACGATCACCACATCCTGGCCTTCAAGCAGCGTCGCCATGCGTTCCAGCACCCCGGCGACGCGCGCCTGCACCTGGCGGAAGGTCTCGCCGCCGGGCGGTTCCTCCTCCCCCGCATGGGGCCAGAAAGGGTGGGCTGGGCGGGTCAGCAGCGCGGGCAGCGCCTCATGCGGGATGCCCTGCCAGTCGCCGAGATGCTGTTCGATCAGGTCGGGTTCGGCTTCCAGCGCGCTTTCCGGATAGCCGGCCGCGAAGATCGCCGCGGCGGTGAAGCGCGTGCGCGACAGGGTGGTGACGAACCAGCGCGCCGGCTGTGGCAGGCGGTGCGCGAGCCAGCGATAGGACGCCGCTTCCTGCCGCAGGGCGAGGTCGCACAGGGCGACGTCCATCGAACCGTAAAGCACGGCGCGGGCGGAAGGCTCCACCAGCGCATGGCGGACAAGGAAGAAGCGGGTCGGGGTCACGCGCGTCCTCTACCCCAGCCCGGCTGGGCTGGGGAGGGGGTGGCGGTCAGCGCACGACGAAGGCGCGGGCGGCGGCGACCTCCGGCCTGCCCTCGGCATCCCCGGCCACGTCGAGCAGCATCAGATGGTAGCGCCGCGCATCGTCGCGCTGCCCGGCGGCTTCGGCCGCGCGCGCCGCGCCGGCGATGGCGCGGAAGCGGCGCGGTTCGGTGCGTTGCACCGCCTCGAACTCCGCCAGGGCGGCGACGGGCTGGCCGGCTTCGAGCAGCGCCTCGGCGTAGAGCTCACGCGCCGGGGCGAGCGGGCCGGGCGTGACCACATGCTTGTCCGTGCGCGCCTCGCGCTCACCCGCGCCGCGCAGCGTCACGAGGCCCTGGTCGCGCTGCCCGGCGGCGAATTGCTGCCAGCCGAGCGCGGCCTCGCGCTGGATCGCGACCTGTTCGGCCCAATAAGGATCGCGGCCGCGCAGCGCCTCGGCGATACGGCCGAGTGTCGCGATGTCGGCATCCGCCTCGGCGGGCTGGCCGGATCGCGCGAGGCCGATGGCGCGGGCGAAATGCGTCAGGGCCTCGGTGTAGGTGAAGGCCGGTGCGGGGCGCGACACCAGTGCTGCGGCATCGGACCAGGCGGCGCGTTCCAGCGCGACCCGCGCGGGGATGGCCGCCATGGCGAAGGCATAGGCATTGCGCGTCGTCGCCGTGAAGCGCGCGGCCAGGGCCTCGCGCATCGCCACCTCAGCATCGCCGTCGCGGCCGAGCTGGAGATAGGCATAGACCATGTAGTCATAGGCATGGAGCGTGTCGTCCGGCTCCGCATTGCTCAGGGCGAGCCGGGCGGCGCGGCGGTTGCTTTCGATCGAATCCGTCCAGCGGCCGATGCGCGTGTAGATGTGCGATGGCATGTGCAGCGCATGCGGCACGTCGGCGGCGAGGCTGCCATAGCGGTCGGCGGCGCGGACGCCGCGCCCGGCCAGCGCCGGATAGTCGTAGAGATGGATCAGGTAGTGGACGATGCCGGGATGGTCCGGCTGCGCCACCAGCGCGCGTTCTAGCATCTCGGCGCCGCGCAGCGGGTCGGCGTGGCTGCGGTCGCCCGGTGCGGAGGCGACGCCGAGCAGCAGGGCGTAGAGCACCATCGCCTCGGTATCGTCGGGGAAGCGTTCCACCAGCCGGCCCATCGCATCGCGATAGGCGACGAGCCGCGCGCGATGCCCCGGCGCATCGTCACCGGCGAAGACGAGGGCGAGCGCGTCGATATAGGCCGCCTCGCGCGGGTTGCGCGCGCCGATCCGCTTCGCCTCGTCGAGCAGCGCGCGCCCGTCGCGCAAATTCTGCGGGGAGGGCGGGCTATAGGGGTTGGTCAGCAGCGTCAGCGCCTCCCCCCAATAGGCCATGGTGCAGCCGGGCTCCTGCGCGCGGACCTGCCGGAAGCCGCTGCCCGCGACCTGGTACCAGAAGGAATGCTGCAGCAGCATCGCGTGGTTGAAATCGGCCTGCGCGGCCGGGCTGCATTGCACCGGGAAGTTCACCGTGCCGAGCACGCGATGCGTCGCCCCCGCACCTGGCTGCGCCTGCGCGCTGCCGATGAGGGCCAGCACCGCCAGTCCGAATCCCGCCGATCGAAGCATCGTGGCCTCACTGCGAAGTGTGTCGCCCCCGGCGATGCTGGCCCATGCCGATGTGGCGGTTCTGTCCGGATTGCGACATCCTGTCCGCAACGCGCCAGGATGCGCGGGAGAGTCGGCCGGATGGGCCAGACTGCCGGGACTCGGATCGTCGATGACGGCCTCGTGCTGCCGGATCGCGGCATGCCGGGCAGTGTCGAACGCGCCCTGCGGCTGGTGCGCGCCCGCCTTGCGGAAGATGCCCTGGCACGACCCGGTCTGCCCGAGATGGCCGCGGCGGCGGGCGTTTCCGCACGCAGCCTGCAGCGGGATTTCGCGACGGTGCTCGGGCTTTCGCCCGGCGAGGTGGTGTTGCGGCTGCGCCTCGCGGCGGCGCGTCAAACGTTGGCGGGTGGCGATGCGCCCACGGTGCTTGCCGCAGCCTTGCGGCACGGCTTCGACCATCCCGGCCGCTTCGCCATCGCCTATCGCCGCACCTTCGGCGAGGCGCCGTCGGCGACGGTGCGGCAGAGGCGCATGCAAGCGGCCGGCGCCACGGCCGCGACGGGAACGGTCGTCGACCTGCGCCCGCTCGGCCGCGGCAGCGCCATGGATGCGGCCCAGGCCCGCCGTGCCACCGAGGATTTGGCCATCGCCATCACCCGCGCGCGCGGTCTGGTCCTGGCCGCGCCGGGCGGAACGGATGCCGGGCGGCTGCGGCTTGAAGGCCGGGTCGAGGCGGGCGAGGCCGTCCTGTCCCTGCTGCATCCGGCGAGCGGCAGCGTGGTATGGATGACGCGCCTGCGTCTGGCCCGCCGCGGCTGGGCCGATGCCGCGGCGGGCGCCCTGGTGGCCGCCATTACGCTGCGGCGGATCGACCAGGCGCGGCGCACCCCGCGACATCAGGCGGATGCCGAGACGTTGTTCCTCCGCGCCCGGCCGGCCGCGCTGGTCCGGGAGCATGGGGCGACCGACCTGGCCCTTGACCTTCTGGCGGAGGCCCTGCATCGCGACCCCGGTCATGCGCGTGCGCTCGCACTCGCCGGCTGGACCCGCGCCCAGGGCGCCAATCACAGTTTCTGGGCAGACCCCGATGCCGTGCGCGCCCTCGCAGTCGACCAGGGGCAGCGTGCCCTGGCCCTCGCGCCGGATGACCCCGAAGTGCTGATGCTCACCGCCGGCGTGATGTCACTGACGCGGCGGCTCGATGAGGCGGAACTGCTGCTGAACCGCTCCATCGCGCTCGATCCGAACCAGCCGGAAGCCTGGCGGCGGCGCGGCTACATCCAGAATTTCCGCGGCAACGGCGCGCTCGCGGCGGCGGCCTTCCAGCGGGCGCTGCGGCATTGGCCGACCGAGGACGACACGAACATGGCGGTGATCGGCCTGGGCGTCGCGCGGTTCGTGAGCAGGGACTACGCGCGGGCCGCCCGCCTGCTGACGCGCGCTGTCGAGGAGCAGCCGGCACGCACCTGGCCATACCGCTTCCTGACGGCGGCGGCGATGCACGCCGGCGCGCATGACGCCGCGAACCGCGCGCTGCTGGCGCTGCGCCATGCCTTCCCGGACCTCACGGTGGACCAATGCGCACGGTCGGGCGTCCTGCATCCGGAGGCGCTGCAGCGCGTGCTGGAAGGGTTGTCGAAGGCCGGGCTGCCGCGTTGAGCTGATCCGGCTAGGCTCGCCGCATGGACATCACCCTCCACGACGCCTGGACCCCCGGGGCGATCGGCGACATCGCCGCCCTGCATGCCCGCCACTACGCCGCGAGCCACGGCTTCGGCGCCTTCTTCGAGGCGAAGGTGGCGCGCGAGCTCGGCGATTTCCTGCTGCGCTTCGATCCGGCGCGCGACGTGTTCCGCTGTGCGACGGGGCAAGGGCGGGTGCTGGGCTCGCTGGTGCTCGATTGCGGGGAGCACCCGGATTCGGCGCATCTGCGCTGGTTCATCATGGATCCCGCGCTGCGTGGGCGCGGGCTGGGGCGGCGCTGGCTGGACGAAGCGGTTTCCCAGGCGCGGCAGGTCGGGGCGCCGCAGATCCATCTCTGGACGCTCGCCGGGCTGGATGCCGCCGCGCATCTCTATGAGGCTGCCGGCTTCACCCTTACCGATGAGGTCGAGGCCGAGCAATGGGGCCGCCGCGTCACCGAGCGGCGGCTGGTGCTGCCGCTCACTCCCCGATGTTGAGCAGCGCGCCGCGCACCCGCGCGGCCTGGAACTGTGCCAGGAAGATCCAGGCGGCGAGTGCCATCCAGACCACATCCAGCAGCACCGCCCAGCCCAGGTGGTCCCAGGCGATGACGCCATGGGTGAGCGCCGCGCGCATGCCCTCGAACACATGCGCCGCCGGAATGGCGAGCGCGACGGGCTGCAGCCAGCCCGGCAGGATCGCGACCGGGTAGAACACCGCCGCGAAGGGCGCGATGCCGAACATCACGCCCCAGGCCAGCGCCTCCGCCCCCGCGCCATGGCGCAGGATCAGCGCGGTGACGGCGAGCGCGACCGCCCATCCCATGGCCATCAGCGCGAAGACATAGGCGACCAGCACCGGCCCCAGCGTCCACACCCCGAAGCCGTAGAGGAAGAAGGCCAGCACCATGGCCGGCGCGACGGCCGCGACGGTGCGCAGCACGCTCATCGCCGCGAGCCCCGCCACCAGTTCCCAGGGCCGCAGCGGCGAGACGAACAGGTGCCCGAGATTGCGTGACCACACTTCCTCGAGGAAGGAGATGGCGAAGCCCATCTGGCTGCGCAGCGTCACCTCCCACAGCAGCACGCCACCGAGCAGCACGCCGGCCGCGACCGAGGCGGTATTGCCCTGCACGCCCGCGAGATAGGCGGTGATGAAACCCCACACGATCATCTGCAGCACGGGCCAGTACATGAGTTCCAGCAACCGCGGCCAGGACCCGCGATAGAGCGCAAGGTGCCGGTACATCAGCCCCCAGATGCGGCGCGCCGGGGAGCCCTGTTGCGTGTGGCTCCGATTCAGGCCTTCGGTGCCGGTCATGCCGCGGCCTCTCGCGTCCGGCCACGCGCGATGTCCAGGAACACCTCCTCCAGGTCGTCACGCCCGTAGCGCCGCAGCAAATCGTCCGGGCTGCCCGCGTCCACAACCTGCCCACCTTTCAGCATGAGGACATGGGAGCAAAGCCGCTCGACCTCCCCCATGTTGTGGCTGGCGAGCAGCATCGCCGCGCCGCTTTCCGCGCGATACCGCTCCAGCGCGCTGCGCACCCAATCCCCGGTATCGGGGTCGAGGCTCGCCGTCGGCTCATCAAGCAGCAGCAGCGCCGGCCGGTTGATCAGCGACTTGGCGAGTGCGACGCGCGTCTTCTGCCCGGCCGACAACTGCCCGGCCGGCCGCTTCGCGAAGTCGGTCAGCGCGAAATCCTCCAGCAGTTGCGCGATGCGCCGCTTGCTGTCCGGCACGCCGTAGAGATGCGCATAGACGCGCAGATTCTCCTCCACAGTCAGGCGGTGCGGCAGCGCGATGTAGGGGGAGGAGAAATTCATCCCGGCCAGCGCGGCGAAGCGGTCCGTCGCCATGTCATGGCCCAGCGCCACGACGCGCCCCGCGCTCGGCACCAGCAGGCCGAGCAGCATGGCGATGGTGGTGGACTTGCCCGCGCCATTGCCGCCGAGCAGCCCCCAGGTCACGCCCATTGGCATGGTGAAGGACAGCCCGTCGACCGCCGGCTTATCGCCGAGGCGGTAGGTCTTGGTCAGGCCCTCGACGAGCAGTGCCGGCGTTTCCATGACGCCGCATATCGGCCCTCCCACCGCCGGCGCCAAGCGGTGCCCATCAACCGGCGGGCCGACGGCTTTCGATCAGGCGGCCCTGGAACAGGGTGATGCCCATTTCCCAGCCCCAGGCGATGGCGGCGGGGCGATCGACGCCGGACAGCACGACGGCTTCGGGCCCTGCAGGGAAGGCGGCGCGCAGCGCCTCCGCTGCCGGGGTGCCGAGCGGCGGCAGCGCCGCGGACCAGCGCAACCGCAGCCGATCGATCCCCGCGCGCACCGGCGGCAGGGCAAGCAGCGCCGCAGGCCCCACCGCACCCAGCATCGGCCGGTGCCCGCGTGCCACAAGCAGGTCCCGCGCGAAAATGAAGCCAGCCGGATCCATCGCCATGTCGTCCGACGCCAGCGCGATGGTGAGCGCCCCGCGCAGCGCCGCCGGCCACATCGCATCGAGGCGCAGGAAGTCCCGCGATGTCACCGCCTCCACCCCCAGTGCGAGGCAAAGCGGCCCGATGCCACGCAATTCCTCCGTCCGCGCCAGGCCGGCAAGCAGCCGGCGGTCGAGCAGGCGCCGCAACCGCCGCGATAGGGCCGGCGCCAGGCCCAGTTCGACGCCGGGCAACAGCGCATCGCGTACATCCCGCAACGACAGGCGCCGGTCCTCGCCGAGCGGTTCGGGCGCGCCGCCGTCCGGCGTCAGGCGGCAGATCTTCTGCCGCCGCAGGAAGGCAGAGACGTCGGCCGAAGCGAGCGCCCGTTCGGCGCCCGCGATGGCATCGCCATCCGGCGCACGGCCCATTGGCTGCGGAACCGCGGCACGCATGGCGGCGACCAGGCCGAGCGCCTCCTCCACCGCCGCCAGCACCGCCGCGGCCTGACCGGGGAGGCGCAGCAGGCTGATCGCCGCCGCGGCTTCGTGCGGATCCAGCATGCCGGCAAGGCTGCGTTCGGCTTCGATCAGGTGGTGGCCGGGCAGCGCTTCGACGGCAACCAAGCCGCCGCGCGGCAACTCGAAAACGCGCGTGCGGGAGGTGCGGCGCAGCGCATCCCACGCGCTGTGCAGCATGGCGATCTGAGGACCACGGCGGCGCGCGGGTGCAAGGTGCTGCGGACGGAACAACAGCAGGTTCCGTTCCACTCCGGCGGCCACCGTGTCCCTCACCAGCCCAGCCAATGCGACCGCGCCCGCGGCGCCGGGCGGCGGGCCGAGCGCACCGAGGACCGGCACCTCCTCGAGGATCATGCGACAGCCTCGTGCGGCGGCAGCAGCGCGGCGAGCAGTGGCAGCGCGGCACAGCCGGCGCGGCCTTCAGCCGTCGCCGCACGCCCGCGGGCGGCGCAAGTGCTGCGCGTGCAGGGACCGGCCTGCGGGCAGACGGCCATCCGCCGCGCGGCGAATAGCGCATCGATCCAGGGCCCGGTGAAGCGCCTGATGCCGATCGAGACGCCCCATTCCACGGCTGCCGCGCCATCGCAGCGCGTCAGCACCAGCCGCATGGGGTCCACCCGGCGTAGCGCGGCGGCGACCGCGCGTCCTGCGATCGGCGGGGACCAATGCAGCAGCAGTACGTCGGCGGGCAGCGCCTCGGGCGCCAGCAGCGCGAGCGCCGCCGCATCGAGCCCGCGAACCGCCAGCCCCCAGCCCGCCTGGCGCAACGCCGCGCGGCGGCCGGCCAGCCCTTCGGCCATGGCCTCGGCCGCGGTGAGGGTGGCGATCAGGGCGGGGGCAATGCCTGGCTCCTCGGCCGGTGCCGCGGCGGGCATGTCGGGCAGCAGAGACAGCGGCAGGTCGATGAGCAACGGCACGGCCGGGATGGCGCCGAGCAGCGCGTCCCGCCGCCCCGGTTCCGCGAGGGCCGCGAGCAGCCGGCCGCGCAGCCGGTCCCGCGCATGGCGCGCGAGGTCGGCATCCGCCGCCGCCGCGCCGAGATGTGGCGCCAGCGCCGCGCCGGACAGCCGTAGCCGCAGCAGCGCGAGCCGCTGCGGCAGGCCGGCCGCGAGATGCAGCACGCCCTCCCGCCGCAGCAGGGCGGCCAGCGGGGCGGCATCGGCCAGGGCCTCGATGCCGGTGGCGGCGGGCAGGATCGCGCCCTCGGGAAGGGCGGGTGCCAAGCCCGGCAAGGCCAAGAGGGCGCCAACCGCCCCGGGCAGGTCGAACCGCTCCGGCGGGCTGCCGAGCAGGCGTTCCAGCAATGCGGCGACGCGCGTCGCGTCGGCGGCATCGGCGTCGGTCAGCAGCAGGTCGCCCCCGGCGGTTTCGAGCACCGCGCCGCCGCACGGCCGGCCTGCTTCCTCAAGCAGGGCGAGGGCAACGCGCCGGTGCGCCGGCGACCCCGGGGCTGCAAGCCGCAGCGCGACGCGGCCTGGCGGCCCGCGCAGGGCGCGCCGGATCGCGTCGGGGCCTGGCCCGGCGGCGCTGTCGAGAACGGCGGAACTGTCCT
This sequence comes from Roseomonas sp. SRI_022, assembly GCF_057586215.1. Lineage (NCBI taxonomy): Bacteria > Pseudomonadati > Pseudomonadota > Alphaproteobacteria > Acetobacterales > Roseomonadaceae > Roseomonas > Roseomonas sp. SRI_022. Next base: position 233,776 of record NZ_JBYCZL010000001.1, read on the forward strand.
GCCCGTGCATCCCCTGCATCCTGCGCAGGCGCGGCGGACGGCCCGCGCGCCGGCCCAGCATCGGCCCGGCGGGGTGAAGGAAACGTTGCGCGAAAGCCCATCGAAAAGGACGGCCAGATCCACTATATTGCGTGAAGTTCATGTCGGAGACGCCAAGATCAATGCGCCGTACCGCAACCTTCCTGACCGCGCTTGCCGCCCTTGCCCTGGTGCTGGCGCCGATGCTGGCCGAGGCCCGGCCGGGCGGCGGCGGTTCCTCCGGTAGCCGCGGCAGCCGGACCTATTCCGCCCCGCCGGCCACAACGACCGCGCCAAGCGGGGCACAGCGCTTCGACCGCACGGCGACGCAGCCCGGCACCCCCAACGTCACGCCCCGCCCGGGCACGGCGCCGGGGACGGCCGCGCCGCAGCGCGGCTTCTTCGGGTCCTTCGGCGGCGCGCTGTTGGCCGGTGGCTTGATCGGCGGGCTGCTCGGCTTCGGGCTGTTCGGCGGCGGGGCCGGCTTCGGCGCCATGCTCGGCATGCTGCTGCAGATCGCGCTGATCGGCTTCGCGGTGATGTTCGTGGTGCGGCTGATCCGCAGCCGTCGCGCCGCGACCGCCGGCGGCCCGCAGCAGGGCTATGCCTATCAGGCGCAGCCCGAACCGAAGCAGTTCGGTGGCATGGGTGGCATGAAGGCGGCCGAGCCTGTCCGCGCGGGTGGTCCGTTAGAGATCGGCGCCGGCGACTACCAGGCCTTCGAGCAGACGCTGAAGGATGTGAACGCTGCCTGGTCCAAGCGCGACCTGACCGCGCTGCGCGCCGTCGCGACGCCCGAGATGGTGTCCTACTTCGCGCAGGACCTGCGTGACCTCGAGGCGCGCAACTGGCGCAACGAGACGCGCGACGTGCGGCTGGAACAGGGCGACCTGTCGGAAGCCTGGAACGAGGATGGCGAGGACTACGCCACCGTCGCCATGCGCTTCTCGATGCTGGACGCGACCTTCGACAACGCGACCAACAAGGTCATCGAGGGCAGCACCACGCAGCGCACCGAGGCGGTCGAACTCTGGACCTTCGTGCGCAAGGGTCCAGGCGGGCAATGGATGCTCTCGGGTATCCAGCAGACGCAGACCGCCTGACACGGGTCACAGCGAAATGTGATGGGGCCGGGGGAGGATGCTTCCCCGGCCCTTTCTTATGACCGAGAGGGGCGCCGCCCCTCTCGGGCTCACCCCGCCAAATGCCAGTGGCATTTGGAATGCCGTCACTTGGCACCGGGCGCCGCTGTCAGGGCGATTCCGAAGGCCCGCCTTGGCGCCCCACGATCGGCAGGAGAATTGGCGCAGCCGTCTTGCCCAGCGCCAGGTCCCGGCATTCCAAAGGGCACTGCCCTTTGGCAGGGTGGTCTGGAGGGGCAGCGCCCCTCCAGCATCTCAAGCCCCTTCGCACCCCTTCGCGCGCAGCGCCGCCAGCACCCAGGCGCGGTCGTAGGTTCCCGCGTCGATCGCCGCCTGCGCCTTCTGTTCCTTGGCGTTGTGCGCCTCGGCGAGCGCGATGACCGCGGCAGCCTCGGCGCGCGGCACCACCACCACGCCATCGGCATCCGCGACGATCAGGTCGCCGGGCATCACCACCTGCCCGCCGCAGGAAACCGGGTGGCCGATCTCGCCCGGCCCGTCCTTGTAGGGGCCGGAGGGTGTGGCGCCGCAGGCCCAGACGCCGATATCCATCGCCGCCAGCGCATCGACGTCACGCACCGCGCCATCCAGCACAATGCCCTGCACGCCGCGCTTCTGCGCGTGTCCGATCATGAGCTCGCCCATCAGCGCGATGGCGAGATCGCCGCCGCCGTCACCGACGATGATGTCGCCAGGTGCCGCCATGTCGCAGGCGCGATGCAGCAGCAGGTTGTCGCCCGACCGCGCGCGGACGGTGAAGGCCGGACCGGCGATGACCTTCCTGCCGCCGAAGGGGCGGAAGCCGCCGCGCATGGTCTGCATCCGGGACATGACGTCGCCGATATTGGCGGCGGGGAGCTTCGCCGCGCGGGCGATCAGCGCGGGTTCGACGCGCTGGGTGACGGGGGCGATACGAAAGCCGATGGGCATGAGGCTGCTGAATCCTGGGCCTGGGAAACGGGCGCGCAATCCAGCACGCGCCGCCTGGGCCGGCCAGGGCCACCAACGCGACATAAAGGCCACTTTACGATTTTAGGATTTTAAGCCTTTATTTGGGCTGCCGGGCCGGGCGCACGACCGCCCCTCGATGATTGGAACATACAGAGAACAAGCCCTGAAATCCAGGGCAATATGGCCCCGGCACCCCTCACGGCACCACGATCCGCATCGGCCGCCGTGCCGCCTCGATCGCCACCGGCAGGCAGCCTGCCGCATCGCCGTCCGCCTGGGCCGGGATACCGCCACCTTCCAACCGCACCGACCGCGCGCGCCGGATCTCCACCCCCCGCAGCCGCGGCAGCAGCCCGAGCGGCAGCGCCGCGCCATAGCGCATCGCCGCGACCACCCCGGCGTCGCGGAACAGGGCGACATGGAAGCCCTCGGCACGCGGATCGGCGCCGGGCGCGAGCAGGAAGCGCCCCGCATAGAGCCGCCCCTTGGTGATGATCACGCTCGCCGCGTCCTCCGCGCTGCCGTCGATGACCGCGCGGATCGGCGCGAACCCGTAGCGCGGCATCTCCCGCAGCGTCTGCCAGACATAAGCACCCTTGCCGATCACCCGCTTCAGCGGTGCGGACAGGTTGTGCACCACTGCCGCGTCGAAGCCGGCGCCGAGCATCTGCACGAACAGCAGCTCCCGCCCATCCGCATAGCGCGCGAGCCCGGGATGCAGCAGCGCGGTGCGCCCCAACGCCAGCACCGCCGCTGCTTGCCCAGGCGCGCGCGGAATGCCGAGTTCCAGCGCCAGCACATTCGCCGTGCCCAGCGGCAGCACGCCAAGCGCCGTCTCCGACCCGGACAGGCCATCGGCGACTTCCGCGATGGTGCCGTCGCCGCCCGCCGCCACCACGACCGGCACGCCGGCCTTCGCGGCGTCGCGTGCGATCTCCACCGCATGGCCGCGCCGCGCGGTGTCCGCGACCTCGGGCCGCAGCCCGACCCCGCGCATCAGGTCGAGGGCGGCGAGCAGCCGGCGGCGACGGCGCGCGCCCGCGGCGGGGTTGAAGACGATCAGCATACGCGTCGGCATGAGGCAGGGCTTCTGGCGTGTGACGATGACGATTCGGCGTCGCTTCGGCGACCGTCGCATGACATGGCGCCGCGCCAACACGTTCCGCCACATGCTTCATTCAAGATTCACGCGCGCGCGTCGCGCGCCACGCTATCGCCGCGCGCAACTGCAGCACGCCGCCGGGATTCGCGTGACAGCCCGGTGACGCCACGGAGACCGTGACGGATGCATGACGCCAGCCCTCGCCGCCGCTACCGCAGCATCTTCCTCTCGGATGTCCATCTCGGCACCAAGGGCGCTCGCGGCGATTTTCTGGTGGATTTCCTGCGCAAGGTGGAATGCGAGCGGCTTTACCTGGTCGGCGATATCGTCGATGGCTGGCGGCTGAAGAAATCCTGGTACTGGGATGCCGACCATGACGAGGTGATCCGCCTGGTGCTGCGCATGGCGCGCCACGGCACCGAGGTCATCTACATCCCCGGCAACCACGACGAGATGTTCCGCGACTGGCTGGGCCTCGAAGTCGCGGGCGTGAAGCTGATGCGCGAGGCTGAGCACACCGCCGCCGATGGCCGCCGCTTCCTGGTGATCCATGGCGACGAGTTCGACGGCGTGATCCGCTACGCCAAGGTCATCGCCCATCTCGGCGACTGGGCCTATGACTGGGCGCTGACGATGAACCGCTGGTTCAACGCGGCGCGGCGGCGCTTCGGCTATCCCTACTGGTCGCTGTCGCAATGGCTGAAGCGGCAGGTGAAGGAAGCGGTGAAGGCGATCGACCGCTTCGAGACGGCGCTCGCCACTGAAGCGCGGCGTCGCGGCCTGGACGGCGTGATCTGCGGCCACATCCATCATGCCGAGATGCGCACCGTCCATGGCGTGCTCTACATGAATGACGGCGACTGGGTGGAATCCTGCACCGCCCTGGTCGAACACGCCGATGGCCGGTTCGAGTTGGTGGACTGGGTGCAGGAGAACCGCCTGTCCTTCGCCCGCACTCCGCGCCGCGCCGCCGCGGCGATGCCGGCGGCCTGATGCCGATGGATGACGCCGGCGCGGCGCGACAGGCCGCGGATTGCATTGGCGCGCATCGGGCGCCGCTGCGCATCCTGATCGTCTCCGACGCCTGGTTCCCCCAGGTTAACGGTGTGGTGCGCACCATGTCGATCGTCGCCGACCATCTGCGCGCCGGTGGCGACACGGTGGAGGTGATCGGACCCGACCGCTTCGTGAACGTCCCGATGCCCGGCTATGCGGAAATCCGCCTTGCCATCGCGCCGGGGCGACGGCTCGCGAAGCTGGTCGATGCCTTCGCGCCTGAGGTTGTGCACATCGCCACAGAAGGCCCGCTCGGCTGGGCGATGCGGGCGATCTGCCGCAAGCGTGGCTGGCCCTTCACCACCGCCTTCCACACGCGCTTTCCCGAATACCTGCATGCCCGCACGCGCATCCCGCTGTCCTGGTCCTGGGCGGTGATGCGGCGCTTCCACGAGGCCGGCGCCGGTACCTTCGCCGCGACGCAGTCGCTGCGCGACGAACTGGCGCGGCGCGGCTTCACCAAGGTGCGTGCCTGGACGCGCGGGGTCGATCTCGCGCGCTTCCGGCCCGAACCGCGCGAGGCCTGGGATGGTTTACAGCGGCCGGTCTTCCTCTATGCCGGGCGCGTCGCGGTGGAGAAGAACATCGAGGCGTTCCTCGCCCTCGACCTGCCTGGCACCAAGGTCGTGGTCGGCGACGGGCCGGCGCGGGAAGGGCTGATGAAGCGCTTTCCGGCCGCGCATTTCACCGGGTACCGCGACAACGGGAAGCTGGCGCGGTCCTATGCCGGGGCGGATGTCTTCGTCTTTCCGTCGCGCACGGACACCTTCGGGCTGGTGCTGCTGGAGGCTCTGGCCTCGGGCACGCCGGTCGCGGCCTTTCCGGTGACCGGGCCGCGCGATGTGCTCACGGATCCGCGAATCGGCGCGCTGGACGAGGATCTGCGTGGCGCCTGTTTACGTGCGCTGGATGCCGATCGCGCGGCCTGCCGGGCGCATGCGGAAGCGTGGTCGTGGGAAGCCTGTGCCGCTCAGTTCCGTGCCGCGCTGGTTCCGGTTGCGGCACGGTGAAACGACGAAGGCCGGGGACGGGGAACCTCCCTGCACCTCCGCCCTTGCCGGCATCGATGTCGCGACCGCCCGTTCGGGACGGGCGACACCGAGGTTCGGGCGGGGTGCTGGCGGTGGCCCCGCTGGCGCCGGGATCGCGCCAGAGGTGCATCCGGCATTCCGACTTCACGCAACAGTGTACATCGATGGCCGATTAACATGTTACGATAGTATAACATAAGTCCCTGCACCAGGGACGGGGAGGTGGACGATGGAACCGATTATCGTCTCCGACGAACAAGGCGTGCCCCGCAACGTCACCTTCCCCGGGGGCCTGGCACTTGAACCGCAGCGCGAGCTGGCGGCGCAGGCCGAAGCAGGCGCCTTCCTCGAGCGCAGCGGCAAGCTGCTGGCGCTGCGGCCCGAGCTTCTGAGTGGCCTCGGCAAGCGGATCGCGGACCTCCCGGAGGCCGACCTCGGCGAGCTGCGGCTCGAACGCGAGAAGCAGGTGATGGACCAGGTGGTCGTCGCCTACAGCCAGACGTATTTCGGCCTGCCGGTGGTTGGCGCCGGTGCCAGTGTGGTGCTGCGCGACCGCCCCCGCGCCGTGCTGGCCGCCAGTTCAACGGTCGAGCATGGGCTCAAGGTCCAGCGGCCGACCGACGAGGCCGTGAAGCGGGCGCTTGCGCTGATCGCACGGGCCGGTGGCGTGCAACCCCGGGCGAGCCTCACCGAATTCGGCCTGGCGGCGCCGCAGGACGGGCTGGACGACACGCAGCGGGACACCCGCATGAACGCGGCGCGTCTCGTGATCTTCCGTTTCTCCGCGCGCCGGCGCCAGGGCGGCCACCCGCGCGACCCGGGCACGACGCCCGGCCGGGAGCCCGGGCTGACCGAGGCGCCACTGCCGAGCATCCCGCTGCCGCCGCTGCCCGATGGCATCGAGGACGGCGCGGCCTATGTCGCGGTCGAGATCTACCTCACCATGACGACGCCGGCCTGGGGCCGGCTGAATTGGGTCCTCTACCTCGATGTCGGAACGCTCGGCGTCCTGATGATGGCGCCGCTGGTCGACCATGCGACTGCGATGGTGTTCCTGCGCGACCCGAGCACGAAGGGCAGCGCCTTCACGCCCGCGGCGACCGCCGCCCAGCTGAACCCGCTGCGGGACAGCGTCACGCTGCCGGGGCTCGGCGCGCCCGTTGCCGGCGTGCAGGCCCTCAGCGGCGATTTCGTCCGCATCGTGGACGCGGTCGCGCCGACGGTGGCGGTGCCGACCACCGCGGCGCCCTTCAGCTTCGCCTACGATACGCGCACCAACAACTTCGCTGCCGCCAACGCGTATTATCAGAACGACCGCTTCTTCCGCATGGTGCGCGACCTTGGCTTCGACGTGCCGACCTACTTCAACGGCACGACCTTTCCCGTGCAGGTCGACCATCGCGGCTTCGGGGGCAACGTCATCAACGCCCGCTGCCCGGGAAACGCCATCGGCAACGGCATCGGCACCGTGGAATACGCACTGGCCGACCTCACCGACACCGGCAATCCCATGGGCATCGCGGCGGACTGGAGGGTCACGCTGCACGAGCTCGCCGGACACGGCATTCTCTGGGATCATGTCAATTCGCCGAACTTCGGCTTCGCGCACAGTGCCGGAGACAGCTTCGCGGCGATCCTGAACGACCCGGGCTCGGCCGCGGCCGACCGCTTCCTGACCTTCCCATGGATCAGCGGCGTCATCGCCCGCAGGCACGACCGGACGCCCGCCGCCGGTTGGGGCTGGGGCGGGGCCAACGACGTCGGCGGCTACAGCAGCGAGCAGGTGTTGAGCAGCACGCTGTTCCGGCTCTACCGATCGATCGGCGGCGATTCCGGTTCGGTGCCGCGGCGCGAATTCGCCGCCCGCACCGCCGCGTATCTGATCCTGCGGGCTGTCGGGCTGCTGACACCGGCGACCAACCCGGGGAACGCCGGCGGCCTCGAGCAGGCGCTGGAGACCGCGGACGCCGGCGTCTGGGTCTCGACCAACCCCGCGGAAACCCATGCCGGCGGTGCGTATTGGAAGGTCATCCGCTGGGCCTTCGAGAAGCAGGGGCTGTTCAAGGCACCGGGCGCGCCGACCACGGCCGAAGGAGCCCCGCCGCCGGTCGACGTCTACATCGATGACGGCCGTGGCGGACAGTATCCGTTCCTCGCCAACCATTGGAGTTGCACCGACATCTGGAACCGCCGGACCTCGGGCGCCGGCGGTGGCGTGCATCAGGAGCCCGTGGTCGGTGTCACGAACTACGCCTATGTGCGGATCCGCAATCGCGGCACGCAGGCGGCGACCGGGATCACGGTGAAGGGCTTCCATTGCCTGCCCGGCGTAGGCCTGGTCTATCCGGACGACTGGGCCCCGATGACGACCGCGCAGCTTTCGGCGCCCAATCTCGCGGCGAACGACACGACGGGCGTGGTGGTCGGTCCCTTCGAATGGACGCCGTCGCAGGTCGGCCACGAATGCATGTTCTTCAGCGTCTCGGCGACCGGCGATGCAAGCAACATCGACGGCCGCATCACTGGATCAATTCCGGAATGGCGTCTGGTGCCGCACGACAACAACATCGGCCAGCGCAACGTGCATCCGGTGCCAATCGCGCTGACCCGCGCCGATCTTGCGCGGCGGAGCTTCTGGCTGCGCAATCCGTTCGATCGCAACGTGCGGGTGGTGCTCTCGGCGCAACTGCCCGCGGTGCTGCAGAAGCTCGGCTGGAAGCTTGCCTTCGTGTCGGCGGGCGGCGGCGCCTTCGGCATGGCGGCCGGTGCGACGAAGGAGATCGTCTTCGCGATGGAGGGCGGCAGGCCGCTCGACAGGGCGATCTTGCCGGCGGCGGCCGAGGAGCGGCAGGTCGTGGTGACGGTCGAGGCCGACGGCATCCCGCTTGGCGGCATGACCTACGTTCTCGATCCCGACTTCGACCCGGGCAAGGATCAGCCCGCCGGGCCAGGCCCCCGCGGTGCCGAGCCTGGGCCTGACCCCTGCGCGGTCGACGCAGCGGCGCTGCTCAAATGCCTGAGGCTGGACGGCACGACCATCGAATGCGTCGAAGTGCGCAAGGTGACGGTCGACATCACGTTCAAGCCGCGTTGCTGCTGACCAGGCCCCGCGCAGGCGCGCGGGCCTGCCCCGGGGTGACCACCCAATTCGGGTGGTCACCCTGGCGAGCAATGTCTCCCGGCTGACGACGCGGCGGCGTCAGCGCCGGGAGGTGAAGAAAGGTTGAGGGGGAGGGGAGAGAAGATTGCTTCTCATCCCCTGAAATCACCCGCCGATCGCGCCCGAGATCCAGGACTTCAGCGCGCCCTTCGGCATCGCGCCGACCTTGGTGTCGACCGGCTTGCCGTCCTTGAACAGGATCATCGTCGGGATGCCGCGCACCGCGTATTCGGTCGGCGTCATCGGATTCTCGTCGATGTTCACCTTGGCGACGGTCAGCTTGCCGGCGAATTCCTCGGCGAGTTCGTCGAGGATCGGGCCCACCATGCGGCAGGGGCCGCACCATTCGGCCCAGAAATCCACGAGCACCGGCCCCGGCGCATCAAGCACGTCCTGCTTGAAGGTGTCGTCGGAGACGGGCTTGGTCATGTCACCCATCGGGGGGGTCTCCATCATACAGGTGGGGGGCCACGGCCCCCCGGTTGCAACAGAGATCGGGTGTCCCAACCCCTGGGTCAAGCGTGGGGTTCGGGGTGGGCCTCCTGGGCGGCGGGCTGTTGCCCGAACATCATCGACTTGATGCGCTCTCGCACCGACTGGAACACGACGTAGAGCATCGGGATCATGAAGATGCCGATGGAGGAGGCCGCCAGCATGCCCCAGAAGACCGGGGTGCCGACGGCGCGGCGGCTGATCTCCGACGCCCCATGCGCCACCACCAGTGGATAGAGGCCGAGGATGAAGGCGAAGGAGGTCATCATCACAGCGCGGAAGCGCAGCTTGGCGCCGAGCGTGGCCGCCTCGGTGATCGACTTGCCCTGGTTCTCCCGCTGGTCCTTGGCGAATTCGATGATCAGGATGCCGTTCTTCGCCGCGAGCGCGATCAGCACCACGATGCCGACCTGGGCATAGAGGTCGAGCGCCAGACCCGCTGGTCCGATCGCCATCATCGCACCCAGCACGCCGACCGCCACCGACAGCAGCACCGGCACCGGGATGGTCCAGGATTCGTACAGCCCGACCAGGAACAGGAAGGCGAACAGCACGGCGAGCGCGAGGATGGTGCCGGTCTGGCCGGATGCCGCCTTTTCCTGGAAGGCCGTGCCCGTCCATTCGAAGGAATAGCCCTGCGGCAGCGTCGCGCGCGCGACGCGTTCCATCGCCGCCAGGCCGTCGCCGGAGGAACGCCCTGCCGCCGGTTCGCCGTTGATCGTCAGGCTGCGGACGTTGTTGTAGCGGATGATGGATTGCGGCCCGAGTTCGATGCGCGCCTCGGCGAGTGCGCGCAGCGGGATCATCTCCCCGTCGCGGTTGCGGATGTTGACGCGGTAGATGTCGGGGATGCCGTCGCGGTCGAGCAGCTCCGCCTGCAGGCTGACCTTCCAGGTGCGGCCGAACAGGTTGAAGTCGTTGACATAGGCCCCGCCCATCGCGGCCGAGAGCGACTGGAAGATGTCGTTCAGCGACACGCCGAGCACCTGCGCCCGGTCGCGGTCGATGTCGAGGAAGACGGACGGGTTGTTCGCCGCGAAGGTCGAGAACACGCGCGTCAGCGCGGGGTCCTGGTTGGCGGCGAGCACCAGTGCGCGCATGGCGGCCGCCATCTCGCCCACCGGCCGGCCTTCGAGGTTCTGCAACTGGAACTCGAAGCCGCCCGAGGTGCCGAGGCCGATGATCGGCGGCAGGTTGAAGGGGATGATCTGCGCCGGGATCCCTGAGGTTTCCCGCGCCAGGGTGGCGATCAGCCCGTTCACGCCGAGTGCGGGCGTGGTGCGTTCATCGAAGGGTTTCAGCGTCAGGATCAGGAAGGCGGAATTCGACTGCGCCAGGCCGTTCAGCATGGAATAGCCGGTGATGGTGACGACGTCGCGCACGCCGTCCATGTTGCGCGCGAATTCCTCGACCTGCTTCGCGATATCGAGGGTGCGGTTGAGCGAGGCGCCCTCGGGCAGGCGGAGCTCCACGAAGAAGGCGCCCTGGTCTTCCTGCGGCAGGAAGCCCGTGGGGGTGCGGCTGCCAACGCCGACGATACCGCCCATGAACAGCGCGAGCAGCGCGATCGAGATGATCGCCACGCGCACCAGCCGCGCGACGATGCCGGCATAGCCGTCCCGCACCCAGTCGATGCCGCGGGAGATGCGGCCCATGATGCCCTTCTTCGGCCCGTGATGCGGCTGCAGCAGAACGCCGCACAAGGCGGGCGACAGCGTCAGCGCATTGATCGCCGAGAAGAACATGCCGACCGAGACGGTCACCGCGAATTGCCGGAACAGCTCGCCCGAGATGCCCGGGATGAAGGCGAGCGGCACGAAGACCGACAGCAGCACCAGGGTGATGGCGACGATCGGCGCGGTGATGGTCTCCATCGCCTTCTTGGTGGCGTCCTTCACCGATAGCGAATGGTCCGCCTCCATCGTGGCCTCGACGGCCTCGACCACCACGATGGCGTCGTCCACCACGATGCCAATGGCGAGCACCATGGCCAGCAGCGAGACGGTGTTGGCCGAATAGCCCATCGCGTTCAGCACGACGAAGGTCGCGATCAGGCTAACGGGGACGGCGACCAGCGGGATGAGTGTCGCGCGGATCGAGCCGAGGAACAGGAAGACCACCAGCACGACGAGGACGAAGGCCTCGATCAGGGTGTGGATCACTTCCTCGATCGTCAGCTTCACGAAGGTGGTGGTGTCGTAGACCACCGCGTATTCGAGGCCCGCGGGGAAGCGGGAGGAGAGGTCGCGCATCGCCCGCGCCACGCCATCGGCGGTGCCGACCGCATTGGCACCGGGGGCGAGGTAGATCTGGATGCCGATCGCATCCTGCCCGTTCAGCCTGGTGCCGACATCCTGGTTCCAGGCGCCGAGCTCGATGCGCGCGACGTCGCGCACCCGCAGCACGGAGCCGTCGGGATTGGCGCGCACCACGATGTTGCCGAACTGCTCCGGGCTTTCGAGCCGCCCGGTGGTGCGGATGTTCAGCTGATAGGACGTGTCGGTGCTGGCCGGCTGCGCACCGACCCGGCCGAGGGGTGCCACCTGGTTCTGCGCCCGGATGGCGTTGACGATGTCGGCCGGGACAAGGTTCAGCGCGGTCAGCCGGTCGGTCTCGAACCAGATGCGCATCGAGTAGTCGCGCGCGCCGAACATGATGGCGTCGCCAACGCCGGGGACGCGCTTCAGCACGTCCATGATGTTGATCGTCGCGTAGTTGGAGATGAACAGCGGATCCTGCGCGCCGGTGGCGGAGCGCAGCGTGACCACCTGCAGCAGGGCCGAGGATTTCTTGCGCACCGAAAGCCCCTGGCGCTGCACTTCCTCTGGCAGCTGCGCCAGCGCCAGCTGCACCCGGTTGTTCACGTTGGTGGTGTTCTGGTCCGGGTCGGTGCCGACGAGGAAGGAGACGGTCAGCGTATAGGAGCCGTCATTGCCGCTGGTGGACCGCATGTAGATCATGTTGTCCACGCCGTTGACCTGGCTTTCGATCGGCTGCGCGACCGTTGCCTCCACCACCTCGGCCGAAGCGCCGGGGTAGTTCGCCGTCACCGTGACCTGCGGCGGCACGATGTCGGGGAACTGCGCCACCGGGATCTGTTTCAACGCCACGATGCCGGCGATGGTCATGACGATGGCGATGACGACCGCGAGCCGCGGCCGATCGACGAAGACCTTGCTGATCATGGGCTCAGCCGCCGCGCGCGGCGTTGGTGGGCACCGCACCGGTCGGCGGCGGTTCTTCCATGCGCGGCGTCACGGGCTGGCCAGGGCGGGCGCGCTGCGATCCCTCGATGATGATCAGCTGGCCGGGCTCGAGCCCCTCATTCACGACCACCTGCCCGGCCGGGCCGGGGGAGGTGCGCACGCGCCGCACCTCGACCTTGTTCTCCGCACCCACGACCAGCACGAAGGCGCCCTGCTGGTCCACCTGCAGCGCCGCCTGCGAGATCAGGATGGCCTGGGCCGGTTCGGCCGCTTCGAGCACCACCGAGATCGCCTGGCCATCCGTCAGCAACCGGTTCGGATTGGGCAGCATCGCCTGCACGAGCACCGAATCGGTCGAGCGGTTCGCCGCGACATCGACGAATTCGAGGCGCCCGGCGGGCTCCATCAGCGACCCGTTCGGCAGGCGTGCCCGCACCCGGATGCCGTCCTGCGGCATGTTCGGCCCGGCCTGTCGCACGCGCAGCAATTCGCGCTGCGTCACGGGGAAGGAGACGCGGATCGGATCCTCCCGCACCACCGTCACCAGTACGCCCGTGTCGGGGCCGACGATGTTGCCGGGGCTGATCGGGGAACGACCGGCGCGCCCGTCGAAGGGCACGCGCATCTCCGTATAGCCATACTGGATGCGCGCCTGCTCCAACTGCGCCAGGGCCGCGTCGCGGCTGCCCTTGGCCTCGCCCTCGGCGGCAATGCGTTCGTCCAGCGTCGATTGCGGGATGTTGTTGGTGCGCACCAATTCCCGTCCGCGCTCGACCTGCACGGAGGCATTGCGCAGCTCCGCCTCGGCGCGTTCCAGCTGCGCCTGGCGCAGCGCGACCTCGGCGGCGAAGGGCGGCTGTTCCAGCGTGAACAACAGGTCGCCGGCCTTGACCGCGTCGCCCTCGGTGAAGTGGCGGGAGATCAGGAAGGCGGTGACGCGGGCACGGATCTCGACCTTGTCCACCGCCTCGACCCGGCCGATGAACTCGGCACCCTGGGAAATCGGCTGGCGCGCCACGCGGGCGACGAGCACTGCCGGCGGGGCGGCCGATTGCTGCGGCGGCGGCGCCTGTTCCTTGCAGGCCGCCAGCGTCATCGCGCCCGAGGCCAGCAGGACTGCGAGTGTCATGCCCTTGCCGCGCATCCCGCGTCCGCACCGACCCTGCATGCAGTCCATCCTTGTCTCGTGTGGCCCGCCGCGCATCCGGCGCGGCGCGCGGCAGTGTCGCACGCCGTGGTGCGGCGAAGGAACTCCCAAGGGGAACATTCCGGAGGCGTCCAGGCGCGGCGGCATGGCGCCGCTTCGCCATGTGGGCCCCGGCATGCTAGGGCCGCTTCCGTGACCAAGACCGCCAGCCCTGCCCGATGGCCAAGCGCCTGATCCGCCACCCCGTCGTGCAGGGGATGCTGGCGCGGCTGGTGGCGCTCTATCTGCGCCTCGTCTGGGCCACCACGCGCTGGACCCTGGTGGGGGAGGAGCACGCCCGCCCTTTCGCCGACCGGCCGATGATCCTGGCCTTCTGGCATGAACGCCTGCCGCTCGCCGCGCTTGGCTGGCGATTGCTGGTGAAGCGCGTGCCGCAGGCCGGCCAACGGCGCGCCAAGGTGCTGATCTCGCGCCACCGCGACGGGCGGCTGATCGCCACCGCGGTGCGGCCCTTCGGCATCGACGTGGTGCACGCTTCGTCCTCCAAGGGTGGGGTCGCGGGGCTGCGTGGGCTGGCGCGCATCCTGTCGGGTGGCGGCGTCGCGGTGATCACGCCCGACGGGCCGCGCGGGCCGGCGCGGGTGGCAGCGCCGGGCGTCGCGCAGCTCGCTGCGCTGACCGGCGTGCCGGTGCTGCCTTGCGCCGCCGCGTCGTCGCGCATGCGGCTCGCCGGGTCCTGGGACCGGATGCGCTTCCCGCTGCCCTTCGCGCGCGGCTTCGCCGTGGTCGGCGCGCCCGTTTCCGTGCCGCGCGACGATGCCGAGGCGGCGCTGCCGGCCATCGCCGCTGCGTTGACCGAAGCCTGTGCGCGGGCGGATGCGATGGCGGGCGCATGAAGGCCACAGTCGGAATCCGAAGGGGCTTTGCCCCTCCAGACCACCCCACCAAAGGCCTAAGGGCCTTTGGAAACCGTCACTTGGCGCTGGGCACCAGGTTTCGGCATTCCAAAGGGCACTGCCCTTTGGTGGGGTGGTCTGGAGGGGCAAGGCCCCTCCAGGGACCTCGCCCCGCATGACCCCCCTGGCCTGCACCTGGCACTGGGCGGCGACCGCCGCCGCCCCGGCCCTGCCGCTCTACCTCCGCCGCCGCGTCCGGCGCGGGAAGGAGGACCCGGCGCGTCTGTCCGAACGCTTTGGCGCCGGCGCGGCGCGCCCGGACGGCCCGCTGCTGTGGCTGCATGCCGCGAGCGTGGGAGAGACGCTGTCCATCCTGCCGCTGCTCGAGGCCCTCGGCGTCGCCGCGCCGCGCCTGTCCTTCCTGGTGACCACGGGCACGCTGACCTCGGCGACGCTGCTCGGCCGCCGGCTGCCGCCGGACCTCGCGCCGCGCGTCGCGCATCGCTTCGTCCCCCTCGACGTGCCGGCCTGGGCCGGGCGCTTCCTCGATGGCTGGCGGCCGGATGCGGCGGTCTTCGTCGAATCCGAACTCTGGCCGAACCTGATCGCCGCCACGGCGCGCCGCGGCATTCCCCTGGCACTCGTCAATGGGCGGATGTCGGAGGCCTCGGGCCGCTGGTGGCGCCGAGCGCCGGGCCTGGCGCGCCAGGTGCTAGCCCCCTTCGGCCTGGTGCTGGCGCAGACCGAGGCCGACGCGGCCCGCTATCGCGCCGTCGGCGCCGCCGCACTGTGTTGGGGCAACCTGAAATACGCCGCCCCGCCGCTGCCGGTGGATGCGGCGGAACTCGCCCGGCTTAGTGCGCTGGTGGCCGGTCGGCCGGTCTGGCTCGCGGCCAGCACCCATCCGGGGGAGGAGGCGATCGCCTTCGCCGCGCATCCGCGCATCGCCGCCGCGCATCCCGGCCTGCTGACCATCATCGTGCCGCGCCACCCCGAACGCGGGGTGGAGATCGCGGCGCTGGCCGGGACGCTCGCCGCCGCACGCCGCACGGCGGGGGAGGACCCCACGCCCGCGACCGATGTGCTGGTGGCCGACACGCTCGGCGAGCTCGGCCTGTTCTATCGGTTGGCGGCGACCGCCTTCGTCGGTGGCTCGCTGGTGCCGCATGGCGGGCAGAACCCGCTGGAGCCGGCGCGGCTGGGCTGCCCCGTGCTGCTCGGCCCCCATGCCTGGAACTTCGCGGAGATCGTCGGGCGGATGGAACAGGCCGGCGGCCTGACCCGGATCGCCTCCGGACCGGATCCCGCTGCCGCGCTGGCCGAGGCGGTTGGCACTATGCTAACGAATCCGGACCGGGGGCGGGCTCAGGCCGAGGCCGCCGCCGGGGTGGCGGCCGAGGAGGCCGGGTTGCCCGAGCGGATCGCCGCGGCGCTGCTGCCGCTGTTGTCCCTGCGGGACAAGGCGGCGGCCGGGTCGGGCGGCCGGGATATGGTAGGGTCGGAAACCTCCGGGCCGCCAGGTACAGGCATTGTGGACGACAGGAACTGAATGCGCGCTCCAGAGTTCTGGAGCGGCGGTGGCGGGGGGCTCGCGCCCATCCTGCTTTCGCCGTTCTCCGCCCTTTATGCGGCCGCGACCGCCCGGCGCATGGCGAAGCCGGGATGGCAGGCATCGGTGCCGGTGATCTGCTGCGGCAATGCGACGGCCGGGGGGGCGGGCAAGACCACGGTCGCGCTCGACCTCGGACGACGGCTCGGCAATCGCGGCATCGGCGCGCATTTCCTGCTGCGCGGCTATGGCGGCCGGATCAAGGGGCCGGCCCGGGTGGACATGGCCCAGCACGACAGCACCGCGGTGGGGGATGAGGCGCTGCTGCTTGCCGCCGAACGCCCGACCTGGGTGGCCGCCGACCGCGCCGCCGGGGCGCAGGCGATGATCGCCGCCGGGGCGCAGGCGATCGTCATGGATGACGGGCTGCAGAATCCGACGCTGGAGAAGGACCTCTCGCTCCTCGTCATCGATGGATCCTCCGGTTTCGGCAATGGTCGGGTGATCCCGGCCGGGCCGCTGCGCGAACCGGTTGCCGCCGCCGCCGCGCGCTGCAACGTGGCCGTGATGGTCGGGGAGGACGAGACCGGCGCGCTGGCGCAGCTGCCGCCCGGACTGCCGGTGCTGCACGCCCGGCTGAAGCCGGGGCCGGAGGCCGAATTGCTGGCCGGCCAGCCGGTCTTCGCCTTCTGCGGCATCGCCAATCCGCGCAAGTTCTTCGCCACCCTGCAGGAGGCCGGGGCCTTCGTGGCGGGGCGGCAGGCCTATGCCGACCATTACCCCTTCGACGAAGGCGACCTGCGCGACCTGCTGGCCGAGGCCGACAGCCTGCGCGCCACGCCGGTGACGACGCGCAAGGATTTCGTGCGCATCCCCCCCGCCTTCCGCAATCGCGTGACGGTGGTGACGGTGCAGCTGGAATGGGTGGAGCCGGCGGCGATCGAGGTGCTGCTCGACCCGATCGCGGCGCGGGTGCCGGTGCCGGCGTAGGTGACCGTTCGAGAGTGCGCCTGCGGGCGCATTCTGGAGGCCGGCGCCGGGCCGCACCCATCGCGCGGCGCTGGCGGCGCGCTTGACCCTGCCTCCGGCACATCGGAATTTCGCGGCCGCACGCCATGAACGATCCCTCATTCCCTGCCGCCGCCGGGCGCAAGCTGGTCTTCCTGCATCTTCCGAAGACCGGCGGCACCACGCTCCATCACCATTTCTCGGCGGGTTTCGCGCCGGATGAAGTCTGCCCGGAGCGCTTCTCCAACCTCCAGGCCATCCCGGCGGAGACGCTGGCGAGCTACCGGTATTTCTCCGGCCACTTCAACTTCGAGCAGGTGCGCCTCGTCCCCGGCCCGTCCTATGTCGTGACCGTGCTGCGCGACCCGGCGGAGCGCATCCTCTCGACCTACTATTTCTGGAAGCGGCACCGGCCGGAGGTGGTGAGCAGCCACAACCTCGCCGGTCCGGCCGCCGCGCGCGCCACCGACTTGCTCGGCTTCCTGCAGAGCACCGATCCCGCGGTGCGCGACGCGATCGAGAACACCATGGCGCGCTACCTCGCCGGTGGCGTGAA
This sequence comes from Roseomonas sp. SRI_022, assembly GCF_057586215.1. Taxonomy (NCBI): domain Bacteria; kingdom Pseudomonadati; phylum Pseudomonadota; class Alphaproteobacteria; order Acetobacterales; family Roseomonadaceae; genus Roseomonas; species Roseomonas sp. SRI_022. The sequence continues at coordinate 251,090 of NZ_JBYCZL010000001.1, forward strand.
CATCACGGCGGACGGTACCTACGCCTTCCCGAATGGCGGGACCTCGGTGCTGATCACCGACATGGAGGTGGTCCACCGCGCGACCGGCAACCTCATGGCCGTCGATCACTTCGGCTTCACCTCCCATCTCGGGGAGGTCTACGCGAAGGTGAGCTGGGAATTCGGCATGAAGCGCGTGCCGCAGCTCGCCAAGCTGAACACGCGGGACAGCGACTCGCCGGACCTGGAGCCGATCGAGGCCGAGGAGATCACGCCGGCGATCCGCGCCGAGCTCGACCGGCTGACCGTGCTCGACCGCATGCTGTACCGCCTGGCGCGCGGGCATTGGCGGGCGCGGCGCGGGCGGTAGAGCAGATCGCGTTCAGATGGACTCATCTGAACGCGTGAAGATGCTCGCAGAACAAGTGGCCGGAGCATGCGGCGTGAGCAGACGCGAACGCAGCATGCTCCTGCGCCCGTCACGTCCGCTTCGGCGGCCGCAACCGGTCCAGCGCGGATTGCGCCACCTCGTCCTTCGGATCCAGCGCCAGCGCGGCTTCGAGCTGCGCGATCGCGTCCGGCTTGCGGCCGAGCGATTCGAGGATGGCCGCGAGCACCGTCCGCAGCCGGCCGGCGCGTCCCGGATGCAGGCCGATCGCGGCGTGCAGCGCCGCCGCGGCCGGCAGCAGGCGGCCTTCGTCGCGCCAGAAGGATGCGAGCGCGAGGACGGCGACCGGGTCGTGCATGGCGCCGAACACCGCGTCCGCCGTCACCATCGCGGGCCTGGGCGGCAGGCCGGCCTCACGCCAGGCGCGCAGCAGCGGCTGCCAGGCGGTGCTGAAATGCGGTGAATCCGTAAGCAGGGATTCGAGCTGCACCGCCGCCTCGGCCGGCTGTTGCGCATCGAGCAGGGCGCGGGCGCGGCGCAGGCGCATCTCCGGGTGGCGGCCGGCCAGGGCCTCGACGGCGTCCTCACGCGTCGCGAAGCCGGCCGGCAGCGGCTCGGCCGGGTCGTCGGCGAGGATGAGGCCCTGCAACAGGCTGCCCTCATAGCCACCGCCGAGCATCGGGGCGTAGCCGAAGGCCGGGCCGTGGCGCAGCACATGCTCCTCGAAGGCGGCGGCGAGAAGCGGGCAAGGCAGCGCGGACACATCGACGCGACGCGGCGTGAAGGGCTCGCCGGCGGTGGCGCGCACCTTGCCGCTGGCTTCGACTGCGGTCGCCAGGCGCGCTTCGTCGACCGCGCCCGTTGCGGCGCGGATCACCGCGGCGACCTGCCGCGCGGTGTCGCCGCGCAACGCGTCATAGTCGATGCGCAGCGCATTCGCCGGCTGGCCGACCACCCATTTGTCGTGGAAGCGCCGATAATAGATGGCCCGCCGTGACAGCCACCAGGCGAAATGGTCGCGCGTGGCGCGGTATTCGGCCGAGACCGCGCCGATCCCCGGCTTCGACGACAATTCCCAGCCCGAGGCCATGTCCGGCACCGGGTGGCGGTGCTGGATCACATAGGTCACGCCCGCGATGGCCTGGTCCAGCGCCATGTCGTGGTCGTGGTTCTTCTGGAAGACGATGTCGAAGGCGCCGCGCTTCGTGCAGGGGATCTGTCGGCAGCATTGCCGCGGCGTGTAGAACTCGCAGTAGTGCATGCGGTTGCCGAAATACCGCTGCAACGTCCGTTCCAGGAAATGATGGCCCGAGCGCGGTATGGACGCACCGATCAGGATGGTCGGATGGGCATTCATTCCCGCGGCGTAGCCCTGGCCGCCGCGGCGGGCAAGGCTGCCCCTGGCCGTGCGCCGGCAAGCCCCTATGCTTGCCGCCGACAAGGATCGTGGGAGTGGAACGCCGATGAACCTGCCGCTGGAGGGTGTCCGCGTCATCGAGGTGGGACAGGCGCTGGCCGGGCCGCTGGCCGGGGCGATCATGGCCGACATGGGTGCGGACGTGATCAAGGTGGAAAAGCCCGATGGCGGCGACGATGCACGCGCCTGGGGCCCGCCCTTCGGCCCGGATGGCGTGACCTCGCTGTATTTCCACGGGCAGAACCGCAACAAGCGCTCGGTCACGCTGGACCTGAAGAAGGCGGAGGACGTCGAGGCGCTGCACCGGCTGTGCGAGACCGCCGACATCCTGATCCAGAACCTGCGCCCGGGCGTGGTGGATGAGATCGGCATCGGTTCGGCGGCGATGCTCGCGCGGCATCCCCGGCTGGTCTACTGCTCGATCTGGGCCTTCGGCGCGACCGGGCCGATGCAGATGAAGCCGGGCTTCGACCCGCTGCTGCAGGCCTATGGCGGCATGATGAGCGTGACCGGACGCCCGCAGGACCCGCCCACCTTCTGCGGCGCGTCGATCAACGACAAGGCGACGGGGATGTTCTGTGTGATCGGCGCGCTGGGCGCGCTGCGTCGCCGCGACATCACGGGGCAGGGGTGCCTGGTCGATACGTCCCTGTTCGAGACGGCGGTGCATTGGGTGGAAGGGCAGGTGAACAACCACCTCGCCACCGGCGACATCCCGACGCGGCATGGCACAGGAGGCGCGGTGATCGTGCCGTACCAGGTGTTCGACTGCGCCGACCGGCCGATGTGCCTCGCGGCGGGCAACGACCGGCTGTGGGCGCGCTGTGCGGCGGTGCTGGGGCACCCGGAATGGGCGGTGGACGAGCGCTTCGCCAAGGGCCCCGCGCGCGTGCGCAACAAGGCCGCGCTGCTGCCGATGATCGCGGAGGTGCTGAAGACGCGCCCGCGCGATGCGTGGATCGCGGCGCTGGAGGATGCGGGCGTGCCCTGCTCCCCGGTCAACGATATCGGGGAGGTGGCGGGCAGCGCTCAGTTCGCCGCGGTGGACATCGTGCAGGCGTTGCCGGGCGGCGGGCCGCGCGTGGTGGGGCTGCCGATTTCCTTCGACGGGGAACGGCCGCGCTCGGCGCGCGCGGCGCCGCGGCTCGGGGAGCATAATGCGGAGGTGCTGGGGCGACGCTGAACGGCGCCGTCATGCTACAGGGTGAACCAGCTGGCCTCGGGCGCAAGACTTGTATTGATGACGATGGCGAAATCGGGGACGAAATCGCCGTTCACATCTCCCGCGACGAGATGGAAATACGTGTTGAGCGCATACACCAGGAGGTCCCCGGCCGCTCCGGTGAAACTGTCGCCACGATAGACGAAGGCTTGATTGCCAACGACGGACGCATTCGCGTCTATGGCGGAGAGGTCAACCCTGTCGAAGCCAGCCGCGTCGCTGAAGACGAAATTCCTGATAAGGTCGGGGTCCGCGACTGTGCTGTCCGAGAGGGCGACGAAGCGGTAGCAGTCACCCCCGTACCCGTAGGCGCTCCAGCTACCCTCGAGCGTGTCCGCCCCGGCACCGCCGATGAGCGTGTCGACGCCGTTGTAGTTGTTGCTGGTGATGACATTGTCCAGCTCGTTGCCTCTCAGCGTGTAGTTGATGACGAGAGAGGGGTAGGGGGGGTCGAAGTAGGAATCGCGATAGTAGGGGACGGCTGTCAGGTTCTCGACATTTGCCGGCAAGGTGAAGTTCGTGAGGTTGGTAACGATGGTGTCGACGCCCTGATTCGCGAATTCGATCACGTTGTCGCGAGCGCTGGTATATGTCTGCACATAAAGATCATCGCCGGTGCCGCCGACCACACTGTCGATCCGAACTTCGGGGAAAACCACTAAGCCGAGACCGTTCGCGTTCACCACGATACGGCCGCCGGATTCCAAGCGATCGTCGCCACCGCCCCCGATCAGCGTGTCGTTGCCGTTCCCACCGATGAGATAGTTCTCCGCCCCGTTTCCCACGATGACATGGCTGTTCGACGATGTGGCGACAGAGGCAGCGATAGGTGAAGTCCCAGCCAGCACCACCATTTCCATGCCTCCGGAGATGGTTCCGCCGATGATGCTCCCGTTGATGCTTCCGCCCACGGTCGTGATCAGGCAGTCAGCGTCGCCGCCCTCGTCGATCACAGTGTCGTTCGCGGAATCGGCGAAATAGGTGTCATTGCCCAAACCGCCGGCCATCGAATCGTTCCCGACGCCGCCGTTCAGTGTGTCATTCGCAGTGCCGCCATTCAGCGTGTCATCGCCCGGCCCGCCCTCCAGCCGGTCAATGTAGCCATTTCCGTCCAGCGTATCATTTCCGGCAAGACCCCTGATCGTGTCGGCGCCGGAAGACCCGGCGATGGAGTTGGCCACCCTATTGCCTGTCAGCAAACCAGCACTTTCCGCAAGATTCTCGACATTCGCCGGCAGCGTGAAGTTCGGGAGTGCGGTGACGACGGTGTCGGTGCCCTGGTTGGCGAACTCGATAATGGTGTCGACTTGGGAGGTAAAGCGCAGCTGGTACTGGTCATCACCCGTGCCGCCGACCAAGCGGTCAGCCGACGTTTCGGTCACGATAACGGGAGTGCCGTCCGGTCGAACGGTGGCGTAGCCCCCGCCGTCGAGAATGTCATTGCCGGCGCCGCCGATCAGCGTGTCAACGCCATTGCGGCCGACGAGGGTATTCGCCGCGGCATTTCCAATGATCAGGTTGTGCAGCCCGTTGCCCGTGCCTGTAAGCCCCGATGCACCGGCAAGGATCAGCTTTTCAACATTGGCATCGAGCGTTCGGGTTGCGGTGGTGATAACGCAATCCACCTCACCCGCGCTGACAACTTCCCGCACAAGGTCAGACGAAGAATCGACGAAGTAGGTGTCACTGCCCGCACCACCGATGAGGCGGTCCGTGCCAATGCCGCCATTCAGCGTGTCGTCGCCCTCCAGCCCGAGAAGAGTGTCGTTTCCCCCAAGGCCGGCGATGCTGTCATTGCCCAGGCCGCCCGTGAGACTGTCAGGTCCCGTGGTGGGCACGCTGGCCGCTTCCAGACTCATCATGAGGTCGAGTTGGAAGGCTTCCCCGGCGCCACTCGCAAGCGCGGGCGTCCAGCGCTCGTCGCCTGAACGGAGATCGAAGCCGGTGATCTCGTCAAGCCCGACGATGCTGCAAAGCAGCCCGCCGACGAGTTCCGCGCCCATGACCAGTTGCACGGCGTTGCCGAGGATACGCCACTTCATCGTCACCGTGCCGTCCTGGATATCGGGAATATCCAAGCCAGTGGCAGCCGTGAACGTAGCCATAGCACGTACTCCGCGACCCGATCTGGGATCAAAGTCGAAGAACGCTACGCCTGTAACGACCAGCCGTACTACGTAGATCTTCTCGGTTCGGAATGTCGCGGCAATCCAGAATGATTCAGCATTCCCAAACGGTTGATCAGTCCTCTTCCTCCAACCGCGCAATATCCTCGTCCGACAGGCCGAAATGGTGGCCGATCTCGTGGATCAGCACGTTGCGCACCAGGCGGAACAGGTCCTCGCCGGTCTCGATCCATTCCAGCAGGATGGGCTCGCGATACAGCAGGATGCGGTCCGGTTCGCGCGGTACGTCGCCCGACGACTTCAGGGTGAGCGGCACGCCCTGGTACAGCCCCGTCAGTTCCCAGGGGCTTTCGAGGCCCATCTCCTGCAATGTCTCGTCATCCGGGACGTCCTCGACCAGGATGGCGGTGCCGCGCACGAGGTCGCGCAGCGGCTGGGGGATGGCGGCGAGCGCGTGCTCGGCCATCTCCACAAGGTCATCGAGGCCGGGCGGGGTGGTGAAGCGCATGGCGCGTCATGCGGGCCGCGCCGGGGCGCCGTCAAGCAAATGAGGAGGCAGCGATGGTGGAGAAACTCGACGCGGCGGGACGTGCGGCGCTGGTGCGGGACCTGCCGGGCTGGGCGATGGCGGAAGGGCGGGACGCCATCACGCGGACCTTCCGCTTCGCCGATTTCAGCGCCGCCTGGGGCTTCATGGCCCGCGTCGCGCTGCTGGCGGAAAAGCAGGACCACCACCCGGAATGGTTCAATGTGTGGAACCGGGTGGAGATCACGCTGTCCACGCATGATGCGGGCGGGCTGAGCGCGCGGGACGTGGCGTTGGCGAAGGCGATCGACGCGCTGGTGGCGTAACGCCCCGCCGCGTCAGGCCGGCGCGGGGCGGCCGAGCACGCGGATCGCGGCCTCCATGCGTTCCCGCTGTGCTGCGATGATGCCGGCCAGCGCCGCTGGCGTGCCGTATTGCGGCACCAGCCCGGCGGCCAGCAGGCGCTGCGTGACGTCGGGCGAACCGATGATGGCAGCCGCGGTCGCCGATACCGCGTCGCGCAGGGCCGCCGGCATGCCGCGCCAGCCGAACAGCGCGGTGAAGGGGTCGTAGCGCAGCGCGGCGATGCCGGCCTGCTCGGCGGTCGGCACGTTCGACGCTGTGGGCGCGCGGACGGTCGAACTCACGGCGAGAAGGCGGAGTTGCCCGTCGCGCCAGGCCGGCAATGCGGTGGAGATCGGCACGATCGCCAGTTGGATGCGCCCCGCCACCAGGTCGAGCACCGCCGGCGGCGATCCGCGATAGGCGACATGGGCCGCGTCGAGCCCCTGCTCATGCAGGAACAGGCGGAAATGGAGTTCCATGAAGCCCGGCACGCAGTACCAGTTCAGCGCGCCGGGCCGCGCCCGGATCAGGTCGAGCAAGCCGCGCAGGTCCTGCGCCGGGGACGCGGCGGGCACGGCGAAGGCGAGGAATTCCGAGGCCAAGGTGGCAACCGGCGGCAGGTCCGCATCTGGATCGAAGGGCAGCCGCCCGGGATATTGCAGCGGCACCGTCGAGGCGATGCCGGTCGCCGCGATGAGGAGGCTCTCGCCTGAGCGGGCGGTGGCATGTGCCTCACCCGCCGGCAGCATGCCGCCGGCCGGGCGGCTTTCGATCGGGAAGGGCTGGCGGTAGCGCTGCGCCAGGCCTTCGCCCATCAGCCGCGCGACGAGATCGATGCCGGATCCCGGCGCGCCGGTATTGATCAGCCGGACCGGGCGTTCCGGCCAGGACGAGGCCGTCGCGTGGTGGAAGGCGGGGAGGGCGCCGGCGAGGGCGAGCGCGGCGCGACGGCCGAGGTGGTGCATGCTTCATCCTCCGTCCTGTGCCGCCGCGGGGGCCGCCGATCGGCGCCGGGACGGGCATGGGGTTCATGGGCCTCGATCAGGCGCGCGAGCAGCGCGAGCAGGGTCTCGGCTTCGTCTGCCGCAAGCGGCGCCAGCAGCCGCTGCGCGGTGATGCGCGAGCGGCGCATGAGCTCCACCACCAGCGTCTCGCCGGCCGGGGTCAGGGTGAAGGCGGCGGCACGTTGGTCGCCGTCCTGCACGCCGCGCGCGACCAGGCCTTCACGCTGGAAACGTTCGAGCGCCTGTCCGCAGGAGGTGGCATCGACGCCGATCGCCGCGGCCAGGGCGTTGCGCTCGCGGCCCGGCGTGTTCCGGATCTGCACGAACAGCGCGACATGCCAATTGAGCAGGCTGTAGGGCTGGAGATCCTCGGTCTGCAGGGCGACGCAGATCTGCGCGAAGCGCCGCGCCAGGTATTGCGGAACGCGGCGGTGCAACTGCCAGGGAAGTGCTTCGTTGGGCGGTGGTTCGGACATATGCAAAGAATACTTCGCAATAGGAACGATGCAAGAAGAATTCTTCGTATATGATCCGCGATCGACGCCGAGGTCGCGGTGCGGCGCCTATCCTATCAGAGCGCCCGCCAGCCGATGTCGCGGCGGCAGAAGCCTTCCGGCCAGTCGATCGCGTCCACGGCGGCATAGGCGGCGGCCTGCGCTTCGGCCAGGGTCGCGGCGGCGGCGGTGATGCCCAGCACGCGCCCCCCGGTCGCGACCAGCGCGCCATCCTCCCCGCGCGCCGTGCCGGCGTGGAAGACCTGCACGCCTGGGATCTGCGCGGCGCGTTCCAGGCCGCGGATCTCGGTGCCCTTGGCGTAGGACCCCGGATAGCCGCGCGCGGCCATCACCACGACCAGCGAATGCACCGGTTCCCAGCGCAGGTCGAAGCGCGCGAGCTCGCCATCGCAGGCGGCGAGCAGCGCCGGCAGCAGGTCGGACCGCAGCCGCACCATCAGCGCCTGGCATTCCGGGTCGCCGAAGCGGACGTTGAACTCGATCAGGCGCGGCCCGTCGGCGGTGATCATCAGCCCGACGAACAGCACGCCGCGGAAGGGCGTGCCGCGCCGCGCCATCTCGGCCAGCACGGGGTTGACGATGCGCGCCATCACATCGTCACGCAGCGCATCGGTGAAGACGGGCGGCGGAGAATAGGCGCCCATGCCGCCGGTGTTCGGGCCGGTGTCGCCATCGCCAGCGCGCTTGTGGTCCTGCGCCGCGCCGAGCGGCAGCGCCGTCTTGCCGTCGCACAGCGCGAAGAAGGAGACCTCCTGCCCCACCAGGCATTCCTCGATCAGCACCAGCGCGCCGGAGTCACCATGGATGCGGGATTCCATGATGTCGGCGATGGCGGCCTCGGCTTCCTCGACCGTCGCTGCGACGACGACGCCCTTGCCGGCGGCGAGGCCATCCGCCTTCACCACGATCGGCGCGCCCTGTTCGCGGATATAGGCCTTCGCGGCGGCGGGATCGGTGAAGCGCTGCCACTTCGCGCCGGGGGCGCCGGCGGCATCCGCCACTTCCCGCGTGAAGGCCTTGCTGCCTTCGAGCCGCGCGGCCGCCTGCGATGGCCCGAAGCACTTGATGCCGGCGGCGGCGCAGGCGTCGGCCAGGCCAGCGACCAGCGGCGGCTCCCCGCCGACCACCACGAGATCGACGCCCCTGTCCTTCGCAAACCCGACCAGGCCAGGGATGTCGAGCGAATCGATCGGCACGCATTCCGCGACTTCCGCGATGCCGGCATTGCCCGGCGCGCACCAAAGCGTGTCCAGCAGCGGAGACGCCGCGATCGCCCAGCACAGCGCATGTTCCCGCCCGCCGCCGCCGACCACCAGGACCTTCATCGCGCATACCCCCGCTTTGGATGGGCCGCGCCTTAGCATAGGGTGGGCCCATGGACACCCCGGCCGTTTCGAACATCCCGGATTACAGCGTCTCGGACCTGGCCGGCGCGATCCGCCGCACGCTGGAAGGTGCGTTCGGCCGCGTGCGTGTGCGCGGCGAGATCACCGAGATGAAACGGTATCCTTCCGGCCACATCTACCTGTCGCTGAAGGATGCCGACGCGAAGATCGAGGCGGTGATCTGGAAGTCCGGCGTTCGCAACCTCGGCACCATGCCCGAGAACGGCGTGGAGATGATCGCGACAGGGCGCATCTCCACCTACGCCGACCGGTCGAAATACCAGCTGGTCATCGAGCGCCTGGAATACGCGGGCGAGGGCGCGCTGCTCGCGAAGATCGAGGCACTGCGCAAGCGGCTGTTGGACGAGGGCCTGTTCGACGAGGCCCGCAAGCAGCCGATCCCGCGCCTGCCGTTGGTTGTCGGCGTGGTGACGTCCGAGAAGGGCGCGGTCATCCAGGACATCCGCACCACCATCGCGCGCCGCTTTCCACGCCGCATCCTGCTGTGGCCGGTGGTGGTGCAGGGGCAGGGCGCGGCCGAGCAGATCGCCGCCGCCATTCGCGGATTCGACGCGATCCAACCGGGCGGCCGCGTGCCGCGCCCCGATGTGCTGATCGTCGCGCGCGGCGGCGGCAGCCTTGAAGACCTGATGGCCTTCAACGAGGAGATCGTCATCCGCGCCGCCGCCGCCTGCTCCATTCCGCTGATCAGCGCGGTGGGGCATGAGACGGACACGACGCTGATCGACTATGCCTCCGACCGCCGCGCGCCGACACCGACGGCGGCGGCGGAACTCGCGGTGCCGGCGCGGGCGGAGATGGCAGCGGCACTGGCGCAGACCGGCGCGCGGCTGGCGCAGGCCGCGGCGGGCCTACTGAACGGCGCGCGGCTGCGGCTGTTGCGCGCCGAGCGTGGGTTGCCGGATGTGCCGGCGCGGCTCGCCCAATCGCGTCAGCGGCTGGATGACATCGGCGACCGACTGCCACGCGCGCTGGTGTCGCTGCTGGATCGGCGGCGCCAGGCGCTGTCCGCGCTACGTGTGCCGCATCCGCGGGAGGGCATCCTTGCGCGACGTGCATCGGTCCAGGCGCTGTCGCTGCGGCTGTCCGCCGCCTGGGGCCGGCAGCGCGATGCGCGTGCAACGGCAGGTGCGCTGACGCGGCTGTCGCCGGCCCCGGTGCAGGCGCTGATCCGCCAGCGTCGCGCCGTGCTGGAAGGGCTGTCGGCGCGGCTGGAGAGCGCGTCGTATCAATCCGTCCTCGCGCGCGGCTTTGCGCTGGTGCGCGATGCGGATGGCCATGCCGTCACCGCGGCGAAACGCGTCGCACCGGGGCAGGCGCTGCGGCTGACCTTCGCGGATGGGGAGGTGCGCGCGCAGGCGGAAGGCGCGCCCGCGCGGCGCAAGGGGCAGGCACCGGAACAGGGGTCGTTGTTGTGAGCGTGACGCGTGACCGGGAAGGGGCTTTGCCCCTCCCCGAACCCCACCCCACCAAAGGCCTAAGGGCCTCTGGACACCTTGACCTGGTGCCATGTGCCGGCGGTCCAGGTGGCACTGCCACCTGGCGGGGTGGTTTGGAGGGGCGGCGCCCCTCCACCATCGCGCGTCGCCTTGTCCTTGCCGCCCCGGCACTGCTTCTCGCGCGCCCTGCCGCTGCGTCCGCCCCGCTCCGCACGCTGGACATCCCGGCGACGGGCCTCGCGCAGGGTGGCTTCGTGCTGGGGCGCGTGGCGGACCCTCGCACGCGGCTCGCGCTTGACGGCCGCGCGCTGCGCGTCACCGCCGACGGCGCCTTCGCCTTCGGCTTCGGTCGCGACCAGGGTGCCAGCGCGACGCTTGCGATCGTCCATCCTGACAACCGCCGGGAGGAACGCCGCCTGACGATCGCGCGGCGGCAGTGGCAGGAACAACGCATCAACGGCCTGCCGCCGGAACAGGTCACGCCCGATGAGGCGACGCTGCAGCGCATCCTGCGCGAACGCGAGAAGCTCACCGCGGCGCGCGCCGTGGACAGCGCGCTGACCGGCTTCGCGCAGGGCTTCATCGCGCCCACGCAGGGGCGGATTTCCGGCGTCTATGGCAGCCGGCGCATCCTCAACGGCCAGCCGCGCCAGCCGCATTATGGGCTGGATTTCGCGGTGCCGACGGGCACGCCGCTGAAGGCGGTGGCGGCGGGGCGCGTGACGCTGGCGGATGCCTTCCACTTCTTCGGCAACCTGGTGGTGATCGACCACGGGCATGGGGTGAATTCGCTCTATGCGCATCTGTCGGCGATCGAGGTGCGGGAGGGTCAGACGGTGGCGCAGGGCGATCGCATCGCACTGTCAGGTGCGACGGGGCGCGTGACGGGGCCGCACCTGCATTTCTCCTTTTCCTGGTTCCAGACCTTCCTCGACCCCCGGCCGGTGGTGCTGCCGGGATGAGCACGTCGCTCGCCTGGGATGAACGCTATGCCGGCGGCGACTTCCAGTTCGGGGAGGCACCGAACCTGTTCCTGCTGTCGCAGGCGCATCGCCTGCGGCGCGGCATGCGCGCGCTCGCGGTGGGCGATGGGGAGGGGCGAAACGGGGTGTGGCTGGCCGAACAGGGCCTTGATGCGACCTCGGTCGATTGGTCCGCGGTGGGGCTGGCCAAGGCGGGTGCGCTCGCCGCGCGCCGAGGCGTGCCGGTCACGACGGTGACGGCGGACCTGTCGCGCTGGGACTGGCCGGAAGCGCGCTTCGACCTGATCGCCTGGATCTATGTGCACCTGCCGCCGGAAGATCGCCAGGTGGCCTGCGCAGGCGCGTTGCGGGCGCTCGCCCCCGGCGGGGTGCTGGTGCTGGAATGCTTCACCCCGGCGCAGGAAGGCCGGCGCAGCGGCGGGCCGAAGGAGCCCGCGCTGCTGTGGTCGCGCGCGCTGGTGGAACGGCACTTCGCGGGGCTTGAGGTGCTGGAGTTGGTCGAAGGCGCGGTGCGCCTCGATGAAGGCCCACGTCACCAGGGACTGGCGGAAGTCGCGCGCGCCGTGCTGCGGCGGCCGGCCTAGCCGAAGGGATCGACGCTGACGCCCGGCGCACCGGTGCCGCCGGCGCTGGTCAGGATGAGGTCGCCGCCGATCGTGATGCTGCCAGCCGGTGGTGGCGCCTCGGAAGCACCGCCGCGCAAGGTCAGGTCGCCTCCGCCGATCTGTGGCCCTGGAACGGGCACCCCGCCGGGCGTGCCGTCGTAAACCCGCAGGCTGGACGCGCCGCGCAGCAGCATCGAGGAATCCGCGTTCTCCAGGAGCATTCCCTCGGCCGTGGCGTTGATGGCGATGGTCGTGCTCGGCCCAATCAGGATCTGGTCGGTCGTCGGGTCATAGTCCATCACGATGTCGTCCCCGCCGCCTTCGCGGAAGATGAACAGATCGCCGTCCGCGCCGCCCCACAGCGTGTCGGCGCCGCCCCCGCCATCCAGCGTGTCCGCCCCCGCCTGCCCATACAGCCGGTTCGCCAGCGCATTGCCGTACAGCATGTTGGCCCCGCCATTGCCCGACCCGAACAGCGCCTGCCCGGCCAGCATCAGCACCTCGGTCTGCGCTGTCAGCCAATAGCCATCGGCACCGCTGGCGATGACGGTGTCCGCGCCGCCGCCGACGCCCTCGAAGACACGATCCGCGCGGCTGTCGACCAGATAGGTGTCATCCCCCGCCGCGCCGCGCAGCGTGTCCACGCCGGATCCGCCATCGAGCCGATCGCGGCCCGCGCCGGCGCGCAGGTCGTCGCGCCCGGCGCCACCATCCAGCGTGTCGTTGCCTTGCAGCCCGACCAGCAGATTCGCCGCGGTGTTGCCGATGATGCGCGTCGCCGTCGCCGCGCCGATTCCTTGCGCAGCACCAGCGGCCTCGGTCAGCACCAGCACCTCGACCGCAGCGGGCAGCCGGAAGGACGCGGCGGCAAGCACGGTATCGGCGCCACCGCCTACCAGTTCGACCACCCGGTCATGCTGGTCGGAAACGAGGTAGAGATCATCGCCCGCCCCGCCCGCCAATGCGTCGCGCTCGGTCCCGCCATCAAGCGTGTCCGATCCCGCCCCGCCCCACAACGTGTCGCCCGCGGCGCCACCCGACAGGCTGTCGTTGCCATCCTGCCCGAACAGCCGGTCGCCGCCCGCCATGCCGAACAGCGTGTCGGCATCGGCGCCGCCGATCAGCGTGTCGCCGCCACCACCGCCATAGGCACGATCCCGTCCCGTGCCGCCGCGCACCAGATCGCCCGCATCCACCGGTCCCGACAGTATCGGGTCGAGGCGGAAGATCTCCCCGAGATAGTCCACGACATAGAGCGCGCCATCCGGTCCTTCGTCGATGGAGACGATGTTGTTGATCCTCCCCGCGCTCGGCGTGGTCAGCGGGCTCAGCGCCGTGCGTGTCCAGGTGCCGTCGCCATCGAGATCCTGCAACGCGAAGAGCTTCGCGCTGCCGGAATCGCTGAAGATGTAAGCACCGTGCAGCGCCTCGGACGGGCCGCGATAGACGGTGCCGCCGGTTACCGCGATGCCGTCGCCCGAGGCATGGGTATAGACATGGATCGGGAAGGTCAGCCCGGCGGGCGAGGCATTCGGTGGATCATAAGGCGCATCACCCTCGAACAGGCGCCAGCCGTAGTTCGCGCCGGCGGTGCCGAGGTTGATCTCCTCCTGCGTCGCCTGGCCGACATCGGCGATGAACAACTGGCCGGCGGCGGAATCGAAGCCGTTGCGCCAGGGGTTGCGCAGGCCATAGGCCCAGATCTCATCGAGGCCCGCCGTGCCGACGAAGGGATTGTCGGCAGGGATGGCATAGTTGCGCAGCGGGTCCGCGACGAAGTCGTCGCCATCGACATCGATCCGCAACATCTTGCCGAGCAGGGTGTCGAGATTCTGCGCGTTGTTCGACGGATCGCCGGTGCCGCCGCCATCGCCGACCCCTGCGTACAGCATCCCGTCCGGGCCGAAGGCGAGCCAGCCGCCCTTGTGGTTGCCGAAGGCGGGTTGCGGCATCTCGAGGATGGTGCGCGCGCTGCCTGGTTCCACGACGCCATCGGCGCCGAGCCGGTATTCGCGGATCTCGCTGGTGCCATCCAGTTGCGACAGGAACAGGAAGAAGCGCCCATTCGCGGCGAAATCCGGATGGAAGGCGAGGCCGAGCAAGCCGCGTTCACCGGTCGTCGGCACCTGCCCCGTGAGGTCCAGCACCGGCGTCGCGGCGATCGCGCCGCTCGCCGCGTCCATCGACTTCAACAGGCCGTCGCGTTCGAGGATGAAGATGCGCCCCGACCCGTCCGGTGCGGCAACGGCGGCGACCGGCTTGGCGAGCCCCGCGGCGACCCGCGTGGCGGTGATGGCCGCCGGCGCGCCACCCTGCGCGAAGGCGATGATCAGATCGTCACCCGCACCGCCCATCAGCGTGTCGGCAGCCTGGGACCCGCTGATGTCGGCCATCAACCCACCCTTCCGGCGACGCGATCCTGGCGTGGCACCCCGGCGCCACGGATCATGCGCATGTCAGGGATAGACGGTCCGCCCATGCGAAGCCAGCGCCGTCAGCCCGTGGTCAGCGCCCCGTTGATCGTCGCCGAGACGATCGAGACCACGAGCGACCCCAGCAGCGCCGCGCCGAAACCGGCGACGGTGAAGGCCGGCACCAGCCAGGCGACCAGCGCGAGCATTCCCGCATTCACCACCAGCAGGAACAGCCCGAAGGTCAGGATGGTGATCGGGATGGACAGGAACACCGCGATCGGCCGCACCACGGCGTTGACGACACCTAGCACGATCGCCGCGAGCAGCAGCGTGCCGCCACCCCGCGCGGCAAGCCCGGGCACGATGGACACCGCGACCCAAAGTGCGACGGCCGCGATGGCGGTGCGGACGAGAAAGCCAAGCATTTCCTTCTGATCACTCCAGCATGGTAGAGCACGGTGCCGGCGCTTCCGTGCCGGGCCACGCACTCTGCCCCGGATCGAATGTCCTCTGCCACCATTGCCGGCTGCGGCGCCCTAGTCCTGTGGGCCTTCCTCGCGCTGCTCGCGCGCATGGCCGGCGGCCTGCCGCCACTTCAACTCACCGCGATGGCCTTCGCAGCGGGCGGGCTGATCGCACTCGCCGTCGTTGCCGCGCGCGGGCAGCTCGTCCTGCTGCGCCAGGGGCCGCTTGCCTGGTTGCATGGCGTCGGCGGGCTGTTCGGGTACCACGCGCTGTACTTCGCCGCGCTGGCGCTGGCGCCAGCGGTGGAAGCGAATCTGCTGAACTATCTGTGGCCGCTGCTGATCGTGCTGCTCTCGGCGCCGATCCTGGGCCTGCCACTGGGCGGGCGGCGGATCGCGGGCGTCGCGCTCGGCTTTGCGGGCTGCGTGCTGCTGGTCGGTGCCGGGGCGTCCTTTCCGCCGGGTGCGGCGCCGGGCTTCGCGGCGGCGGTGGGCTGCGCGGTGGTGTGGTCGGTCTATTCCGTCACCTCGAAGCGCATGGCTGCGGTGCCGACCGAGGCGCTGGCCGGCTTCTGCCTGGCCACCGCGCTGCTGTCCGCCGTCGCTCACCTGGCCTTCGAGGCCACGGTGCTGCCCGATGCGCGGCAATGGCTGGCGGTGCTGCTGCTCGGCGCCGGGCCGCTGGGGGCGGCGTTCTTCCTGTGGGATGCGGGGATGAAGCGGGGCGATCCGCGGCTGCTCGGCACGCTGGCCTATGCGGTGCCGGTCGCCTCCACGCTGCTGCTGGTGGTGGCGGGGGAGGGTGTGCTGACCTGGCGTGCCGCGGTGGCGGCGGCGCTGGTGGCCGGCGGCGGGCTGCTCGCTGCGACTGCGCGAGGCTGACGGCTACCGGGGCCGCTTGGCCTGTTCTAGCCTTCGCGGGACGACGGCGCCGCAACGAGCGCCGGACGGGAAGGAAGGCAGGAATGACAGCATCGCGTCGCGGCCTGATGGCCGCTGGCCTCGCCGGGGGCATCGCCGCGCCCGTCGCCCTGCGCGCGCAAGGCGCCTGGCCGGGGGAACGCCCCATCCAGATCATCGTGCCCTTCCCGCCGGGCGGCGGGACGGATGTGAACATCCGCGCCATGGTCCCCTATTTCGAGAAGCACCTGCCGGGCGCGCGCTTCATCGTCGTCAACCGTCCCGGCGCGGGAGGGGAGATCGGCTACACCGCCACGGCCCAGGCGGCACCCGACGGATACACGATCGGCACCGTCATCACGCCGAGCCTGCAGACCATCACCATCGAACGCACGCCGCGCTATGCGCTGACCGACTTCGCCTATCTCGGCACGGTGGTCGAGGATCCTAGCGGCTTCCATGTCGCGCCGAACAATCCGATGCGCACGGTCGCGGACCTCGTGGCGGCGGCGCGCGCCGCACCGGGGACGATCTCGGTTGGCACCGCGGGCATCGGGTCCGACGACCACCTGCTGATGATCGAGTTCGAGAACGCGGCCGGCGTGCGGCTGAACCATGTGCCCTTCGCCGGCCAGGCGCCGACCGTCACCGCGTTGATCGGCGGGCATATCCAGATCGCGTCGATGAACATGGGGGAGAGCGTCGGGCTGATCCGCGAGGGGCGGGTGCGCCCGATCGCCTCGGCCGGCGCGCAGCGTTTCCCGATGACGCCGGATGTGCCGACCTTCGCCGAGGCGGGATACCCGATCGACACGCGCGTGGTGCGGTCCCTGGTGGTGCCGGTGGCGACGCCCATCCCGATCACCGCGCGGCTGGAACTGATGCTGGCCGAGACGATGCGCGACCCCGCCTGGATCGCCGAGGCGGAGCGGCTGTTCATCCCGCTGAAGTTCCGCTCGGCGGAGGATACGCGGCAGATCGTGCTGGGGGAGGATGCGGCGCTGCGCGCGCTGTGGGCGCGGCGCCCCTGGAAGGATGGCTGAGACGTGGCGCGGCTGATCGACCTTTCGACCCCGGTGCGCACCGGGCATTTCCGCTGGGCCGTCGAGCGGCGCTTCGCCAAGACGCATGACACCGGCGCGGGCCAGGCGACCTGGGCCGGCTGGAACGTGCACGCCTTCACCCATATGGACAGCCCACGCCATGTGGACCCGCAGGGGTTCACGACGGATGCCATCACGCTCGACATGACAGTGGGGCCGGGGGCGGTGATCGATGTCTCCGACGTGCCGGCGAACACCGCGATCCCCGGCGAGCATCTCGCGGCCGCAGGGACGCATGTGCGGGCGGGCGACTTCGTGCTGGTGCGCACGCGCTGGGACGAACGCGCGAGCCTCGACACCGAGGCGTTCTGGCGCGAGGCGCCGTGGATGACGGCGGAAGGGTCGATCTGGCTGCGCGAGCGCGGCATCAAGGCAGTCGGCTTCGACTTCCCCCAGGACCATTGCATCCGCAACTTCCTGACCGGCGATCCGCGCCCGCCGCTGCCCGAGCATGTCACGCATTTCCACCTGCTCGCGCGCGGCATCATCATGTTCGAATACCTCTGCAACATGGGCGCGCTGCGCCAGGCGCGGAACCAGGTGATCGGCCTGCCGGTGAAGATCCCGGACAGCGACGGCGCACCCGCCCGCGTCATCGCCATCGAGGACGAGGCATGAGCCGGGGCGCGATCGTTACCGGCGGCGGGTCGGGTATCGGGGAGGGGATCGCGAAGCGCCTCGCCCGCGAGGGCGCATCTGTGCTGGTCGCCGACATCAATGCCGAGGCCGCCGCGCGCGTGGCCGAGGAGATCGCCGTGTTCGGCGGCACCGCCGCACCCTGGCGGACGGATGTGACGGACGAGGCATCCGTCGACGCGGCGGTGGCCGAGGCCGAGCGCCGCTTCGGCCGGCTGCGCATCGCCGTCTGCAATGCCGGCATCACCGACCGCGTGCCGGTGCTGGAGATGTCGCTCGCCGCCTTCGAGCGCGTGCTGCGCGTGAACCTGGTCGGCTGCTTCCTGACCGCACGCGCGGCAGGGCGGGCGATGGCTGTCGCACCTGATACCGGCGGGCGGATCGTGACCATTTCCTCCGTCTCCGGGCAGTTCGGTGGCACCGGGCGAGCGGCCTATGGCGCCAGCAAGGGCGGGATCGAGATGCTGACGCGCGTGCTGGCGGTGGAACTCGCCCCGTATGGCATCCTCGTGAACGGGGTGGCACCCGGGCCGACGCAGGTGGCCCGCACCGCGCATGGGCCGCGCCAGCGCGCCGCCTTCCTCGACCGCATGGCGGTCAAGCGATACGGCACGCCGGAGGATGTCGGCGCTGCCGTCGCCTTCCTGTGCAGCGGCGACAACGCCTTCGTCACCGGGCAGATCCTGAATGTGGATGGCGGCTTCGCGTCGTCCGGGGTGATGTATGATCCGGCGGAGGGCGCCTAGAGCCGTTTCCGTTCGCCCAGGCTCGCGGCAACGTCTCCAGGCTTCTGTATTTGCGAGCATCTTCGCCCGATCAGGTGATTCCACCTGATCGGGATCTGCTCTAGCCTCTCTCGTCGCTGACGATCCGGCCATCGACGAGATGCACGCGGCGCGTCGCGCGTTGCGCCAGTTCGGCATCATGCGTCACCACCAGCACGGCGCGCCCGTCCTCGCGCGCCAGCCGTGCGAAGATGTCGAAGACGGCGGCCGCGTTCTTCGTGTCGAGATTGCCGGTCGGTTCGTCCGCCAGCAGCAGCACCGGGTCGTTCGCCAGCGCGCGCGCCACCGCGACGCGCTGGCGCATGCCGCCCGAAAGCTGTTCCGGCAACTTGTTCGCCGCCGCGCCGAGGCCAAGCGCATCAAGCAGCATATGCGCGCGTTCCTGCGCCGCGGGCAGCTTCAGCGCGCCGCGCCGGCGGATGGGGATCAGCACATTGTCGAGCGCGGTGAATTCCGGCAGCAGGAAATGGAACTGGAACACGAAGCCGAGCCGCGCGAGGCGCATCGCCGCGAGATCGTGGGCGGACAGTGCGGCGGTGTCGCGGCCTTCGAGCAGGACGCGCCCCACGCTCGGCCGGTCCAGCAGCCCGAGCAGGTAGAGCAGCGAGGATTTCCCCGACCCCGACGGCCCGGTGATGGCGACGAATTCACCCCCCTGGACGGTAAGGTCGATGTCGGCCACCAGCGTGACGCCCTCGGGCAGGATCTTGGTCACGTTCTCCGCCACCAGCAGCGGGGTGGGCTCGCTCACGCCGCGCCACGCACGATCTGCACGGGGTCGAGCCGCGCGGCACGGCGCGCCGGGATCACCGCGGCGAGCGCGGCCGAGGCGACCGCGAAGAAGGCGGCGACGGCATAGATCCGCCAGTCGCGGGCGAGCAGGAAGCGGTCGGTGCCGGCCGGTGTCTCGGTGCGGAAGCGCACCTGGGCCAGCCCTTCGATCATCAATTGCCCGATCAGGCAGCCGAGCGCCGCGCCGAGGAAGCCCGCGATCAGCCCCTGCACCAGGAACAGCCGCTGCACGTCGCCCTCGGTGAAGCCGAGCGATTTCAGGATGGCGATGTCGCGCGTCTTCTCGAACACCACGGTCGAGATGATGTTGTAGATGCCGAAGGCGGCGACCAGCAGGATGGCGCCGGTGACGCTGTACATGATGGCGTTCTGGATGACGAATACCGTCAGGATGTTGCGGTTCTGCTCCTCCCAGCTCTCGGTGCGGTCGCCGAAGCGGTCCTCGATCTCGCGCGCCAGCGGTTCGGCCTGGGTCACGTCGGCCAGGCGCAGCAGGATCTGGTTCACCACGTTGGGCCGGTCCTGCAGGACCTGGTTGACCTTCAGCAGCACATAGCCCGCCGACTGGTCGAGCGTGACGAGGCCGGTGTGGAACAGGCCGACCACCTTCATCTGCAGCGAGACGCCGCGCGGCGAGATCGCAACCACGGTGTCGCCGAGTTGCACGCCCAGGCGCAGCGCCAGGCTGTCACCGATGATGATGCCGTTGGCGGTCGAGCGCAGTTCCTCGAGCCGGCCCTGCAGCATGTCCTTTTCGATGTTGGAGACGTGGGCGTAGCGCGCGGGATCGATGCCGGTGACGGTGATGGACACGTCGCGCGAGCCATAGCGCAGCAGCGCCGCGCCGGTGAGGATCGGCGCCGCGGCCGCGCCCGGGATGGATTCGAGGATCGCGAGCTTGTCCCCGGCCGCGCGGATGCCGCGGATGCGATCCACCGGCTTCACGCCGTTGATCGACACGGCCCCGTCCGGCAGCGCCATCTGCGCGGCCTGGGGGGTGGGGCTGCGGGTTTCGTCCTTGATGACGATGTGCGGCTGCACATCGATGACCTGCTGGACGAAGTAGGTCTGGAAGCCGCGCATCATCGAGGCGATGGCGATGAAGAAGGCGACGCCGAGCGCGACGCCGAGCACGCTGACCAGGGTCTGCCGCCGCCGGCGCGAGAGCATGCCCCGCGCGAGGTCGAGGATGAGCCTCATGGCCTGAGGCGCACCACCTGGCCGTCCGCGAGACCGGCCGGCGGATCGAGCACCACGGCTTCGCCCCGTGCCAGCCCGCGCAGGATCTCGACTGCGCGGGGGCCTTGCACGCCGATTTCGACGGGGCGGCGTTCCACGGTTTCGCGGCGGACGACGAAGACGCGGCCGTCGCGCACCGCCGCGGGCGGTACCAGCACGGCATCGTCGGTCTGGCGCAGGACGATGTTGGCTTCCACGGTCATGCCGATCAGCAGCGGCGTGTCGTCCGGCAGGGTCAGCCGCACGCGGTATGCCTTGCGGGTCGCGTCGCCCTTGGGGGTGATCTGGCCGACGGTCGCGGTCAGCACCTGGTTGGGGAAGGCATCGGCACGCAGCAGCACGCGCTGGCCTTCGCGGACCTGGGCGATGTCCTCCTCATCCACCTCGGCCGTGACGCGGAGCGGGCGGGGCTCGCCGATCCAGAACAGGCTGGCGGGGGTGTCCACCACCTCTCCCGGTTCGACATCGCGGCGTAGGACCACGCCGTCCGAGGGGGCCCGGACGATGTAGTCGTCGAGCCGCCGGCGGGCAGCGTCGGCCCCGGCGCGGACCGCGCGGGCCTCCGCCTCCGCCCGGTCGAGGGCCGAGCGGGAGGCGATGTCGCGCGTCACCAGGGTGCGGGTGCGGGCGAGCTCATCATCGGCGAAGCGGGCGCGGGCCTCGGCTTCTTCGACCCGATGGCGGGCTTCCCGGTCGTCGAGCCGGGCCAGAGGCTGGGTCTGGGTGACGCGTTCACCTTCCTGGACCAGCACCTCGGTCACGCGGGCGCGCACGGCCGGGCCGACCCGTGCCCAATGGACGGGTTCGACGCTGCCGGTGGCATAGACGGCGCGCAGCGCCGGGCCGCTGGTCGCCATGGCGATGGCGACGGCCGGCGGCAGGGTCCACCAGAACCATCCGGCGCCGGCGGCGAGGGCAAGCAGGACCAGGAGGATGATTCGGCGGCGCATGGCGCGGCATGGGTAGCACGGGACGCGGGCCTGTGCCGGGTCGCGAAACACACGGTTGCGCGGCGAGCGTCCGGGGGGTAGAGAGCGCCGCCCGGGCCGCGTGGGGACACGCGGCGCTGCGGGGGCCGGCATAGCTCAGTGGTAGAGCAACTGATTCGTAATCAGTAGGTCCGCGGTTCAAATCCGCGTGCCGGCACCAGTACTTACGGGACTTATCCACAGAGCCAGACGATATCGGGGCTTCACGGGGGCTTCACAGCCCGCGAGACATCTCCGGACACATCGGCGCAGAATGGGCCGGGCGAACCCGGCCCCTGCGCGGTCACTGCGGCCGACGCGTGACGGTCACGCCCAGCGCGGTTCGCTGCCGCTGCATGCGCACCCCCCTGCGTGATTGGCATGAGTAGATTCCGACGGTCGCAGCGCGCGTCCATTCGGGCGCAGACATGGTGTCTTCTCCGCTGAACGCAACGCGCGTTCAGCGGGTGCCGCACCGCCGGATTGGAGCCGTCCTTCTATGAACAGCGCCCCTCAGCCGGAAGAGCACATGATCCCAGACGGCGAGGATGCGTTTCAGATGGTCAGCCCGTCGCCGAGGCCTCGCCCCGCACGAGAACGTCCTCGAGCGCCCGACGAGCTCGATCTCAATGTCGGCAAAAGAGTGCGCGAGCAACGCGTGGGTCTAGGGATGTCCCAGAAGTCCTTAGCGGACGCCATTGGGGTATCATTCCAACAGATTCAGAACTACGAGTCAGGTCTAAGCCGAATCGCGGCCGGGCGCCTCTACGACATCTCCCGCGCGATGGGCGTGTCGATCGCCTTCTTCTTCTTCGAAATGGCAACGCCCGAGCACAGCATCAACGGCACTTTGCGCGCCGATCGCGGCGATTTAACCGGCACCGCGCGCGAGAGGCGGGACCTCATTCGAGCCTTTTCGAGGATTAGTCGCCAGGAAACGCGAAGCCAGATTCTCGAGTTCCTCAGGGGCATCCATCCCGCGCATTAGCTAGACCATTGCGGTAGCGGGGCCTTCTTCGCTGCCGGCGCTGCGTGATGTGGAAATGGGGTCAGCGAAAACGCGTCACAACCTGCAATGCGCCGCGGCAGGCAGGGATGCCCTAAGGACGCCGACAGGTGTCAGGGGCCGGTCGGTTCCTATGGGTAGATTCCGACCCTGGCGGAGTGCGGCCGCTACGCGCTCAGGTAATCCTCTAACTCCTCGCCGGAGAGGAAAGCCATGCGCGCTCCCTCGTTCTGGTTGTTCACATCAAGTTCTGCCGTTGCGGCGCTCGCCGCCGGGGTTTTGCTGATTCTGGGCTGAGGCCACAGCCGCGAGCGGCCGCGGGCTCAGCGCGACATCTGTGTCACCGCGTCGCCTCCTTCTCTGCCTCATACTGGGCGACCTCCGCGGCGTGCTGCTGCCGGTGCCACTGCTGCCACGTTGGGGTGGTTAGCGGCGCAGCCCGACCGCCCGAACATCGAACGCCGAGACGGCGACCGGCGCCGGACGCAGCGCGTCGAGGCCGAGGGCGATGGCGGCAACGAGGCATGCCAGCGCGGCGCAGAACGTCAGCGAGCGCATGCTACGGCAGTTGGCGGGCGCGGCGATGGGCGCGTGTGCATGAGCGGTTCTCCCCGGGCGGGATGACCTTGTCGGTCGGCAGGCGCCTTTGCCAGCGGTCGCCGGTGCACTCGTCATATGCACCGCGCGCACGCCCGGGTCGGATGCTACACGCGCGATCACCGTTGCGCCGCGCGTGGCGTCTCGACGAACATCGCGGGCTGACCGGCCGGTGCGGGAGGCGGTGTCGGCCGTGAAGCGCGAGGTGTCGCCAATTTGGCGAGTGCTCGTGTGCTGGTTCACTCCATGCCGCGTCTCCGGATGGATCGCCTCGTAAATCTCCTTCCGGCGACGCGTGAACAGCGCACGCCGTTGCACAATCCCCCCGCGCCTTGCAGATTTCCGTGATGCTCAGGCTCGCCGCCGCAGCCCTCGTGGCCGGAACAGCTAGATCACGCCAACCGCGGCGATGGACTGCCGGACCTGCCCACCAAGCGCGGCGGTGCAACTTCGATTGGCATCGGAGGTTACACCGTCTCCAGCCAAAACGAGGGAGGCAACAATGTCTGATCGCTCAATGACGGGAAAGCCGGTCGCGCTTGACGAGACCCAGCAGCTCATTTCATCCGACAAGGTCGAAGGAACCGCCGTCTACGGTGCTGACCGGGAGCGGATCGGTTCTGTCTACACGCTGATGATCGACAAGATGTCTGGCCAAGTCTCTTACGCGGTGGTGAGCTTCGGTGGGTTCCTCGGCATCGGAGACGACTACTACCCGCTGCCGTGGAGCAGCCTCGACTACGACACCGGACTGGGCGGCTACGTCGTGTCAGTCACGCGCGACCAACTCGACAACGCGCCACACTATCGGGCGGACGAGCGGCCATGGGACCGGCCCGACTATGGGCGAGGCGTGTCTGACTACTATATTGCGCCGCCGCTCTGATGGTGAACGGGGCGCCGGACTTCCGGCGCCCTTCATCGCGGTGTCCCCCTCTCTGCCTCATACTCGGCGACTGCCGCGGCGTGCTGCGGGTACTGGGCCATGGCGGTATGAAACAGGCGTTCGGCCTCCGCCTCTGAAGCATCCTCAATCTGGGCGAGGCGGCCACGGAAGAACGCCCTCACGCGCGAGCCGGGACGCACCTGCTTCACCACCGCGAAGGTGAGTAGGTCGGGGTCTAGGGCCACCTCGTGGAAACCCGTACGGCGCAGGCGGTAATTCCGCCCGGGATGGGCCGCGAACCACGCGGCGTCACCATCGCTCGCCTTCTCCAGACCGTGGATCTGCTCAGCGGACAAAGGATGGCGTTGCAGGTCGCGGTCCTGCAGGGGGCGGATGAAGTCCTCGTTCATCGCGTGGTCACCCGTTCAGCACCATCGTTCGCCGCCTGGTGAACGGCCCGTTGCTGCCGACGATCGCGAGCGCCGCGACCACGTCATCGCCCAGTGTCTGGGCAAAGTCGCCGATCAGTTCCACCGTGCCGGTCGCGGCCACCGTGTCGCCTTCCAGAACGATCGGCGTGTCGCCGACCACCCCAACGGTGCCCTCGCCAGGGAACCCCGCGGCGGCGACCACATCGTCACTGAGCGTGACTTCAAGGTCGCCAGACAGGGGCACGGTGCCGGTAGCGGCGACGTCGTCGTCAGCCAGAGTCGCGGTTAGGTTGCCGATGATCGGGACCGTGCCCGTAGCCGCCACGACATCGTCAGCCAGGGTGGCGGCCAAGTCGCCCTCAATCACCACAGCCGGGCCTTGGGCCAACACCTCGACAAAGGCGAAATACACCAGCGCCGGCACAACGGGCGGACCCGCCAGCACCTCGACATACGCGGCAGACACGCGCGCTGGCGGCGGCGGCCCCTCCGACAGAACCTCGACAAACGCCGCGGGGATGCGGGTCGTGCCACTCATATCAGGTCATGGTTTCGTAGAATGGCTCGGCCGCATCGACACCGGACTTGGTCCACGCGGAGCCGGTGTTCGGGTCAGTCGCGAAGAGCTCCTGTCGGAATGTGTCAACCGACAGCACAGGGCTGACCGTGGTGCCATTGCCCGTCGATCCGCCGCTCACAATTCCGGCCCGGATCGTCCGCGCTCCGCTGTCGGTCTTGGTGTGAGTGTAGTTCACCGCGACCGCGTCGATCGACGCTGGCGTGAAGCTCAGGTCCTCAAGCCCAAACTGATCCCGAAGGCTGGCCGCGGTCGCCTGGTTGTAGTCGCTCGCGCTCAGTGGATTGTCATCCACCGTCGCGTAGTTGTTCGACCCAGTGCTGCGGGTCCAGGCGACGGCAGAATCGGAGGTAACGGAAAGCGAGACAACGCGGCGTTCGCCAAGGCGAGTGCTTCCGACATACAGATCGTCGAAATCCGAGCACCCGTTGTAACTACCGTCGATATAGAGGCGGTTTGCGTACGCGTTGGCCGAGCCCTGCGTATCGACATTGGTGCCGCTTAGAACGGACACACCATCGACGAACAGTTCATAGGAACCCGTTGTGTTGTGGATGGTGGAAACGAGTTCCACATATTTCCACACGCCCAGTCCAGCCGGATCTGACCACAGGATGGCGCTGGTCCCGAGCGTCGTCGTACCCTGCTTGACAATCAGACGCCCCTCATTCGCCCCTTGGAAGACGTTGATCTGCGCTGTACTGCCGTCACGCAAGGAGAACAGGCTGATTGAAGACGCGAAGGATGTCGTTCGATATTTCAGCGCCACGCCGACAACCCGCGACGCGAGGTTCCCGCCTGGGAGGTCGCGCCACATCCCATTCGTTCCATTGAAGGACAGGCGCAGCGCGTTCCCCTGGCTGTTCCGCCCAGTGATCGCGGCGAACGTCCCCGTGATCCCCTGCCAGCCGCGCAGGGCGAGGGACGTGTTCGTGTTCGCCCGATCGAAGCCGTCGATGTATTCGATGGTCATAGTCAGGTCTCCTCCGCTTGAGGAATTCGCGTCGAGGTTGCCGGCGCTCCAGATGCGTCGAACAGTCGATGCCAGGCGACGCCGGAGCGCCAATCCTTGATTGTAGGGTTCGCGTACAAGGGGCCGCCTTTGCCCGCATCCGGAAGGCCAGCGCTGGCGGCGCCCTCATTCATCTGCTGGAACAGCATCACCAGCAGTAGATCGGCAAGGTGCTCGGCCTGCGCCCGTGACACGCCAGCCTCGGCCGCGGCGATCGCTGCATTGATCGGCGCCTCATGCAGCGCGATCAGGGCAGCGAGGGCATATCCACGATGCATGGGCTCTGTGAACGCCAACCCCGGTGCAAGGCCCTTCGCCGCGGCGAGTTCCTCTTCGGTCGGCTCCGGGAACTTCTCGACATAGCCCTTCGCCGCAAGTGCGGCCGTCCAGCCCAAGCGCAACAGAGCAGGTAGATCCACCTTGCCTGTGCTGCTTACCGGAAGGCGCCCCTCGGCCTTCACGGTGGCGACGCGCCTCTCGGTCAGCCCAATCGCGCGGGCGAAGTCGGCAATGGAGGCTTCAGTTGGCAACATGATGATGAACCCCTTGTAATTTTCTTTGGCTAGGGAACTCGGGCGCGAAAGCCGCCCGTATTCGCCAACCCCCGGGAAGGACCCGCGAGGACGACAGCGCGGCCGCGCCAAACGACGCACGGCCGTTGCGCGGGGCCGATGCGGAACGGAGAAGGTTGCTGGTCCGCTCATGCTTCATCCCTCTCCGCATTTGCGTCGGTGCCGTCGATGTGCGTCGCGAGGGATGGATCAGTCTCGATGGCAAACCGTCGCGCCGATGCGCGCGCCTCGGCGGGATCCACACCAAGATCGCAGGCCACCGCCGTGGCGACGCGCTCCATGAACGCGACCCGATCGCTGGCCGCCTTGTTCACTAGCTTGGTGGTCCTACAATTCGACTCTTCCACCTCGTGAACCATGCGGGCCAAGAGCGCCGCCTTGTCCTGAAACCGATCGATCTGCGCGCCGGAGTCCCAGCCAAGCGGACAGATGCTCAGTTCCAACGGACGCCACTTGGGAACGTGAATGACCCCGTCCCGTTGCAACGCTTCCAGCGGGGAGACGGTAAATGACAAGCCCTGCAGCGCCCCCGCCTCGATCGCCAACCAGATCTGCTTCGCGAGGTCAGTTGCAGCCAGACGGACAATCACACGCAACATGCCAAGCTCGTCGATCCAGCCACACTCGGTGACGCCGACGACGGCTTCGGACTCCATGCGGTGGTCGAGCAGCACGGGCACACCGCTCAATAGTTCCTGCGCGCATCCGTCGATCGCTGGGAGGTAGGACAGTCCGGCCGGGGTTGTCATGGGCGCTCCAGATAGCGCGACCCCGCTGAAGAGCATGTCTGCCGGCGCGACGCTGCAGATTCTTCCCGGCAGCGTTCTCCAGGCGGAGAGGTCCAAGGGGGCCTTCATGTCAGGTGCTCCGCAGCCGCCGGCCAAAAGCTGGCGTGATTGCTCCCGGGCGGTCCCTTCTCCGGCGGCAGCTTCACGAACGCCGACACGCCGTACATGGCCTCCACTTGCCCGGGCCATAGTTCGTCGGCCGGCGGCCGCGGAAGCTTTCCGGCTTCGTGACCGGCCTTCACAGCCTTATCGATGGCCTTCATCGCGGCATCGCGCGCGCGGGCAGCACGGACTTCGAGAACAAACCCCTCGCGCATCTCTGCCGCCAACTGGGGATAGCGCGAGCGAAACCAGGCCTTGAACGCTTCCCCCAGTTCCTGCGCTTCCTCGATGGCTGCCACCGACTCATCGAAGATCTTCTGTCGCGCCATGTCGTCGATCCGCCGGCGGAGCACCGGGATCATGGCCTCCAGCCGATCGGCTTCGCTGCGCGCGTCAGTCAATTCCTTCTCGGTTCGCGCGAGCAGTTCGGGGTTGGCATCGAGCAACCGCTCGCCGCGCTCGCGGCTGAGATCGGCGAGGCGAGCGCGGGCGCCATCGAGTTGCGCCTCCGCGTCGTTCAGCGACACTTCGAATGCTTCCTGCGTGTTCTCCTTCGGACGCAGTCCGAGGATCTTGCTGATGAGGGACATGGGATCAGTTCCTTTCGGATGGGTGGACGTGAATGGACGCAGCGCGGCGGGCGTGCCGGGCTGTGGGAGCGAGGGACGACGGAGGGCGACGCGCCCCTGCCGTTGAGTGCGCCACTGGCCGAGGGTGCGCATGACGCCACTGGGAGGGTGCGCCACTAGGGTTTTTCCCTAGGGCGCCCCAGTGGCGCGGCGCACCCAATCTGCGCCGCTGCGCCACTGGAAGTGCGCCACTGGGATTAGTGGCGCGGGGCATCGGGAACCGCCTCCTCATGCCATCCGGTGAATGGGTTGCCTTGCGCCCAAAGCCGCTTGCGGTTCTTCCGGTCTGAGGGGTCGCGCCAGAGTCGGAGGCTGACTTCTCCGGCGGCGAGGAGTTGCTTCAGCACATCGGCGCATGCGGCCCGGGGGACGCCTGCCTGTTCGATAGCGATACGCGCCGCGGCCTGAGCAGTAGGGCTGGTGGAGCAGGGTTCGCCGTGAAGGCCTTGGCGCAGCGCGCGAAGGGCTCTGGTCATCATCTCCGGGGAGATCGAAACCGTGGGCGGTGTCCAGGGGGCGAGGTGGTGGGCGGGATCGCCGTTGCCCAACTCGCGCTCCTCGGCGACGAACCAAGCGTGTGGACGCTTGCGAGCGTACTGAGCCTTCCCGGTTTCGACCTTCACGAAGAGGTCGGTCATGTCCTCGGTGATGCCGAACTGCTTCGCTTCGTCGGCCGTCATTGTGCGCATGGACCAGAGGGAGCGAATGGCGCCGCCGATCGCGCCGGCGCCGCGGAGACGTTGAAGGGCGGTCCCCTCACCAGCCTTCGTCTCGTGATGCAGCAGCAGGAAGACGCAATCGACCTCGGTACCGATGTTGCGCAGGGCGCGCAGCACCGGGCGCATGAGGGTGTTCGATCCTTCCTCGGCGGTGTGCAACTCGATCAGCGGATCCAGCACGACGAGGTCAGGCCGGAAGGCCTCGATAGTGTCGCGAAGGCGGGCAGCGCCTTCCGTTTCGATCAGCCGGCCATCGGGCTGGACCAGGAAGAGAGGCACGCAATCGGAGACGTCCATCACCGCAAGGTTGGTGTTGATGAGATCTCGTTGCGCTGGTCGGTCCGCGATCGACGCTGCGATGGCGTGACCGCGGCGCCGCAGCTCTGCGATCTCGTCCTCGATGCCGCCGAACAGGACGCGGCAAGGTGCCTCTGGATTCACGAGACCGCCGTAGGGTAGGCCAGCCGCGAGCGCGACGCTGACGCCAAGGGCCAACGTGGTCTTGTTCACGCCTGGCGGACCGGCCAGACATGCGAGGCGCGGCCGCGGGAATGCACCGACGCCACCGACCCAGCGACGGACCGGGATGGCACGCTCTGTCGGCAGCAAGAGGGGCTGAAGGTCGAGCGGCTGCCTCTTCCTCGCCGCCGCACAAGGGGTGTCTTTCGCTGGCGGAGGCACTTTCGTGAGGCGTACGCCAGCGTCGCGGAGGCGGACTTCCGGGTCCGGCATGCCATCCATCAGGCCGCGCACCTCCGGGCGAGATCGTTGAAGTCGCCGCATGGCGCGGTGAGGATTTGAGCGTCGCGCCCAGCATCCGCCCAACGGTCTGCGACATGGCGTGCCGCGGATTGGCCCGCCTCGTCCGCGTCGGCGAACACTGTCAGACACTCGATGCCCGGCAGGACGGGGAAGCGTTCAATCGCCCCGGCTGAGGTAGCCGCCCATACGGGGGACCAGCCGAAGCCCTGCATGACGCTGAGCGAAGTTTCGATACCCTCGGCCAGGCCGAGGCCCATCGTCACCTCCGCATCGGGCGCGAGCCGGATCACGCCGACATTGCCGAGCATCATCTTCGCATTGCCGTCAGCCTTGCCGCTGCCATCGGCGCGGAGAAAGGTGCGATGCACGCCGCAGGGCTCGCCGGTGGCGGGGTCGGTCATCAGCGCGACCATGGCGGGCAGTCGATCCGACCCACGTGGGCAGGCAGGATGGAACCGCAGCACCGGAGCATCGGGAACGGTCAGGCCGCGCGAAGCCAGATAGGCGTCCACGATGGTGCCGGAAGGTGGCGCTGCCTCGCGCCAAACGTTCCGGGCGGTGTCGAGCGTGTGGGATGCCTCTGCGTTGGCTTGGCGAGTCCGTACAGCGGGTTTCGGTTCCAACTGGTGCTCGACTGCGTTGGAGCCGCCGAGCCACTCCAGTGCCCATCGGTAGGCCTCACGCATCGGAACGCCGAGAACGTGCGCGACCATCCCGAGTGCATCGCCGCCCTGGCCGGCTTCGTGGTCGTACCAGGACCCCCGCTTCCAGCCGGACACCGCCACAGCAAGACTGCCCTTGGCGCGGAAGCGGATCTCGCTGCCGGTGCGGCTGGTGGGGTGCGCGCCAACCAGTTCCCGAGCCAGCGCTTCGACATTGCCGGCGAGTTGCTCGGTGATGTCGGAAGGGGAAGGGGCGCTCACTGCAGCACCACCCCGGCCGGCGCGCCCTGGATCGGGTGCGGAAGGCCATCGCGCGGCTTGATGATCAGGCTGGGGCGGTTCGGGGCGTACCGATCGCGGTTCCCCAACCAGCTCGGCAAGGAGGCCGTCCCGCATTCGATGACGAGGATCCGGCGCATCACTGTCGCGGCGCAGAGGACTTCCTCAGCGTGCGCAGCTTCGCCCGCGGCAGCGTGAAGCAGGATCGCGGCCGCCCACCGGAAGACGCGCCAGGCACCAGGGAAATCCTCCGGCCCAACGGCGCGATCCACCGTGTCGGCACACAGCAGGAGGACCATCGGCCGCTGCCGCACATCGTGGTCAAGCGCGGCGGAAGGGACGCGCTGCCCCGGCTGCACAGCGACAAGAGTGATCTCGCCCTGCATGGCGCCGCGCAGCAGCCCGGCTGTCCAGGGCTCGCCCACCTGGCCTGCGCGCGCGGCCATGCTGCCGATCGCCGCGCGAGAGGTTACGCGGATCATGCGCGCGCCCTCCGGCGGGCGTTGCGGCGCTTCGCCTGTCGCGGCTGGGCGGAGACGAGGATGGAGCGCAGTGAGACGATCGCCATGGCTTCGATCGCCTCGGCGGCTCCGAGATCGCGGCGCTGGCGCAGTTCGGCTGCCTCAGCGAGTAACGCTCTGAGACGGGATGCTTCTGTCATCGTGTGCCTTTCGAGAAAGGCCGCACGGCAGGCTGGAAATCGGTGTCCGGTTCCGCTACATCGGGGGTGTCGATAGTTGCCCGAATATGTGCCTTCCCAGCCCCCGCCAGCCCCGCTGTGCGGGGGTTGTCGTTGGCGGGGTTGGGTTAGGCGGCGGCCTTAGCGGGACGCAGCTGCGCGTCGCTCAGCGTTGCGAGGAACGCCGCGGCCGACTCACCGGTGATGAAAGACGAACTCTCGATCTTCACCATGCGCAGGCGGCCCTCGGCGGCGAGCCGATACGCCGTGGTGCGCGGGATGCCGAGCACGTCCTTGACGCGAGGGACGGGGATGAGGGCTGGAAGGTTCATGTACCGCTCCGAATGAGGGGGAACGGTCATGGACAATAGGGATCCAGATGCCCGACGCTACAACATCAACTTCCCCGGTTTCGGGGAGGTTTCCTCCCCGGGGTGGTGCCCTGCATCAAGTCCTCGATGATCGTCATGGTGACCCCATTGGGACCATCAGCACCGAACGCTTCGAGACTGTCCTGCCGGCTTGATGCGGCCATCCACTCGCAGAACGCGCTCATGAATGCGGCGAATTTGATTCGAGGTGTCGGCGGTGACGCTGACGTTCCAGTTGCCCACTCAAACGCCACCGCCAATTGATGGGCAGCCGCTCGCCGCGCCGCGTTCGGGCGCCGCCCTCCTTTGGCCCGCCTGCTCGCGCGTGCCCGCCATCCGGCGGCCGATAGCTGAGCATGGCCGCGGATCAACGCTACGGCTGCAATCGCTGCCCTGAGGACGTCCTCATCTACGCGGCGGCTCTCGCCGAACTCCCCGGGCTTCGTAGCAGTGCTGAGTGCCGGTGCGAAATGCAGCTCGAGGCTGGATCGAAGAGAGAGCAGTGTGTCGTCCGGTGTCTGATCAACCGGAGTGTCACTCTCGCGGTAGCCAATAAGGTTGCCCAGCGCGGCTTGAATCTGGCTGTGAGGATTGATCTGAGTCCGGTATTGGCCGCTGCGGATCCGCGTCACTACGGGGTAACGGTCGTCGGCGCCGCGGCCCGCCCCTAGTTGGACCAACAAGTCATCCGCGGCGCGCGCGACGCCATCGCACCACGTCGCGCGTTCTGAGGGAGGCGCGCCACGGGGCAGTCCTCCCAACTCCTGAGCCGTAACGTGCAGGAGCCATCGGTTCGCGATCGCGCTCAGGGCTTCGGCGAGTTGCGCGGATGTCCGAAGCAACGGAAGTTCGGAAGCGCCAGCGATGGCTTCCGCCTGTTCCGCACTCATGGAGAAGTACATCTCAATGAGGTCGAACTCAGCGCCGGGCGGCGGACGCGGGGGGCTTTTCATCGTTTGCGGCCTTGCTCCGCCTCCATCGCCTTGAACAGCACTATGGCATCGGCTTGGTTGTCATCATTGGGCGCGAAGCCATGCGCGCGGCACCAGGCGATGACCTCCGACTTCGCAGTGCCGGCCGGGAAGTCGCTGCGCCCGATGACGTCGCGACGGGTGCGCCAGACAGGTTCTTCGCGCATTGGGATGCCGTGCTGATAGGCGAGCAGAGACAAGTGCGCGGCCAGCCCATAGGCGAGCCGCGTGGTACTGGATCCGGCGCCGCTGCCGAGCGGGGATTCAATGGCGATCTCCGCCGGGTGATGCTGCCGGATCAGCGCGTGGATCCAGCGGACGAGGTCGGCATAGACGACGCCATGCGAGCGACCCTGAAGTTCGACGGTGCCGTAGCTGGGATGTGCGCCGGGAACTCCGGCGCACCAGCCAACCTTGCGTGCCAGATCGAGGCACAGGACCGGGCGAGGTGCGGCCCGGTCGGGCCAAGTCAGGAGCGGGATCGGAGCGTTCATGCCGGTGCCTCTCTAAGCGCGGCTTCTATCCGCGCTTCCGCGGCAAGGAAGGCCGGCACAATGGCGTTGAACTCGGCGAAGGCCCGTTCTGCTTCCGCCCCGCCCGGCGCGGTCGTAGCCGTTTTGAACAGGGCCTTCCCCCTACGGAACAGCGCAAGATCGCGGTCTGAGTAAGACGTGGTCGCGCTCATGCGGCCACCTCCAGACGCTGTGCATCCCTTGTACAGAGCAGCGCCGCATCCTCCTTGAGCCCGTTCAGCACGGCTTCGGTAGCGTCATCCGACATGCTTTCGCCCTCGATGCGCCCCAGGAGATACGCGACCTTCGCCGCGAATTCCTGCAACGAAGCCGGTCGCCGGCGGGCAATGACCTCGGACATGACGTCGTCGAACGATGCCAACGCCAAAAAGTCATCATCCTCAAATCCCCGCCCATGCACGTTAATGGCGGCGTGGAAGATCCGCCCGCAGGCGACGAGCTCGCCCATCGATGCCCCGTCAATCACCGCCTGATGCCGTTGTCGCATGGCCTCGACTGCGGGGGTCTGTGCGGCGCTCACGACTGCGCCTCCAAGTCACGCAGCAGGCCCTGGGCTTCGGCGAGGATGATCCACCGCGGCCGCTCCTCGTGGGCCAGCGCATGGAGACCCTCGACCACGCCGCGCGCGTATCCGGCCAGCCAGCCGAGGCCGCCCATGGCTGCTTCGTTCGGCTCCCCCTCGCAGCCGACGACGCCATCGATCGCGAGGTGAAGGGCGCCCATCACGTTCGACAAGTGCGTCATGTGGTCGGCGAAGTTGCGGGGGAGTTGGCCAGCCCCAGGGGCAGGCGTGCTATGGGCAGCATCAGCCATGGTCGCGATCTCCCAAAAGGTCGCGGTTGCGGTTAGGCCGGGCGGGGAGGTGCAAGCTCCTTGTCTGGCCGCCTACATGCTCTTACAATGTCCACGAACACGTCAAGCGAATTGTGAGAGAGTGTAATAGATGGTGAAAGACGCTGTGCTGTCGTTCAGGATCCATGACGACACCAAGGAAGCGATCACCAAGGCCGCTGCTGCCGAGGACCGCAGCGTGTCCTACTTGGTCGAGCGCATCCTGCGCGAATGGCTGGTGCAGCACGGGCATCTGAAGGCGTGACGTCGCAGACCGAGCCCCAAACGCAAAGAGCAGGCCAAGTTCCTCCGACCGGCGCTGTCCGCATCTCTCGCAGGGCTGCATTCGGATATGCTAAAGTTCGCCGCCCGGCGCCACCATCCGGCGCCGTCGGGGCTGATGGGGCTGACGGCCATGTCGGACGCTCGATTTCTGATCCTCACGCTGGCGATGGGGCTGACCTTGTCGGTGTTCGCAATCTGGATCTTAAGCTGACGCCGAATCGGTCTCGCGCAGATTCGAAAACTTCGCGGCGCCGCGAAGTTCTGACCTTCCAGCACCATCGTGAGGTCGCGGCCCTTCCGGTCGATGAGGGGGAAGGCGTAGCGTCAACGGACCCAAGGACAGCGATTCATGCCCTCGCCGCCGAAATCGCCTCCCGGCGTCCGTGACTGGGAGACTGCCGCGTAAGGACAATTTGGCTCACCGCATCAACCAAACCGTCATGAGCATCGCCCCGACGACGATTGCGGCGAGGAGTGCGTAGAAGCGCCGGTCATCCATCGGGCGTCGGCATGCGGGTCCTCCACCGACTGACACTATCCCCTCACGGCTACCTTATCCACACACCTCACCGTTTCATGCGCGCAACCGACGGGCGAGCGGGCAACGAGTAGTGGCGCCCAGTGTTCTCCCCAGGATGAGATGGGAGGATTGTTCATGGCGCGAGGCTTCAGGAACCCCTTCATGTCGCTGTGGCTCAGCGCGGCGAACCGCATCGCCAATACAGGGCGCGGGTTCGCCATCGCCGCCGCGCGACGGCAACACGCCGCTGCGACGGCTGCCGCGCTGCGCGAGGTGCGCGCATTGTGGTCAGGCGCCGCGAAGCCCAAGACGCGGTCGCGAAGACGGGAGTAGGGCCGTGAGTCGGCTGATCGAGGCAGGGTTGAAGGCAGGGCAGCCGGCGCGCATGCGATGAGTTGGGTTCTCGTCCTTGTGTTCGTCACGCAGCAAGGCATCGCAGTTCAACATGTTCCGGGGTTCACGTCCTGGGGCCCCTGCCACGCGGCTGCCACGGGCACGATGGGCATGGGAGCAAGCCGGGGCTTCGGCGCCCTGCGCGAGTGGTATCGCGTCGAGGTCAAATGAGGCTGCGCGAATGGCCGGCGACTGCATCCTCCGCGAATGGCTGGTGCAGCACGGGCACCTGAAGGGCTGACACGGCGCAACGCCTATCGCCGCGATGCATAGGTGACATGAAGCGCCGCGGCGACGAGGCAACGGAGGCGCCCAGGACGCGTCGCTCTATCGGTCCCGAAAGCGAGGTGCGCGGCGGGCCCGAAGCCCCTGGCGAGCCGGGGCCGACGGTCCCGGCGACGGGGCGGAAGCGCGGCGGGACCACCTTACGCCAACACCTGAACAAACAAACGGCATCGCTGGTGACGCGCTTTTTACACACAAAACTCAACCTAATAGATTATCCGGCGCCTGCGGACGTCGTCGAACGCTTCCTCGCGGTGGCCCACGAGGAAGGGAACGCCGCCGCGGTACGAGTGCTGCACGCGGTCGTCACGCTCCCGAGCACGGCGCGGCCGACGCCCCAACACGGGGCACGCGCGGCACTGGCTGGAACCGCCTCGCTCTGCGTAGGCTCATGGCCGAGCAGTTGGGCAGGACGAGAATGCGCACCGCCATGTACGCCATTGCCGCATGGCTGGTGGCCGCCTCTGTCGTCGGGCCGGCGAAAGCACAATCGCCGACGTCGTTGTGCCGAATCGGGTTCAGCGGGATGGGACCGTTCGGTCGTGATCCACAGCAAGATATTGAAGTGCGGCTTCGGGCAGCAGACTCAGATCTGCGGGCAATGAGATGTCGAGCGGGGGACGCACTTCACATCACAAGCATCGAGCAAACCGCCCTGTCGGTCGCGTCCGAGTTCTGCGACGTGCACCGTCCGATCGCCGTTGGCCCCCCAGTTGCCCATAGGTCACTGAACGACGGGCGAGCCGTGATGACGGGTTACGAGGTCCTTTGCACTTACGCCGGGGGGCGCCTGACATTGCGGCGCCCGGGGTGAGCGCGCGCCAAGCGTAGCTAATGGCGGTGGATAGGGTTCACCCTGAACCCAATCGACGGAAGTGCCTTCCGGGCACAAAAAACCCCGCCGGCTCGCGCGGGCGGGGTGGGGGCGCGGGCTGGGTTAGATCCTGTGCCCGTTGTGCGTGTGCATGCCGGACAGAACGCCCCTCATCCAAGCCATCCCCACCAAGGCGTGCTGCACGACCTCTGGGGATCTGCGTCCCGCGAGGAAGCCGGCAATGGCCGCCAAGCCAAGCGTCGGGTGCGTCCAAAAAGAGACAAGGACGAGCGCGATGGCAAGGACCACTGCGCCAACAAGGAGGCCCGCAGCGAGCCGGCGCAGCATGTACCGTGGCGTCGGCCAGTTCGGCCGGCGGCTAGTGGTCATTTCGGAAGGCCCGTCTTGCATCTTTCGTCCCTTCCCACGCGAAAAAGAAGAGTATCCCGACCTCCGCAGTTTCAAAGAGGTATTTCACAGGAATGCGATCATAGATCATTGGATCGCCCACGTAGTGAAGCACCGCGTGCACTATGGACATAGCTGCGATGATAACCAGCGCAAGGACCACGTGCATCACGATAAACGCCGCCGCTTTGAGGCCGTGCAGAAACGATCTGTGAAGAGCGGCTTGGAAAGCCTCGGGCGGCTTAAGTTCCGGCATTCTTCCCCTCATCCCTCGTCAGCACCTCAATGAACCGCATCGCCGCCGCCTGGCCGCGTGGCGACAGCCCGCCGAACAGGGCCAGCGCGCGGGCGACCTCCGGCGGCGTCGGCTCTGGCACCAGCCGCGGCGCGCGGGTCCTGGGCCGGTTCGTCGCCACGCGCTTCACTTCCCCTTCATCGAGGGTCGCGAGGGGGAGGGTGCGGGTCACTACCGGGCTGTCGTGCGATAGAGCGCGGTCCCGCCGTTGTGGTCCATCGCGACCCGGAAGGTCTGCGAGCGGCCGACTACGAGGTTCGCCTCCCGCTCCACCAGTCCTCCGGCACACAAGCCACCCTGCCTCGCGCTGATGATGACCTCTCCCGCCGGGATGTGCAGCTGGATGGCTTGGCCAGCGCCCACACTACCGGCGGGGCGGCCGTCTACAGCGATATCAGTCGCGCACGCGGCACCCATGACGCCGCCATCTCGGATGACGGTGACCATAACCGTCCCTGGCGCCTGGTCTGCATAGGCAAACCGGCGGCCGTGGGAAGCATTGGCGAGGGTGGTAGGGGTGGTGGAGCACCCGGCAACCGCGGCCACAGCTAACAACGTAGCCAGCAGCGCCATTCCTCGTGCCATCCGAATCTCCCCTTCCCGGATAATCAGCATGGCGCACATTCGCGTGAGAGGGGAAGACCGGGGCCGGCTTCTACTGCTCCCCGCGTTTCGCACCGCCCTCACCAACGCCGGCGCCCTCGGCACCAGGGCCCCGCCGCAGCAGATCCTCGGTCGCGCCGCTATGGCCCAGGCGCCTTCCGCAACGGCTCCACCTCCCCAGCACTGGCCGCAATGCCGTCGATCCGGTCGGCTAGGCGCTGCAGAGCCACCTTCACCGCTGGTGCGTAGCGCGCCCGATTGTAGGTCGCGGCCAACTGCGAATGGATGGCGGTGTGGTTCAGAGCGGCCTCGATGACGTGAGGCTCGATGCCGAGGTCGCCCAGCATGGTCGCGCCGGTGCGCCGCAGGTCGTGGCGCTGCCAGCCGCTTGTCTTCGTCGCCGCCTGCAAGCGTTTGGTCTCGCGATCCCAGTTGGCGAGCCGGCCGCCTGCCGCGTTAGCGAAGATCAGCGCCGCCCCCTTGCGGCGCGTCAGCCCGGCGAGAAGGGCAAGCGCCTGGCGAGACAGTGATACAGCGTGCGGCTGTCCGCTCTTGGTCTCTGAGATGCGCCACACGCCCGCGTCGAGGTCCACATCGGCCCAGGTCGCTGCGCCAGCCTCCTCGCGCC
Organism: Roseomonas sp. SRI_022; assembly: GCF_057586215.1. Taxonomy (NCBI): domain Bacteria; kingdom Pseudomonadati; phylum Pseudomonadota; class Alphaproteobacteria; order Acetobacterales; family Roseomonadaceae; genus Roseomonas; species Roseomonas sp. SRI_022. The sequence goes on from NZ_JBYCZL010000001.1 coordinate 288,984, forward strand.
GGCATAACGTCAGCAGCATCCACAGCATCGCCTGGCGGTAGGCGTTGGCACTGCCGATTAGGGCAGGCAGAAGGAGACCCAATTCCTTCGCCGACAGCACACGTTGTCGAGGCTTCACCGCCAGTGGCTGTGATAGCAGCGTCACCTCGCGCGGGACGTACTGGCGGGCGGCAGCCCACTTCAGGATCGGCCTCAGGTAGCGAACCGCCGCCGCAGCGTTCCCGGCTGCTGGCCACGCATCCGCCGTCATCTGAAGATCGGTCGCGGTGAGCGACGCGAGAGGCTTCGGCAGGAAGGCCTTGAATACCGCCTCGATGGACTGCCGCTGTGGTCGCCACGTCTTCAGAGACTTTCCTGGACCGATCACCTTCATCGCGGCGGCATCGGCATCCGGCTTGATGGGGCCCCCGTACATGTCGAGGAGCGCGGCAAGGGTTCCCACTCCGGCCTTCGCGTCCTGATTGACCGCGCGGGCTCGACGCCGATCAGCCACGGGATCCGCGCCCTCGCGCTTCACCCGCTGCTTCAACGCCTCTGCCTCGCGGCGCGCGTCGGAGATGCCAATGGCAGGGAAGTCGCCGATCGGATAGCGGCGCATGCGGCCATCCTGATCGCGCACAGCGAGCGTCCACCGAGCCGCCGGCTGCGGGGTGCGGCCTGACGGGGGAGAGACGCGCAGCCGCAGACCCGCCATGCCAGCGTCCACGAGCTCCCGCCGCCCTGCCGACGCGGCATCGCGCATGGCTGCCCGGATCGCCGTTTCAGTCAGCCTCACTGCCATCTCGTCGCCCTCGGGGGCTTCACCGGGGCTTCAACAACGACCCGTCAGCCCGGAACAGATTGGGACGATACAGGACGGATTGATAGTCAGTCGATGGCAGAAAACCCAAGGTATCTATTGGCTTAGGCGGGCAATGCAGAACGGATAGGGACGCGCCGGGACGCGAGCGGATTGGGTGAACCCCCAATTCGTAATCAGTAGGTCCGCGGTTCAAATCCGCGTGCCGGCACCATTATCAAGGACTTAGCGGCAAGTCGTTCCGACGCTTGTCCGTCAGGCGTTCCGATCCTTCTTCCCGCCGCTCGGCCTTCACGTGCAGTTTCGCTGCCGCCCCGAATTGTTCCGAGGCGCGAACCGGCTCTAAGCAAGCCCCCAACCATCCGGCGGCGCGGACTGAGGCGGCCAGGATGCGCGTGTGACGTGGATCGCTCGTGGCCTAGATTGCGCGCTGCTATCGGGTGAGGATGGCTTTCCGCGTCCTCCTCCTTGTCGTGCTTCTGATGCCGAAAGCCGTCACCGCGCAGCCATCGGCAAATCATTTCAGTGCTGCCTGGGCGCGGGCAGGAATGCTGGTCTCGCTGGCCCCGGCCTGCGGCTGGCATGATGAGGATTGGGCAGCGGCACTGGCGCGACGGGTAGCCTCGGCACAGCAGGGGAATGCCACACCGGAAGCCCAACGGGATGGGATGGCGGCAGCCGCGCTGTCCGTACAGCTCGGCCCTCTGCTCTTCGCGCGTTTTGGTCGAGCGCTTTGCAGCGATGACCGGGCGCGACCGCCGTGGCTCGATGCCCGGGACCTACCGCCGCTTCGCGAGGATGCGGCACCGCTGCCAGAACTATCGCCGGGGTTGGTGCGTCTTGGTTGGCAGGCGGTGATTGGCACGCTCGCCATGCGTTGCGACCTGCGCGACCAGCATTGGGCGCGGAATGCCGGGCCGGCGCTTCGGCGAGCAATCCGGCTCCGAGGCGACCTGGAGGGAGATGAGGCGGCCCGAGCACGTGTTTCGCTCGCACTGCTTGACCAGGCGGGTTTCATCGCGACGACGCTGCGGGGCCTCATTCTTGGCGACAGGGCCTGTGTCGGCCTGCGGCGCGACGGAGATCTCGCCGCGGTCGATGCGATGGCGGCGGAATGGCGACGGATGTGTGGATCGCGGCGCGTGGATCCGACTTGCCCGTGACCGCCTCGCTGAGGACGCCGACCGCCAATTCTTCGCGGGGAACGCGCTAGGCGGGCGCGCCTTCCCCTCGCTCGCGCGTCTGGTGTCCAGGCGTCGCCCGCTGCCGAGTGACTGTCGGCATCGGCCGATCGCGTTGGCCGCGTGGGTGCTTCTTCCCTCGCCGTGCAGCAGCAGAACGCAGCGCATCCCTGCAACATCGCGAAGTCACAAACTGACCGCGCGGACACAATCCAGCGTGGCGCTCATGCTTTGATATGGTTGAGCCAAACGCGTGCAATGCCGCTGAGCGATTTTGTTCCTGCAAGGCGTGGGATTTCACCCGCGCCCGATTGAAGGAGCAACTGCCCATGTTCACCAAGGCGAGGTCGTTTGCGCTTGCCACACTCGCCGCCGGCGGCCTGGCCGTTGCAGCGCCGCTTCCCGCCATCGCGGACGGCGCGCCGGTGGTGTCCCTTGGCGTCACGCCGGTCGGCCCGATGCGCCTGCCCTTCTACAATACCAGCGCCACACCCGTCACGACCGCGCGTGTCATTGGCTACGGCCCATCGCCCGATTTCGCGCCGATCTACGACACGAATGTGCTGCGGAGCGTGACGTCGCGACCGGTCAGCAATGTCCGCAACAGCGGGGAGAGCGTCGACATCGAGTACGACGATGCGGCGGCCGCCCGCGCATCCCATGCGCTTCCCGACCTGTCCGGCCGGCACAATCCGGCACTGTCGAATTTCGAGGCCCTGCCGCGATCGCTGCGCTGAAGCGTCGGGCACTCGCAGGATCATCACGATGGCGGCGCCGGGCGCTCGGCGCCGCTGGCGATTCGCATCGCCGGCAACACTTTGTCATCACCTGGTAGCACCAGGATCATACTCCGGCGCGACCCTCATCGTTGCAGGTTCTGGAACGGTCGAGGCTCATCGTGCGACCCGAAGCATCGGCGACCTGACCCGTGCCGGCACGGGCGCGGCGACTGATGCGGCTGTTCCAGGCGCAGCAGAATCGCGAAGGAAAACCGGACCATGAAGCATCGTCTTTCGGCATCAATGGCGGCGTTGGCCGCCGTAGGCCTGGCTGCCTGCTCCCCGCAGGTCACGAGCCCGCCCGCGGCGTCAGGCCCGGCCTCCGCCATGCCCGGAATGAGCGCCGCCGAGCATCAGCGCATGATGCAGCAAGGCCAAGCCATGCCGGCGATGAGCGCCGCGGACCATCAGCGGATGATGCAGCGCCAGCAATGACCGCGCCGGGGCGGAGCGCCTCGCGCGGCTGATGCGCCCGGGCGCTCCGCGTCGCGATCCCCTGTCGCTTCGCCTGGCCGGCAATACTTTGTCATGAAGCGGTTGTCTTGCGTCAAAACTCGGCGGGCATGTCTCTCGTACGGGGCGCTTCCTGCCCCGCCACTCCCGAGGACATGGACATGCCCGTGATCGTTCGAAACCGCCGTGCGCTCATGCTCGGCCTCGCTGCAGCCTTCGCGCTTCCTGCCGCGATTGCATCGCTGCCCGCCGCAGCCGACCCGGGCGGCCACGGCAACAATGCGCAGCTGCTGGGGTCGCCCGCGCCGCGCGGGCAGGGCCGCGTCATTCGCGTCGAGATGACCGACCACCGGTACAATACGCGCCGCATTCAGGTTCGTGCGGGCGAGACGATCCGATTCGTGGCGGTGAATCGGGGGCAGTTCCTCCATGAATTCAGCTTTGCGCCGGCGGAGGTCCATGCCGCGCATCGGCCGGAAATGGCCATGATGATGGAGCACGGGATGATCACGCCGGAGCGCATCGTCAGCCTCACGATGAGCGGGCCTGGCGGTCACTCCATGAGCCATACCGCCCCCAACACCGTGCTGGTCGAGCCGGGCAAGACCGGCGAGATCTCCTGGCGGTTCAATCGCGCCGGGACGATCGAGATCGCCTGCAACATCCCTGGCCACTACGAATCCGGCATGCGCGCCGATCTCGAAGTCACCGGCCGCTGATCGGAGGGCATGACGATGTCGGCAGTTCTTTCTCGACGAGATGCACTCCGCCTGGGCGTCGCCGCCGGAGCCGCCGGCGTCGTCACTGCCTATCCTGGCCGGCGCTCCTTTGCGTCGGCCAATAGCGAGCTCGACCTCGCGGTCGAACGCACACGGATCACCGTTGATGGCATCACGAGCAACGGGATCAGCATCGGCGGCTCCATACCGGGGCCGACGCTGCGGTGGCGCGAAGGCGAGGAAGTCGTCATCCGCGTGACCAACAGGATCAACGAGCCGACCTCCATCCACTGGCACGGCCTTCTGCTCGCCGGTGTCATGGACGGGGCGCCTGGCTTCAACGGCTTCGTCGCGATCGAACAGAACGCGACCTACACGTACCGCTTCCGTCTTCGTCAGGCGGGCACCTATTGGTACCACAGCCACTCCTCCTCCCAGGAGCAAGCGGGCATGTACGGCGCGATCGTGATCGAGCCGGCACGGCCGGAGACGACGACCTTCGCGCGCGACTATGTCGTGCTGCTGTCAGACCACAGCCGCGAGTCGCCGCAGGCGATCTTCCGCAACCTCCGCGCACGCGAGGGGTACTACAATCGAGGCCAGCGCACCTTCATCGACTTCCTGCGCGACACGCGTCGGGACGGTTTGGGGGCAACGATCCGCGACCGCATGGATTGGGGCGACATGCGGATGGACCCCACCGACCTCGCGGATGTCACCGGGTATCAGTTCCTGGTGAATGGCAAGGGCAAGGACGACAACTGGACCGGACTGTTCAACCCAGGCGAGCGCGTTCGGCTGCGTTTCATCAACGGGTCCGCAATGACAATCTTCGACGTCGCCATGCCGGAGCTCCGGATGCTGGTGGTCGCCGCCGACGGCATGCCGGTCCTGCCTGCGCCGGCCGACGAATTCCGCATCGGCATTGGCGAGACGTATGACGTACTGGTCACACCGACGGACGCGCGCGCGTACACCATCATGGCCGAGCCGATCGACCGCAGCGGCTTCGTGCGTGGCACGCTCGCGCCACGGCAGGGCATGAGCGGGCCGATCCCCGCATTGCGTCCGCGCACTGTGCTGACCATGGCCGATATGGGCATGGCGCATGGCGGCATGGACATGGGCGGTGGCGCCAATCCCCATGCCGGACACGCCATGCCGGCGCCGTCCGCGCCGGCGAGCAATCCCCATGCGGGGCATGCCATGCCGATGGCTCCCGCCGGCGCGGCGAATCCACACGCCGGCCACGCCATGCCGATGCCAAGCGCTCCCCCGGCAGCGGCGAACCCGCACGCGGGTCACGCCATGCCAGCACCTGGCGCCGCGGTCGGTGGCCGGGCGATGGGATGGGAATTCGCTGGCACGCCGCCCGGCAAGCGCGCGCTTCGCTACGCTGACCTTCGCAGCACGACCGCGAGGAGCAATGCTCCCGCGCCATCGCGCGAGATCGTGGTGCGACTTGGCGGGCAGATGAACCGCTACAACTGGACGATCGACGGCCGTCCGTTCGGTATGGAGCAGCCCATCCGCACCCGCGAAGGCGAGCGCGTGCGGATCCGCTTCGTGAACGAGACCATGATGGCCCACCCGATGCACCTGCACGGCATGTTCATGGAACTCGAGAACGGTGCCGGAAACCGGCTGCCCTACAAGCATGTCGTGCTGGTGCGGCCCGGTGCCGAGGCCTCAGTCCTGCTGACGGCGGACGAGGTCGGCGACTGGCCGTTCCACTGCCACCTTCTCTATCACATGGAAGCAGGGATGATGACGCGTTTCATCGTTGAACCCGCGCGGCTCGTGAGTGCCGGCTGATGCGTGCTCTGTCGTCCCTGGCGGTTGCCGCCATGCTCGCCGCCGCCGCGCCCGCCCTCGCGCACAACCACGATGCGATCAGTTCGCGCTTCCGCCTGAACAACCTCGATTGGGGCGGATCCTCGCCCGGCGATCGCTTCAGCTGGGACTTCGATGCTCGCGTCGGAACTGCCGAGAACCGCATCTTCTTCCGCACGGAAGGCGAGATGGTGCGCGGCCAGACCGAGGACGCGGAGATCCAGCTGTTCTACAACCGGCCCATAGCGGAATTCTGGGACGTCAATGTCGGCTGGCGGCGCGACTTCTTTCCCACCAACCGCAACTATGCGGCCATCGGCCTGTCAGGCATCGCGCCGAATTTCTATGAGGTCGAGGCCACCGCGTATATGAGCGAGCAGGGCGTAGCACTCGGCCGGCTCGAACTCTCGACCGAGCTGTTGATCGCGCGCGAGGTGTTTGGCGATTCCGGGCCGGGGATGTACCTCCGGCCTCGCCTTGAAACCAACGTGCAGTCGGCCGATGACCGGGAGATGGAAACCTACGCCGGCTTCACCGATATCAAGCTGTCGCTTCAGCTGAGGTACGAATTCACCCCCAGATTCGCGCCCTATGTCGAGGTCGGCTGGGAACGCCTTCTCGGCAGGACCGCCAGCGAGGCCCGCCAGGACGGGGAGCGGACCTCGATCACCTACGCCGTCATCGGCATTCGTTCTCTATTCTAAGGGGGGACGGACACCCGCCCCGACCGGAGAGACTTCCTGCCATGGCAACCGACATCATGGCGCATGAGGCCCATATTCTCGTCGTCGAGGATGACGGCGAGATGCGCACGCTGATCGCCAAGTTCCTGCGCCAGAATGGCTATCGCGTGACGGGCGCGCGCGATGGCCGGGAGATGTGGGAGACGCTCGGCCATGCGCCGGTGGACCTGATCCTGCTCGACGTGATGCTGCCGGGCCAATCCGGCCTCGACCTGACACGGGCCCTGCGCGCCAAGACGCGGGTCCCGATCATCATGGTCACGGCGCGTGGCGACGAGACGGACCGCATCGTCGGCCTTGAGCTCGGCGCGGATGACTACATCCCGAAGCCGTTCAGCCGGCCGGAGCTGCTGGCCCGCATCCGCGCGGTGCTGCGGCGCGCGCAGCCGGTCGAGGAGACCCGGTCGGCGGGCGCGATGGGGGACCGCATCCTCTTCGCGGGCTGGTCGCTGGACACCAGGCGACGCGAGCTGACGGCACCGGACGGGAGCATCGTCGATCTGTCGGGCGGCGAATACGACATGCTTCTCGCCTTCTGCGAGCACCCGCAGCGCGTGCTGACGCGCGACCAGCTTCTGGACCTGGCGCGCAACCGGGTCTCGGACAGCATCGACCGGTCGGTCGATGTCATGGTCAGCCGGCTGAGGCGGAAGGTCGAGCCGACCGACGACAGTCCGGCGATCATCAAGACCGTCCGCGGCGCCGGCTACATGTTCATCCCCGCCGTGACGCGCGGGTGATGCGGCGGCTGCTGCCCGATACGCTCGGCGGGCGGATCGTCCTGGTCCTTCTGGTCGGGCTGCTCGCCTTCCACCTGGGTAGCCTGTGGCTGCACCAGACCGGGACGGATGCCGTGCTGGGCACGACGCGCGAGCATCAGCTCGCCGAACGCCTCGCGACGGCGAAGCGCGCGGTGGCGGGGCTGCCGCCGGCCGATCGCGACGGCATGGCGCATGCGCTCTCCTCGATCGGGCTCGACCTGCACTGGACGCCCATGGCCACGGTGCACCTGACCGATGAGACGAGCGCGCGCATCGAAGCCGTGCGCGCGCGGCTGCTGGAACTTGAACCCGGCCTTGCCGAACGCGGCATGCGCGTCGGCTATGCCGATGAGACGGCAGGCGGTCCGGTCGGCCGCGGCGGCACCAGCCACCAGTTGGTCGGCGCGTTGCAACTGCCGGACGGGACCTGGCTGAACTTCGCGGCCGCGCTGTTCCGCCCGACCGTGGTGGAGCACGCGACGCTTCTGTCCACGAGCGCGATGGGGCTGGGCATCCTGCTGCTCGCCCTGCTGGTCGTGCGGCTGATCGCGCGCCCGCTGCGGGACCTCGCCGTCGCCGCGGACCGCATCGGGCGCCCGGGCCCGACCCTGCTGGTGCCGGAGGACGGTCCGCGCGAGGTGCGGCACGCGGCCCAGGCCTTCAACCGCATGCAGGCCCGCATCGACCGCCTGATCGCCGACCGCGTCCAGGCGCTGGCAGCAGTGAGCCACGATCTGCGCACACCGATCGCTCGGCTGCGCCTGCGGGCCGGCTTCATCGAGGACCAGGACGCGCAGCGGAAGATCGATGCCGATCTTGATGAGATGGAGGCGATGATCACCGCGACGCTCGCCTATCTGCGCGGCGATGCGGAGCAGGAACAGCCGCGCGTGACCAACCTTGCGGCGATCCTGGAGACGCTGTGCGACGACGCCACCGATGCAGGCCGCGCGGTGTCCTATGACGGGCCATCCCAGGCGCGGCTTGCCTGCCGCCCCGTTGCCATCAAGCGCGCGCTGGCCAACCTGATCGACAACGCCGTGAAGTATGGCGGCGCGGCGCGCGTGACGCTGCGGGATCACGGAACCTTCGTGGAAGTCGCGGTCGAGGATGATGGCCCCGGCATTCCGGAGGCGGAGATCGAGACGGCCTTCGAGCCGTTTCGCCGGCTGGACCCGTCGCGCGACCCGGCATCGGGCGGCTCGGGCCTCGGCCTGACCATCGCGCGCCAGGTGGCGGAGCGGCACGGTGGTATCGTGGTGCTGCGCAATCGCGCCGGCGGCGGCCTGGTCGCGACCCTGACGCTGCCGGGCGCCGGATAGGAAGGAGCAACGATGATGACGATCCACAGGCGCCGGATGCTGGTCGGCCTCGGCGTGCTGGCCGCGGCACCCGCGGTGGCGCAGACGGGCCCGCTGCTCGAGGTGTGGCGCGATCCGAATTGCGGCTGCTGCGGCGGCTGGACCGCGCATATGCGTGCCGCCGGCTTCACGGTGCGGGAAACCGTCCTGCCGGCGCTCGGCCCGGTGCGCCAGATGCTCGGCACGCCGGCGGACCTCCTGTCCTGCCACGCGGCCAGGGTGGCGGGCCTGGTGCTGGAAGGGCATGTGCCGGCCGCGGCAGTGCGCCGCGCGCTGGGCGAGCGCCCTGCCGGCATCCGCGGCCTCGCCGTGCCGGGCATGCCGACCGGCTCGCCCGGCATGGAGGTCCCGGGCCAACCGGACGAGGTTTATGACGTCGTCACCTTCGACGCGGCCGGCCGGCACGTCACCTATATGCGCTTCCGGGGTGGCGCGCCGGCCTGAGCCCGTCGCCCGGACTTGCGAGCGAGGCTGGCGCCAGGGGGGGCGGTTCGGCTCCAATGTGGAGGCGACGCCGCACCGCCAGCGGTGCGAAGCCGAGCCTCGCCGGCGTGCCGTCGCGGGCGTGGATCACGAACGCGCCGCATGGCACCACGCGGCGCCCGCCGATGGCGGCATCGAGTCACGGCGAGCTTCGCTGGATCCCGCTCCTGTTCACATCGCGCCCGGCGATTCCCGCGCCAGCCAGTCGCGATACCAGCCGACGGTTTCCTTGAGCGCCGCATCCAGCGTGTAGGCCGGTGACCAGCCGAGCATGGCGCGCGCCTTGGCGGCCGACAGATGCTGTTCCGGGATCTCGTTCGTCGCCTGGCCAAGGATGACGGGTTCCAGATCCTCGCGTCCCACCGCGGCGAGGATGTGCCGCACCAGGGCGACGACCGAGAGCGGCTGCTCGGTCGAGAAGTTGAAGGCCTGCCCGTGCAGCGCGGGATCCGCGTCCATCCGTTCGGCGACGGCGAGGTAGGCGAGCACCACGTCCTGCACGTAGATGTAGTCGCGGATCATCGAGCCGTCCGAGCGCAGGATCGGCCTTTCGCCGCGGATCGCCCAGCGCGCCACGCCGGGCACGATGCGGTTGAAGTTGAGGTCGCGGCCCCCGAAGAAATTGCCGGCGCGCGTGATGCACAGCGGCAGGCCGTAGGTGTGGTGGTAGGTCTGCGCGATGATGTCGGTGCAGGATTTCGATGCGTCGTAGGGGTGCCGGCCGTTGAGCGGCATGGTCTCGTCATAGGGCAGGCTGGGCGCGGTGCCGTAGGCCTTGTCCGAGGAGGCGACGACGATGCGCTTCACCTGGCCGCGCAACTCGCGGCAGGCCTCGAGCACGTTCCAACTGCCGCGGATGTTCGCCTCGAAGGTCGAGCGCGGGTTGCGGTTGGCGGTGCCGACGATGGGCTGGGCACCGAGATGGAGCACGGTGTCCGCCTCGTACTCGTTGATGGCGCGGAGCACCGTCTCGTAATCCTCCAGCGCGCCGGTGACGATGAAGCGCGGCTCGGTGGCCGGCTCGTCGCGGCGTGTCAGGTGCCAGCCGGCATCGCGGACGTAGCCGATGGTGATGGCGCCGCGCCGGTTCAGCTCCTGCACCATCCAACTGCCGAGGAAGCCCGAGGCCCCGGTGACGAAAACGCGCTTGTCCGCCCAGAAATCGGCAGGTCCGGTCATGGTGATGCTGTTCCCGTCGGTGGTCGGTCAGGCGACGTTGCGGAGCCAGGGCAGGCTGCCCTCGGCGAACATCGCCTCGATCTCCAGCTGGTCCTTGTGAGTGTCCATGGTCTTGAAGAAGCCGTCATGCTTGAAGACGGCGAGGTGGCGGCCGGGCACCAGCGCCGGGAAGACCTCGCGTTCCAGGTTCTCGCCCTTCCAATGGGTGAAGATGCGCTTGTCCATGACGAAGAAGCCGGCGTTGATCCAGTGCTCGCGCAGCACGGGCTTCTCGCGGAAATCGGTGATGACCCCTTCGGGATCCGCCTCGATCGTGCCGTATTGGGAGCGCAGCGGAACGGAGGTGATGGTGGCAAGCCGACCTGCGCGACGGTGGAAGGCGAGCAGGTCGGCAAAGACCACGTCGGACAGTCCATCGCCGTAGGTCGCCATGAAGGTGTCGCCGAGCAGGTGCCGGCAGCCCCAGATGCGGCCGCCGGTGTCGGTGTTGGCGCCGGTATCCACGATGTCGATCTTCCAGCCGAAGTCACGGCCGTCGAAGTAGTCGAGGATCACTTCCTTGCGGTGTCCCACTGAGATGACGAATTCGGTGATGCCCTGGCGTGCATAGAGATTCATCACGCGCAGCAGGATCGGCTTGCCGCCGACCGGCATCATCGGCTTCGGCAGGTACTCGGTGAACGGGTAGGCACGGGTGCCGGAGCCGCCCGCCAGGATCACCACCTTCATCGCAGAATCCTCCACTCAGCTTCCGACACGTATTCCCCTGCGCCGGGGCACGTTCCAGCAGGCACCGGGCCTCGGGCGCGCGGCAGCACAGGATGCCACCGCGCGGCGTCGCGATGCGCCGAAGAAGTGCGGACCGTCCCTGGATAGCATGCGCGCCGGTCAGCCCGGCGTGTCGGCAGCGGCGCGCCTGGCCGGCGCCGGTTCATCCGAGCCGACCTCCACGAGGTCGCCGGGCACGAGCGGCGTCTCGGCGCTCGCCTGCAGCCGTCGCGGCGGGGAGGAGCGGACCCTGAGTATGACGTAGGAGGAGGCTCCAGGAGGTCCGAGTGGGGCGCTTTCCGCGGGCAGCGCCTCGCGAAGCACCGTCAGGCCGGCCCGGGCCTCTTCGGTCGTCACGCGCAGCCGCGCGATGGTGTCGTCCGCGTCCTTGAGGCCGGTCGCGATCTCGAGCTGGCGCTGGGTGCCGGCATTGACCCGCGTCTGCTCGATGCGTGCGATCTCCTGGCGGGCACGCGCGATGAAGGCCATGATCTGACGCCGCTCGCCCTCCACCTGGACGACGGAGCGTGCGAGCTGGACGACGCGCGCATCGCGTGCGGTCAGGCCCTGGCGCATCAGCCCCGCGACGTACTCCCTCTCCTGGTTCAGCAGGTCGGCTTCCCGGTCCTTCGACTCATTCTGCTCCCGCAGTGCCTGGATCTCGTCGTTGAAGGCTGCGGCCTGGGTCGTCAGCATGGCCATGAGGCTGGTGAAGGCAGTGCCGCGCCGGCGCAGGATCTCGCGCTCGGATTCAAGCGTCTGCCGCAGCCGGTCCGGCGACAGCAGGCGCGCGGCTTCGGCCGGCGCCTGGAGATCCTCGGCGCCACTGGCCTCGGCCTGCCAACGGGCCCGCGCGACCAGCATGGCACCGAGGCTGTCCTGGCCCTGGCGGAGCTGTTCCCGCAGGCGGGTGATCTCGATACGGCCGCCGATCTCGTCCGCCTCGACGCGACGCATGCCGCCAGCCACCGCGACCGCATGGCCAACCGTCATGCCAAGCTGGAACGGATATTGCCCCGGGCGGCGGACCGTGCCCGCGACCAGGATCGGCTGGAGCTCGGAGAATTCGACGGAGACGCGCGGGTCGAGAAGAGAGGCATCCTCCCGAAGGCGCTGCACGACGGCCTCGCGGACCTCCTCCACGGTGCGGCCGGCAACGGGAATGTTGCCGATGAAGGGCAGCGCGGCCGTGCCGCCGGGCAATACGCGGAACTCCCCGGACAGGTCGGGTCGCCGATGCACCGTGACGGAGATCCGGTCCCCGGGCCCGACGAGGAAGGGTTCGTCGGCCGCAACCGGCGCGGCTGCCGCGACACAGGCAAGGGCCAGCCCGAGGAACGCTCCCTTCAGCCGGTGGCGCCTGCGATGCGTCATCGATTGGTGGATCCGTCCTTGACCACCTGGCTCTCGGCGTCGGGATCGATCTTGCCCGAGGGCAGCGCCGGCACGCCGTGCCGCTGCACGCCGCGGCGCCGGACCGGGCGCACCCCGTAGCTCCTGACGAGGTCGAGCACCTGTTCGGCCGTCAGCCTCGCGCTTGGCGTGAAGCCCGCAAACACGGTCAAGGCCAGGATCTTGAAGTCGAGCATCGGCGAGTAGTTGTGCAGGACCCGCTCGCAGTAGGCGATCTCGATCGCCAGGCGATCGGCGTCGCTGATGAAGTCGCGGCCTATCAGTTGCACCGGGCCGGTAAGGCCGCCAAGCGTCAGGAAGCGGTCCTCGACGCAGCTGAATTCATCCCGCAGCGCCGCGACGACGTTGTCCGGCAGCGGCCGGTTGCCGACGACGCTCATGCGGCCCTGCAGCACGTGCACGAGCTGCGGCATCTCGGTGAGCATGAGGCGCTCGATGAAGCGCCCGATCGGCGTGTAGAGGGGCGAGCTGATGGACAGGTTCAGGAACCGGGTCTTCTCGACGGGGACCGTGTCGCGGTTGGCGATCCGGTCGGCGTCCCGCCGCATGGTCCGGAACTTGTAGATCGGCTGGGCGGGGCCCCGGTCGAGGCGCCTGCGCGAGACGTAGAGGATGGGCCGCCCTTCCAGCAGCGCGATCGCGGTCGCGAGGACCACCAGGAGCGGTAGCAGCAGGATGAACATGGCGGAGCCCACCACGACATCGAAACCGCGCTTCGCTCGAGGGATCGTCGGTCCCACGTAATGCCCCTTCTGCGTGCGTTGGGATGGGTTGCGCATGGCTCCGCCTGTTCGGTGACCACAATAGGTGCCGCGGTGACCCTAAGCCGCCGATTTTGCGCCGTCTGTGAAATGGATTACAGCCCCGACGATCGGGCGCGGCCTAGCATTAGATTACAAATCGGACATGTTGCGCGACGCGCCCCCTTCGGCCGTCACCAAGCGACGCAATGGTAGAAGTGACGGCGCTAATACTCTCCCCAAGGTAGTATCAAGGCCAGGATTTCGCATCGTCACCAGGACCGGGTCGACGCATGTTCATGCCGTAGCATGAGTGCCTTGCAGTGGTCGCATTTCGGTTATCTGCAATCGTTGATTGAATCGACCCGTCCACAACTCTACAAAGACCTACCTTCGTGGCTGACGATAAGCCTAAGGGTTGCAGAGTCCTCATCAGCTCAATCGGTGGGCGCCCGGTCTGGTGGCGTGCGATCGGCGGATGGGATCGCTTCTACCATTGGGATGGATTTATTCATCTCAATATATGCACAGTTGTGTTTGAAATGGATGTACTCGCGGGCTCGCGACGAACTCCGCAGGGCCCCCGAACAAGGAGGCAAGGACAGCCAGGATGAGCCTGACCGCCTACGCGTTGACACCATGGTCGTTCATCGAGACCGCCGGCTTCGGCGGCCATCTCGCCGCTGCGGATCCGACCATTCTGTTCGACGGCACGATCTACAGGATGTTCTACACCGACGGCCCGATCGACGGCTCGGTGGTGCGTCCGGTGATCGCGGGCGCGGTCTCGGCGGACGGGGTGACCTGGACCCAGCTCGGCGGCAATGGCTCGAACGGGATCGTCCTGTCGGGCGACGGGGGCGATGCGGCGAACGTCGAAGGCGCCTGCATCTTCAAGGCCGGCGACCTCTACATCCTGCTGTACTCATCCTATGCCGACACGGGTTTTCCCGTCAGCCAGTTCCCCGCGCGGCTCTTCGCCGCGGTCTCGACCGACGGCATCCATTTCGAACCGGCCTCGACGCAGGCCGTCATGACGCCGACCGCGGGCTGGTTCGACAATGACGCGATCTACAGCCCGACGGTGATCACGCTCGGCGGCAACTACTTCATGCTCTACGCCGGGCATTGCTACACGGACACGTCGGGAACGGGCGGTACGGCGGGCGTGTCGCTGCTCGCCGCGACCTCGCCCGACGGCATCAACTGGACGAAGACCGCCGCGCCCGTGCTGCGGGCAGATCCGTCGATCGCCTGGATGTCCGACGGCGTCGCCGAGCCGTCGCTGATCACCGGGCCAGACGGCAAGTACTACCTGTTCTTCACCGGCCTGGACGGCAGCGACCGTTCCATCGGGCTCGCCGTCGCGACGGATCCGCTCGGGTCGTGGGAGATCGTCCCGCAGCCGATCGTTACCGCCGCCGACACCGGACTGCCGGCGGGCAGCACCGTGATCGCGCCGCATGCCGAGCTGGTGAACGGCGTGCTGCGCCTCTGGTACACGGCGGTGACGCCGGACGGAGCGCACAAGATCGCCTATGCCGAGAGCGACTGGGGCGGGGGCGCCACGGCGATGGACGGCCCGCCGCATTGGCTCGGCACCGAGCTCAATGACACCATCTATGGCGGTGCGGCCGGAGACCTCGTCACCGCGGGGGATGGCGCGGACCTGATCGTCACCGATGGTGGCAACGACACCATCGATGCGGGTGCCGGCGATGACGAGGTCTGGGCCGGCGACGGCAATGACAGCGTCCTCGGGCGTGCAGGGAACGACGCGCTCTATGGCGGCGTCGGCGCAAACACCATGGATGGCGGCGACGGCGCGGACCTGCTTGCCGGCGACCTCGGCGCCGATCGCCTGTTGGGCGGCATCGGCGACGACA
Source organism: Roseomonas sp. SRI_022 (assembly GCF_057586215.1). NCBI lineage: Bacteria > Pseudomonadati > Pseudomonadota > Alphaproteobacteria > Acetobacterales > Roseomonadaceae > Roseomonas > Roseomonas sp. SRI_022. The sequence goes on from NZ_JBYCZL010000001.1 coordinate 304,082, forward strand.
CGATCGACGGCGGCGACGGTGCTGACACCATCGATGGCGGCGACGGCGACGACCGGGTCTGGTCGGGCGAGGGCAATGACAGCATCCTCGGCGGCGCGGGCGACGATGTCCTGGTCGGCGGCAATGGCGCGGACACGATCGATGGCGGCAGCGGGGCGGACATCGTCGCGGGCGATGCCGATGCCGACCTGCTGCGCGGCGGCACCGGCAATGACACGATCTACGCCGGCGACGACGCCGATGTGATCGACGCCGGCGATGACGATGACGTGGTCTGGGCGAGCGGCGGCAATGACAGCGTCGCCGGTGGCCTCGGCAGGGACGTGCTGTATGGCGGCGAGGGCGCCAACACGATGGACGGCGGCGCCGATGCCGACACCCTGATCGGTGGCGCGGAGGCGGACAGGCTGCTCGGCAATACCGGCGACGATCAGCTCGATGGCGGCGACGGCGCAGACATGCTGCTCGGCGGGGCCGGGCTGGACCTGCTTGATGGCGGCAGCGGCAACGACACGCTGGATGGCGGGGACGGCGCGGACACGCTGCATTCGGGCATCTATGATGACGGGCTGTCGGCCAACTCGCTGGTCGGCGGGCTGGGCAACGACCTCCTCCTCGCCTTCGCGGGACGCGACACGCTGGATGGGGGTGCGGGCAACGACGTGCTCGACGGCGGCGGGGATGACGATCTCCTGCTCGGCGGCGACGGGACGGATGGGCTCTATGGCGGGGAGGGGGATGACAGCCTGGTGGGCGGCGCCCTGGCCGACACCATGGACGGCGGCACGGGGACGGATACGGCGGACTATTCCCGGTCGGGCGCCGTCACCGCGTCGCTCGGCGGTTCTGTCGCCGGCACCGGGGACGCGGCCGGCGACATCTTCATTTCCGTCGAGAGGATCATCGGATCGGCGACCGGATCCGATCGGCTGATCGGCGATGGCCTGACGAACTGGCTGGAGGGGCTCGGAGGCAACGACACGCTCGATGGCGGCGCCGCGGCCGATGTGCTCACCGGCGGTGCGGGCAATGATCTCTATATCGCCGACAGCGCGCTGGACATGGTGGTCGAGCTCGCCGGCGGCGGGACCGATACGGTGCTGACCACCGCGTCCTTCCAACTCGCCGCCAATGTCGAGAACCTTGCCGTGCAGGCGGGTGTCGCCGCGGGCCTGTGGCTCATCGGCAATGGGCTGAGCAATGGACTGACCGGCGGTGCCGGCGGGGACACGCTGGAAGGCGGGCTTGGTGCCGACACGATGGCGGGCGGGGCCGGCAACGACGTCTACCTCGTCGAGCGCGCCGCCGACGTGGTGACGGAGGCCGTGGGGGCCGGGACGGACATCGTGGTCACCACCGTCTCGCTGACCCTCGCCGCGAATGTCGAGAATCTCAGCGTCCTGACCGGCGTGTCGGCCGGCCTCGCGCTGACCGGCAATGGGCTCGGGAACATTCTCACCGGCGGCGCCGGTCATGACACGCTCAATGGCGGCGCGGGGGGCGACACGCTGTCGGGCGGCGCGGGCGATGATCTCTACATCGTGGACAGCACGGCCGACATCGTCTTCGAGGGAGCGGCCTCCGGCACCGACACGGTGCGGACCTCCGTGAACTTCACCCTGGGCGCCAATATCGAGAACCTTTCGGTGACGGCGGGCGTGTCCGCCGACCTGGCGCTCACCGGCAACACGCTGAACAACGTCATCATCGGCGGCGGCGGCCGCGACATGATCGTCGGTGGCGGCGGCAACGACACCTTCGTGGGCGGGCTCAATGCCGACACGCTCCAGGGCGGCGCCGGCAACGATCACCTGACCGGCGGAGCGGGCCATGACCGGCTCATCGGCAATGCCGGCAGCGACAGCTTCATCTTCAATGCCGCGCTCGGCGCGGCGAGCAATCTCGACCACATCGTGGATTTCTCGGCGGTGGACGACACGATCCATCTCGAGAACGCGATCTTCACCGGCCTCGGCACAGCGACGGGCGTGCTCTCGGCTGCGGCCTTCCGCAGCGGCGCCGGCGTGACGGGCGCGGCCGACGCCGATGACCGCATCCTCTACAATACGAGCACCGGCGAGCTGGCCTACGATGCCGACGGAATTGGCGGCGTGGCGGCGGTCAAGTTCGCCGTGCTGGACAACAAGGCTCTGCTGACCGCAGCCGATTTCCTGATCATCTGATCGGGGGAGGTCTGGCTCCCTCAGGCCGAGCACCGGAAGGCGGCGTGCCAGAGCCACGGCGTCTCCCCGTACTGGCCGATGGGGAACTTCGCCACCAACTCGACCGAGGAGAAGCCAGCCTCCCGCACCATCTTCTCAAGCCCGCCGAGGCTCATTCGCCACCAGACGCAATCGGCCAGGCCGCCCTGGAATTCCATCAGCTCCCCGGGCAAATGCGGGTCGAAGGTCTCCACCACCAGGGCTGTCCCGCACGTGACATTGCAGATGTTCTGCAGCGCCTTCATCGGGTTCATCAGGTGCAGGAGCAGGTCACTGACAAAGACGAAGTCGAACGTCCCGAGCCGATCGGGATCGAGGTCATAGACGCTCAGCTCCTCTCGCCGCACATCGAGGCCGAGGATCTCATGGCACAACCGGAACCCGTCACCGAGCGGGCGCTGGAGATCGTCCCGGCTCATCCGGCAGCGGACCGGAGCGGGAAGATCCAGGCTCCCCACGCGGTCGACGTCGATGGCGACGACCTCCGTCGCGCCCCGACGTGCGAATTCGAAAGCCCAGAACCCATCGAAAGTGGCGACGTCGAGCACGCGCTTGCCGTCGAGGCGGTCGGGCAACGCGTAGTGCCTCAGGTAAGGCCGATGGTCGAAGCCCCCCGGTGTCGCCACGCCGTGGCCGAGTTCGATCGTGTGATACCAGAGCGGGACGGAGCGGATGCGGTCCTGGATCTCGCGACCTTCCGGCGTGCCGGCGGGGACCAGCGCGGGAACGTCCTCGGCCGATTGCACCATGACCTCTCGGTCATCGTGGATGCGCCGTCGTCCAAACGCGGCCCGGACCGACTGGGTGACCGAGTCCGGTACGCGCACGAGCACATCCACACCAAGAAGGCTCAGCCTTCGGTATCCCATGAATGTCCTCTTACCAATGATCCGGCGGCTTCTTTGGAAGCCTTCGTTGGTTCAGGATCTTGCTTGCACGACGTGGTTGCAGTCCACAGTTTCATGCAACTTCGCAACGACGTGATCCGGGATCAGCGGCCGGAGCGCAGGGCGCGAAGCGGATTGGAAACGCCAGCGAGCTTGAGACGCAGCGCAGCCGTGCCATCGGCCGGCCCGATGCCGTGACGCGGCCAGGCGTGGCGCGCGCTCGCATGGCGAGGAAAGACATTGCCGGGTGCGGTGGTGGTCGCGGTGCGAAAGCCAAGCTCTGCGGCCAGACGCATCTCGCGTGCGCCTGTCGTCGCCTGCGTGCCGTAGGGATAGGCGAGGTGACGCACCGTCCGTCCGGTCTCGCGCTCCAGGCGATCGCGGCTCCCCTGCATCTCGGCCGTCACCTGCGACGGCCCGAGCGTGGCCAGCGGAGGATGCGAGAGGGTGTGGGCGCCGATCTCGACGAAGGGTGAGGCGGCGACGGTGCGCACCATGTCCCAGGTCATCATGTGGCGTGCCGCGAGCGCGGCCGGGTCGGTGCCGTAGCGCGTGGCGAGCGCATCGTTCAATCGCCGCGCCGCCTCCGGCGCCGCGCGCAGCATGAATTCCGTCGTCTGCGCGAAGGCGCGTTCCTTGGCATCGCCGTCCGCGCAGGGAATGTCGGTTTCGTCCGGCAGCGGCAGGCGCAGCCGCGCTTCGCGGGCGATCGCCTGGTCGAGCGCATACCACCAGAGCGGCGCGCTGCCATCGATCAGCCCCGGTGCGATGTAGATCGTGGCCGGCACGCGGCGTGCCTCGAGGATCGGCAGCAGCGTGTCGTGATTGTCGCGGTAGCCGTCGTCGAAGGTCAGGCAGGCAAAGGGACCGGGCCGCGGTGCGGCGAGCCGTTCGAGCGCTTCGTCGAGATGAATGACCTCGATCCCCTGCTCCGCCAGCGTGTCGAGCACGGCGTGCAGGTTTTCGGGTGGGATGCTGTTGCGGTGATTGGCCTCGAACATCAGCTCCGGGTCGCGGGGGCGCACCCGGTGGAACACCAGCACGCAACCTGCCCCCCCGAAGATGGGGCGCGCCAGCGCCGGCACGCCGAGGCGGACGAGAAGGTCCTTCAGCACGCGCATCCCCCGCGTGCCCGCGTCACGGTCCGCAAGGCGCTTCCGCCAGGATGATGTCGGAGGCGAGGCCGGCGGTGCGGTTGCCGAAATACCAGAGCCGGATGCGCCCGCTTTCGACGACCGCCGTGGGGCCGCCCAGGGTCCAGGCATCGGCTTCGCCGGCGCGCGGTGCGAGGATCGGGTTCGCCGGATTGCGTTCCCAGGTAATCCCGTCGCTGCTGTAGGCATGGCCGATGGCGCCGCGCTGCATCTCCGCGCCGTCGCGATAGTCGGACGGGCGGCTGCCGAAATAGAACATGTGGTAGCCGCCGCCAGGGTCGGCGACGACGTTGACATGGCTGGTCCACATCTCGTCCCAGCTGCCGCGCGGGCCGAGCGCGATGACCGGCGCGGCGCGGCGTGTCCACGTGACGCCGTCCGCAGAGGTGGCGTGGCCGATGCGGTAGGTGCGGAAGGAATCAAAGGGTTCGCCCAGCCCGACATACCACATGCGGTAGAGCCGGGCCGTCGCGTCATACAGCACGCTCGGCTCCAGCACCCCGCCGCGAGTGCAGCTCCGCGGATCGCCGGGATTGGTGCAGATCGGACGCTCCCAGTCATTCGCCGCTTCGAGCACCGGCGCGGCCTGGCGCGTCCAGCTGATCCCGTCCGGTGAGGTGGCGAGGCCGATCGCGAAGGTGACGCTGCCCTGCGGTACGCGGTTGCCGGTGTAGTACATGCGGTAGACGCCGTCGGGCCCGACCAGGACGCTCGCGGTTTCGAGCCCCGGCGCGTCCCAGGCATCGGCGGGTGCCGTCACCACCAGGTCCATGATGGGGTCGGGGCTGGTCGGACGGCGCCAGACCGTCCAGACGCGGCCATCGGCGCTCTCGGCCCGCGCGATGCCGGTGCGCTGCCGGCTGTCGGCATTGGTGAACCACATCTCGTAGCGCGCCCCGCGGCGCAGCACGGACGGGTCCGCGGCGATGCCGAGCGGGCTCAAGGCGGCGCCGGCTGCGGTGCGGGCAGGCGGCGTCGTGCGCGTCCAGGGACCGGGGAAGCGGCATTGCGGCGCGGCCTCCGCGCCCGGCGCCGGACCGAACGCAAGGAATGCCGCCACGAATGCCGGAAGAAGGCGATGCTGGCCGCTCATGCGCGTCCTCCGTTCCTGGCCGTGATCATCCTACCATGTGGTGCCGCGGCAAGGGGTCTACAGCAGAACAGGCGCCTCATCGGCCGCCGCTGCGTGAGTCCGGCGACCGGCCCGTCGTCCGCGCGAAATATCGCAGCGCGCTCCGCACATGCCAGCGCCAGGCACGGCTGAAGGGTCGCTTCGCGCTGGCGCGCTGATGCTCATGCGCGAAGCTCAGCGCGGGGAACATCCAGGTCGCGAGCCCGTGGCGCCGCAGCCGCCATGCCAGATCGACATCCTCGTAGTAGAGGCGATAGCCCTCATCCATGCCGCCGACGCGCGCGAAATCGGCGCGTCGCATCAGCAGGAAAGCGCCGAAGATCCAGTCGACGGCGAAGGGCGCTTCCTGGCGCGCGCCGACCATCATGCGGCGTTCATACCAGGCGGGGCGCCAGGGCCAGTGATCGGCGCCGAGGCCGCGCGCGAGCGGGAAGGCGGGCGAGGGAAAGCGCCGGAAATTCTGCTGCGGCGAGCCGTCCTCGTCGAGCAGCGTGCAGCCCAGCAGGCCGATATCGGGACGTGCCTCGAGGAAGGCGAGCGCATCGGCGATCTGCCCCGCATGGTGCTCGGTGTCTGGGTTGAGGAAGAGCAGGTGGCGGCCGGTCGTCTCCGCCGCGCCGCGATTGACGTTCGCCGCGAAGCCGACCTGTGCGGCATTGCCCAGGACACGCGCGGGCGATCCCGCCAGCGCCGCCGCGGCACCGTCCGACTGGAGGTTGTCGATGACGAGGATCTCGGCGCGGAGCCCTTCCAGCGCAGGGGCAAGCGAGGCGACGCAGGGCGGCAGAAGCGCTTCGTGGCCGTGGCTGACGATGACGACGGAAAGGTCGGGTGCCGCGGTCATGTCAGTGGGCCGGCCAGGGCTTCCTCGAACAGCGCGCGCGCCTCGGCAGCGTATACATCGCGCGCGTAGCGCTGCTCGACACGGGCGCGCCCGGCATCGCCGAGTTGCCGGCGCCGTTCGGGATCGGCGAGCAGCCCCGTGATCCGCGTGGCGAGCGCCTCGGCGTCGCGGGGTGGGCTGAGCAGGCCGCTGACGCCGTCCTCGACGATCTCCGTCGGACCGCCGGAGCGCGCGGCGATGACTGGGCAACGCATCGCCATCGCCTCCATGATCACCATGCCGAAGGGCTCGGGCTCGATCGCGGTGTGGCAGAAGACGTCGAAGGCGGCCATCAGCGCCGCGATGTCGCCGAGACGGTAGCGCCAGCCGAGGAAGTGCACGCGATCGCCGAGGCCCAACGCAGCGGCGCGCGCGACCATGCGGTCGCGATGCGCCTCCATGCCGGCGGGCGCGTCGCCGGAGACGAGGAAGACGGCCTCGGGGAAGGTCCGGGAAACGCGGGCAGCGGCTTCGAGGAAGACGTCCAGCCCCTTCCACGGGTCAAGCCGCGCGACGAAGCCCACCACCGGCGTGTCGCGCGCGATGCCGAGCTCGGTGCGGATGCAGCGCGTCACCGCCTCGCGTGACCAGAAGCGCAGGTCGATCCCCTCGCCGATGTGGCGGATGCGTCGGTCTCCTGCCCTGCTGTCGAACATCGCCTGCGAGACCGCATGCGACATGCAGACCGTCATGCGCGACAGGCGCAGCACCAGCCGCCCAAGGGCGGAGCGCAGCACGGGAAGGGCGGAGGGAATCTCGCGGACATGCCACACATGCGGGCAGCGCGCCGCGTGGGCGGCGAAGCCGCCATAGAGGCAATAGAGCGAGTTGGTGTGGACGAGGTCGGCGCGCTCCGCGCGGATCAGCGCCGCGAGGTCGCGCACCGTTGGCCACAACCGCGCCAGGTAGCGTGCCTGATAGGGGACCGAGGGCAGGGTGCGGAGCTGGATCATCGGCAGCAGGTGCACCCGCGCGCCGGCCGCCCGCAGCAGCGGCGTGATGGGTCCCTCGGCCGGCAGGACGGTGGCGATGTCGTAGCGGTCGGGGCCCAGGGCCTCGATCAGCCGCACCAGTGCGATGTCGGACCCGCCGACCTCGTTGTTCGGATGGACGAAGAGGATGCGCTTCCGCTCAGCGGCCACGCGCGGCCTCCTCCTCGGCCAGCGTGGTGCAGAAGCCTTCGAGCTGGCGCAGCATCGCGGCGGGGGAGAAGCGTTCGATCAGCGTTTGGTGGCCGGCCGCGCCGAGGTTCGCGCGCAACTCGGCCGACTGGGCGAGGCGTTCGACCGCGGCCTCAAGCGACGAGGCGGAACCGACCTCGACCAACAGGCCGTTCTCGCCGTCCCGGATCGCGAGGGGGAGGTCGCCCGCGCGGGAGGCGACGACCGGGCAGGACACGCTCATCGCCTCCATCACCGTCAGCGGCAGGCTGTCCTTGAGCGAGGGCACGCACATCATGTCCATGGCGCAGAGCCAGGGGCGGATATCGGGGACCAGCCCGGCGAAATGGATGTGCTGCGTGATGCCGAGCCGCGCGGCCAGGGCGCGGTACTCCTCCTCGGCCGGGCCGACGCCCACGAGTAGCCCGGTGATGTCGTGGCCACGGGCGCGCAGCCCGGCCAGCGCCTCGATGAGCAGGGCCTGTCCTTTGCCGGGATGCAGCCGGCCGAGTGCGCCGGCGATCAGCCCGCCGGAGGGGGCGACACGACGGCGGATCTCCGCCGCCTCGGCCAGGTAGGTCGTGCGATCGGCGGCCGGGATGCCGTTGGTGACGATGTCCACGCGCTTCGCGCCGGCACGCGTCACCTCCTCGGCCATGGCGCTGGACCCGACCAGCACCAGATCGGCCGCCGGGATCAGCTTGCGGTCGATCTCCTCGTAGTATTTGTGGATGCCCGAATGCGTCTCCCGCAGCCAGCCATGGACATGGGCGATCCAGGGCACGCGCCGGACGCGCCGGATCATCCAGGCCAGCAGGTTCGAACGCATGTCGTTGGTGTGCAGGATCGCGCCCGGCCGTTCCGCCAGCAGCGCCGCGACGCGACGCGCGGTGAGGGGGGAGCGGAGAAGGCCCCCCCAGTCCACGCGCGTGGTCGGCAGGCGGGTCGTCAGGTCCTCGAGGACCGGCGGCAGCGTCTCCTGCGGCCGTGCCAGCAGGGCGAAGAGCGGCGGGAAGCCTTCCCGGTCGAGATTGGCGGCGATCATTTGCAGCACCGTCTCCGGCCCGCCGGCGCTGTCGTAGGCGCCCTTGACCATCACCAGGGGCACGGGGCTGCGGGATCGAAGCTGCATGGCGTCGGGTCTCACGTGGGGAGGCGCCGGAAGGTCTTCGCCAGGGCGACGGCGAACAGGGCGGTGCCGCCGAGGATCGTCGTCGCCGCGAGGAGAAGATGGATGGACGCGATCGGCGGCAGCGCCTCGAGCGCCGAGGCGTAGACGACTGTCGCCACCAGCGGCATCAGCAGGAGGAGGGCGAGGTTGCGGCGCAGGACCGGTGCGGCGAATGCGGCGAGCAGGCTGTCATCCGCGCGTGCCGCGCGGCCGCGGCGCAGCGCGAGGCCGAGCAGCGCGAGCAGCGGCAGCAGCACGAGCGGCGCGATCGGCACCGTCGGCACGGTGAAGACGCCGAAGAAGGCAAGCACGGCGACGACGGCGAGAATGAGGCCCAGGCGGGAGGGCGCGTAGTCCTCCGGCCGCCCGGCCGCGATGCCCCTGTGCGCCAACGCCAGGAATGCCGTGGTGACGAAGGCATGGGCGAGGAACTCGAAGGGCTCCGCTGCGACGGGCGGCGTTTCCGCGCGCCAGCCCAGGGCCCAGACACCCCAGAACAAGCCGAGGCAGACCGAGAGCACGAGGATGGGCCCCACGCCCGGATCCCGCAGGGCGCGGCCGAGCGCGTACCAGCCGACGACGACCGCGAGCGGGCCATGCCAAGCGAGCGCGGTCCAGGCGATCGTGACGGGAAAGGGCATGCTCGGGTCGCCGAAGACCGTCATGGCGAAGACACCCTCGCCGACCCAGCCGTAGAAGGCGCCGGCAAGCACCAGGCTCCAGATGTCGCGGACGCGGAACCAGCGGATCACCGCCAGCGTCAGGTAGCCGAGCAGGCTGTAGAGGAACCACTGGGCGACGCGGCCGGGTGGGTCCTCGTCCGGCCGCCACATCGACCAGAAGACCGTCTCGGAGAAGAAGCAGAGGACGTAGCCCGTGCCGAGCACGAGCGCGGCGCTGCGCGCGACGCGACCAAGGCGCGTCATGCCGTCGCACCCCGCTGCCGCGCCGCCTCCGCCGCCAAGGGGGCGATCGCCACGCGGCGCAGCGCCGCGGCATAGCCGGCGAGCATCCAGACGATCTTGGCGAGCGCCAGGTGACCGAAGGCGGCGCAGACCAGGAAGCCCAGCGCCGAGCCGACCAGGCAATCCGCCAGCAGGCGCCGCGGCGGGTCGCCGAAGCGGCCGACCAGCCTGAGGTCGTGCAGCATGAAGACGATGAGCGCGCCGAAGGTGAGGATGCCGAGCGCGCCGAACTCGACCCACACCTGGAGCAGCGTGTTGTGCGGCATGATCCATTCGTAGCGCTCGAGGCCCGCGGCCACCCTCTCCTCGAGCTGGCGTTCCCAGGCGGCGATCTCCTCCGGCAGGTCGGGGCGCGTCAGCAGCCAGTTGTGGAAGTTCGGGCCGAACTGGTTGTAGCCCCAGCCGGTGAGCGGCCGTTCGCGCACCATCGCGGCGGCGCCCATGAGGAGGTAGGCCCTGAAGTTCGTGCTGCCCTTCTGCGCGTACTCGATCGAGTAGATACGCTCCAGCCCTGCCGGATTCCAGGCGAGGAAGCCGGCGGCGCCGAGGAAGCCCGCGACCAGCAGCGGCTTGAGCGGCAGGCGGCGCCGGATGAGGAGATAGATGACGGTGACGCCGAGCGCGATGATGGCCGAGCGGGTGAAGGAGATGACGATGCCGATGCTCTGCAGCGTCGCAACGGCGAGGATCAGCAGGCGCGCCGCTGTCCCTGCGTAGCGGTGGAACAGGTAGAGGTTGACGGGCACGACCGCGACCAGCGTGTAGGAGAACCAGTTCGACTCCGAGACGCCGCCGCTGACGCGCTTGATCTCGACACCGTCGATGGAGTCGCGGTCGACGACGGCGCCGATGTTGCTGCCGTCCTGGCTCGGATCATCGGATTCAAGGGCGAGGCCCGGCAGGAGGAACTCCATCAGGCCGATGATGGAGGAGAGCGTCATGCAGGCCGTCAGGGCGATGACCGAGAGGTCCAGCGCACGCTCGGATTCGCCGGCGATGTTGGCGATCATGAAGGTCAGCAGCGCGAGCTGGATGTAGCGGACCACGCCCTCCCTGGCCTCGCCCGGGTCCGGGGCGATCAGGCTGGAGGCCCAGACCGCGCAGAGGAAGGCCATCAGCGCCAGGAGCTGCGGCGACCAGGTGATGGGGATGCGCAGGACGACGCTGCGCGCAAGCCAGACCGCGAGGGTGAGCGCGCCGGCGGCCTTGCCGAGGCTGATCGGCAGGCCGGTGATGTGCTCGCTGCCAAGGATCTGCAGGGCGGTGCCGCTGAGCACCATCAGGCCGAGGCCGATGACCGGCATCACGTAGATGGCCGCGGCCATCGCCACCGCGAGGATGCCGCCCACGGCGATCAGCGGCCCGACGGCGCCTGCGGCGGCGAACATGCCGCAGCCGACGGCGAGCGGGATCAGCGGCCGGTTCTGGCCCATGGCTCCTCCCCCGCCCGCAGCGGTGCCGGCCGATGCGGCACCGCCATCCGCTGCGCCATCGCCAGCAATGCGAGCGCGACGCCAATGCGCATGGCGCAGACCGCCTGGGCCATGCCGATCGGCCCGAACAGCGGCAGCAGGGCCAGGCCGCCGAGCGTGATGGTGAGCGACTGGCCAATCGTGACCATCGCGATGCGCGCGGGCGCGTGGACGGCAACGAGCGTCATCGGCAGCGGCGTCACCGCCAGCCAGAACAGCGTGCCCGCCAGCAGCCAGAGGAAGACAGGCACGCCCGGTGCGTAGCCCGCGCCGAGGACAAGCGGGATCACCGTGGGGGCGAGAAGCAGCGCCAGGACGAAGGCGAGCGCCGCGCCGGGCAGCGCGATGCGCAGGAACAGCCTGAGGCTGGCGACGTAGGTGTTGTCCGACCGCATGCGCGCGATCCGCGGCTGGATCACCGATTGCAGGCAGCCCGCCACGAGGTCGGGGATCAGCGCGAGGGTCAGCATCGCGCCGTAGCGGCCGGCCGCATCCACCCCGCTGAAGGAATAGACCAGCAGGATATCGAGCCGCTCATTAACCGCGGCCAGCACCATTGCCGGCATCATCCATTTGAGGAAATCGAGGAGGTCCCGCAGGTCGGAGCGGTCGATGCCCGTCGAGGCCAACAGCGGCCGCGGCAGGAGCAGGGTCGCACCGGCCAGGGCGGCGAGGAAGCCGACGCCGCCATAGGCGGCGAGGACGCCCTGCACCGTCATCGCGCCGGTCGCCCACAGCACCAGGACGGCCACGAAGCGCGAGACCTGCAGGAAGCCTTCCAGCAGCACCAGGGCGAGGAAGCGTTCCTGCGCCTGCAGCACCACCATCACCGAGCGGAACAGCATGTCGGCCAGGATCGCGGCCACCACGTAGCCCATCAGCGACGCCACCCCGGCGGCGGCTGCCACGCCCTGACCGAGCGCCGCGGCGAGGGCCAGCATCGTCGCGACCACCAGGAGGGTCGCCGCCAGCCGCAGCAGGAAGCCCGCCCGGAGCAGCCGGTAGGCCGCCGCGGGATCGCTCCGCAACAACGAGGGGGCGCGACGCATGACGGCGAGGTCGCCGGGATCCACGATGCAGCCGGAGGCGATCTTCACGCAGGCGATGGCCACGGCGAAGAGGCCGGCCTGCGCGAGCCCCGCCGCATCCGACCCGAGCCCGCGATAGACCAGCAGCACCGCGACGAACCACAGGACGACGAAGCCGATCCGGCCGCCGATCACGAGGATCGCGTCGCGGGCGGCGCGCCGGCTCATCCGGCTTCCTGACGCAGGGCCTCGCGTGCCACTGCGCGCCGACCGCGCAGCCCCGCCAAGGCGCGGATGGCCGGCTGCGGCAGCAGTCCGAAGCCGATGCGCGCCCAACTCGCCGGGCGCAGCAGCACCGCCGGCACCTCCCGCACGATCTCGGCGAGGCTGGCGAAGTAGCGGCCATAGCCGCCGGCGCGCGTAAGGTGCAGCACCTCCAGGGCGGTGCGCGCGCAATGCATCTCGGCCTCCCGACGATGGCCGGCGGCGCCGATCGCGGCAGTCTCCGGCCAGGCGAAGGCTTCGCGCGCCGCGGTGAGCTGACGCCGGAACATCACATTGGCGGTGCTCATCTGCATCGACATCGCATTGGTATGCACGCGGTACTCGACCAGCACGCGGTCGAGATGGCCGATGCTGCCGGCGAGGCACATGCGGCAGAACAGCCAGAGGTCGATCACTTCGAGCCAGCGCTCGTCGAACGGGCCGGTGGCGCGGATCGCCGCGCTGCGCATCACCATGGTCGTGAAGCAGAAGCCGTTGCGGAAGGCGCCGAGCATCGCCTCGTTGCCGGGCGTCATGCGCGCCCAGGACGGATCGCTGCCGCCGAACCGCCGTCCCTCGATATCGATCCAGGCGGCACGGCCATGGACCATGGGACAGCCGGGCTCGGCATCGAGGAAGGCAACCGCCTCCGCCAGGAAATCCGGGCACAGGATGTCGTCGGTGCCCATGAAGATGACGTAGTCGCCGCGCGCCAGCCGGCAGCCGGCATGGATGTTGCCGGCGAAGCCGATGTTGCGCTCGTTGACGTGGCAGACGATGCGCGGGTCGTCGTAGCGCGCGACCACTGCCAGGCTGTCGTCGGTCGAGGCGTTGTCCAGCACCAGCAGCTCGAAATCGCCGAACCGCTGGGCGAGCACGCTCTCGATGGCGCTCGGCAGCCACTGCGCCGTGTTGTAGTTCGGGATGGCGACAGTGATGCGCGGGGCAGCGGTCATGGGTGGCCCGCCCGCAGGCGCCCCGCGCGCGACGGGGCGCCGCGCCGCCGCCGAGGGCAGCGCGTCATGGGATCTCCCGGCGCCCGGCCGGGCTTTCCCGAGGGTCCTGTCCATCCGGGCCGTTGTCCAGTGAGGCCGTGGCGGCGCGGTATTCGCGGAACAGGATCAGGCCGAGCGCGAGCATCAGCCCGCCGATCAGGCCGAGCAGCGCCGTCCGCCGCACCGAGGGAGAGGACGGGATGATCTCCGCCGTGGGCGGCATGACCACGCGCAGGCCGGAGAGGCGCACCTCCGCCATGGTCTCGGCGACGCGGGCGTTCTCATAGCCGGTCTGATAGAGGTCGATCGCCCGGGTGAGCCGCGCGACGGTCTGTTCGAGCTGCGTGATCTCGAGCGCGACCGTTTCCATGTCCCGTATCTGCTCGCGCAGGCCGGTGATCTCGATGTCGAGCTGCCGCGCCCGGCCCCGCTGCCCCTCGAGGAGGATCCGCTTGGCATGGAGATCGCGCTCGAGCGACTGGCGGAGCTGGTTGATGCCCGTGGTGATCTGGTCGACGCGGAAGGGCTCCTCGGATTCGATCAGGGCCACGAGCGCGTCGGTCTGGCGGCGGATGTCGTTGATCTCCGGGCTGGTCTCGCCGTAGCGGGCCTCCTGCGCGGCGCGATCGAGCCGAAGTTGCACGAGGCGGGCCCGCAGCGCGTCCGTCTCGGCGTTGCGCGAGCGGACGCGCCCGAGTTCGATGTCCCCGGGCAGACCGGCCTGCGCCGCCTCGGCCTGCTGGATCTCGGCCTCGGTCGCCGCGATGGCGGCGTGCTCCTGCCGGAGCTGCTGCTGGAGTTCCGCTTCGGAGCGGATCAGCACGGGACGCTGCTCGGCGATCGACCAGACCGGGTTGCCCCGGCCCATGCGGAGCGCGAGGAGTTGTTCTTCGGCGGTGCGCAGTTCGGCGCGGCGCTCGGCCAGGGCGCCGCGAAGGAATTCCGCGACGCCCGGCGCGCGGTAGGCCCGGACATGGCCCGACATGGCCAGCTCGATGAACCTGCCGAGGATGAATTCGCCCGCGCGTGGGTCCGGGAAGCCCAGGGTGATGTCGATGATGTCCGTGCGGCGCACCGGCTCGACGCGCAGCGAGGCGCCGATCGCCAGCGTGAGGCGTTCGAGTTCGGTGGTGCGCGGGCGCAGGCCAACCGCGACCATGCTCTCCCGCACCGCGTCCTGCGCGTTGCGAATCACCTGCTTCACGGCGTGCTTGACGCGCTGGAAGAAGGTGGCGGGCGGGTCGTCGGCAAAGAAATCCGCGCCCAGGCTGTCGACGACCTCGCGGATGAGCCGCGGATTGCTGAAGATCTCCACGCCGGTCATGGAATCTTCGGGCCGCAGCATCGCCGGGGCGGCCTGCGTGCCCTGCAGGGTGGCGAGCAGGGGCGAGCCCACCATCTCAGGGCCCAGATTGACCATGATCTTGGCGCTGACGACGTAGCGCGGGCCGCCGAAGACGACCGCCGCGGCCAGCAGCGCCACCGCGCCGGCCAGGCCGCAACCGAGCATCAGCAGCCAGTAGCGACGGGCCAGCGCCAGGACGCCGAACAGGTCGGACGGCAGCCACGTCGTCTTAGGGGGTATCCCGATGGGCGTCGCGCCACCGCCTTCCATCCGTTCCCCTCGTCACGTTGCAGACGCGTACAAAAGGCACTGGGCCGCGCTGGCCGTCAATTGACCAGGATCACTCCGTGGCGTCGACCGCGCCGCGAACCCGGCTGGCCGACCATGGGCATCCGGCGGGAAAGGGCGCGGGAACCACCATCACCTTTCTTGCCGGATGGTGTGGCGGCGCACAACAAGGCTTTGCGGAATTGTGGAAGCATTCGGACCAGGGCCTTGGCCGTCCCGGCCTCGGCGTGTCACGGAAGCGGGAGAGTCCCGACACACCGCACGCCGGACCATGGTCGGGTCGGGGTCAGGACCGTTGCGCTTCCGGCGTCATCCGCCTAATCGCGCGAGGGGTAGCCGGAAGGGCTGCGGAGGGCAGGCGTGCGAGCAATGCAGACTGTGGCGACGGAGCAGACAGGCGACGAGGGTCTCGCGCTGCGCGGCGCCGACATCATCCTCCTCGGCCCCGCCGAATGGGGTGTGGTCCAAAGCGTCACGGCCTACACGGCGCGAGGCCTGGCGCGGGAGAACCGCGTCCTCTACGTGGAGCCCTTCGGGTCCTGGATCACGCTGCGCCGTACCGCGCGCTGGCAGCAGCGCAAGGAAGTGGAGCGGCCGGCGACCGAACAGGTGGCAGAGAACCTCTGGACCTACCGCCCGCCTCCGGTTGGCGTTCCCGGCCTGACGCGCTGGCGCATGGCGTCGAAGCTGAACGGCATCATCCTTGCGCGACTGCTGCGCGGGGCGACGAAGCGGCTGGGCTTCCGCGATCCGATCCTGTGGTCGCCGCTTTATGAAACGGGGGCGCTGCTGCGGCATTTCCCGGCGCGGCTGCGCATCTTCGAATCCTTCGATTTCTACGCCGCGATGGCGCGGGACGCGGAGCACCGCGCCCTGGTCCTGGCGCTGGAGGAGGAGAGCTGCCGCGCGGCGGACATCGTCATCACCGTGACCGAGGAACTGGCCGCGCCGTTGCGCGCCTTCAACGCCAACACCCATGTCGTGAATTGCGCCGCAGCGCTGGAGTTCTTCGGCCGCGCGACGGCGCCAGAGACCGTCGTGCCGGAGGCGATTGCGCGGCTGCCCGGGCCGGTCATCGGTTATCTCGGCGGCGTCGATCCCTGGAAGATCGATGTCGGATTGCTAAAGCAGGTCGCGCGGAGCCATCCGGAGTGGAGCATCGCCCTGGTCGGCTATGTCTGGTACGGCTTCGACCCTGCGGTCTTCGCGGATTGCCCGAACATCCACCTGCTCGGCCCGCAGCCCTACGAGGATTTCCCCGCCTTCCTCAAGGGCATGGACGTCTGCGTCATGCCCTTTCCGCTGAACGAGATCACGCTCCGTGGCGATGCGCTGAAGGCCTATGAATACCTGGCGGGCGGGCGGCCGGTGGTGAGCACGCCGGTGCCCGCCGCCCGCCGCCTCGCGGAGGTGATCCGCATCGCCGAGACCCCGGAGGCATTCGCCACGGCGATCGAGGCCGCGCTGGCCGAGCCGCCGGAGGCGGTCTCGACGCGGCTGGCGGCGGTGCAGCCGCACTCCTGGGAGGCGCGCACCCGACAGAAGGCCGAGATCATCCGCGCTGCGCTGGACGCCCGGGCGGTCCCTGGTCGCCAGCGGCGGTAGCGCGAAGGATCGACCTTGGCGCCGGATGAATGGGCGCCGCTGCGTTCAGCCGGCGTCGCCGTTCTCGGCCTCGTCCCGCAGGAACTGGGCCCGATTGGCCTCGAAGGCCTCGGAGGCGCGCGCGTAGTCGGTCGGGTTTCCCATATCGAGCCAGAAGCACTCCGACCGGTAGCCCATGACCGATTCACCCGCCGCGAGGAGGCGGAGCACGAGCGAGGGCACATCGAGCGGCAAGCCCGGCTCGACATGCCGCAATGCGCGCGGCGAGCAGATGTAGATGCCCATGCTCGCCGCGAAGCTGTGCACCGGCTTCTCCGTGTAGCTGATGATCCGGTCGCCGCCATCGAGGCCGAGGACGCCGAGTTCGATCTGCATCCGCCGCTCGACCACCGCGACGGTCAGCGCCGCGTCGCGTTCGCGGTGGAATCGCATCATCGCGGCGTAGTCGAGCGTGGTCAGCAGGTCGCCGTTCATGAAGAGGAAGCTGTCGTCGAGCCCCCCGATCATGGCGAGTGGGCCCGCCGTGCCGAGCGGCGCCTGTTCCTGGTGATAGGAGATGCGCATCCGCTGCGAGATCGGATTCTGGTCGAAATAGGCGCGGATCAACGAACTGAGATAGCCGACGGCCAGCACCGCCTCGCCGAAGCCGTGGAAGCGGAGCTGCCGCAGCACGGTCTCGAGGATGGGGACGCCGCCGACGGGGACCAGCGGCTTGGGCAGCACGGTCGTATAGGGCGCGAGCCGCGTGCCGCGCCCACCGGCAAGGATCACGGCCTTCATGCCCGGCGCCGGGTCAGACATGGTAGTCATCCACCTTGAAAAAGCCGGGGTTGGCGCGGATCCAGTCGATCGTGCGCGAGAGGCCTTCCTCGAGACTGATGCGCGGTTCCCAGCCGAGCACGCGCTTGGCGCGCGAACCATCGGCGATCAGGCGGAATACCTCGCTCTTCTCGGGGCGCAGGCGCTTCTCGTCGGTGATGATCTCGGGCTTGCGGCCAAGGATCTCGAAGATCTTCTCGGCGAGCGCGCCGATCGAGATCTCCCGGCCCGTGCCGATGTTGATCACCTCGCCGATCGCCTGCGGCACCTCGCAGATGCGGATCACGCCCTCGGCGGTGTCGCCGACATAGCAGAGGTCGCGCGTCGGCGAGACGGCGCCGAGCTTCACGGCACCACCCTTGAGCGCCTGGGTGATGATGGTCGGGATCACCGCCCGCGAGGATTGCCGCGGTCCGAAGGTGTTGAAGGGACGCGCGATCGAGACCGGCACGCCGAAGGAGCGGAAGTAGGACAGCGCGATCTGGTCGCTGCCGATCTTGCTCGCGGCGTAAGGGGATTGCGCCTGCAGCGGGTGCTCCTCATCGATCGGCGCGTAGCGCGCCGTGCCGTAGACCTCGCTGGTGGAGAAGCAGACGATGCGCCCGATGCCCACCTTGCGGCAGGCTTCGAGCAGGTAGGCGGTGCCCATGGTGTTGGTGCGCACCACCTCGATCGGGTGGATGTACGAATAAGGGATGCCGACCAGGGCGGCGAGGTGCATGACGACCTCCTGCCCCTCGATCAGCGCCGCTGCGGTGGCGGGATCGGCCAGGTCGCCGGAGACGATGGTCAGCGCCCCGCGCACTGCCTCGGGCAGGAATTGCAGGGCGCCGTCGTCCCCGCTCGCCTTGTACCGGATGAAGCAGGTCACCTTGGCGCCGCGCGCGACCAGGGCCTCCACCACGTTGCTGCCGATGAAGCCACCGGCGCCCGTCACCAGGACCCGCTTGTTCGTCCAATCCATCGATGCCCTGCTCCCAGTCGCTACGCGTCCGGCCCGTTGCGGCCCAGAACCGTTCGGCAGGCTAACACGCGCCCCTCGGCGCTCGTAAATGGAGCGGGATCACAGTTCGTGCTGCCGCCGGCGGAGTGGTGCCGGCGTTTCCGGGCAGGTTCTCACGCGTTCCGGCGCATGGAGACGACACCGAAGTAGCTCGCCCAGCGGCCGCCGGGCATCCAGCCCAGGGCGCGGTCGGCGGCACGGAGCACCGCTGCCGGATACCTGCCGCGGAGCGCAGGCACGTAGCAGGCCATGCGGAAGCACACGACAGTTGGCATCTCCACCGCAACGGTGCCCGGAAAGGCCTCGCGGAACCGCTTGACGGCGGAGGGACCGAGCGGCGCCTCGTCGTCGGTCGAGGCTTTTTCGAGCCCGAAGCGGCCGGGCAGGAGCTTTCGCGCGCCCGAGAGCACCGGGTTGTAGGCCATGGTCTCGACGAAGGCGGCGGGGGCGCCCGGCCGCAGTACCCGGCCGATCTCGCGTGCCGAATCGCCAAGACGCGTGTGATGCAGGACGAACAGGCCGCAGGCGGCGTCGAAGGACGCGTCGGGCAGGCCGGTCTCCTCGGCGCTCGCCAGGCTGAAGGTGACGCGGTCGAGGACGCCACTCCGCGCGGCGCGTTCCCGTGCCAGTTCGAGCGACGCGGGAGACACGTCTACCGCGACGACCTCCGCGCCCCGCAGGGCGAGGGCCGCGGCCAGGAAGCCGTTCCCGGTCCCGAGATCCAGGATCCGCCGCCCCTGCAGCCCGTCCAGGCGGCCGAACACATGCGAGGTCAGCGCCGGTAGGTCGAGATAGGGCAGCCAGGGCTTGGCGCGGTCGTGGAGGTCATCCGGAAGCACCGCCAGGTCTTCCGCAAGCTCGGCCTTTTCGGCGGCGGCAACGGCATCCCAGTGGGACGCCTCCCGGTCGATCCGATGGTCGTCGGCGGGCGTCCTGTTGGCGTGCATCCTGTGCGGCTCCGCGACGTGGCTGGGGGTAATTTCGGCCATGAACCGGTATCGTAGCCATGTCCGGGCGGAAGTCGGAAGAAGCCAGGTCACGGTGCGAAGACGCTGGGACTGTGCCCTCAGCCGGCAAGTGCCTCCCGATAGGCCCGCAGCGTCAGGCGCGCGCATTCCTGCCACGTGTAGCCCGCCGCGCGACGATGCCCGCGGGCGACCAGGTCCCGGCGCATCTCGGGCTCCAGCGCCAGGCGGCGCAGCTTGGCCGCGATATCCTCGACCGACAGTGGGTCGCAGAGCAGCGCGGCGTCGCCGGCGACCTCGCGCAGGGAGGAATTGTCGGAGGTGAGCACCGCCACGCCCGCCGCCATGGCTTCGACGACCGGCAGGCCGAAACCCTCGTAGAGCGATGGATAGGCGAAGACGTCGCAGCCGCCGTACAGGCTGACCAGCTCGTCATCGGGGATGAAGCCGGTGAAGACGACGTGCCCTGCGAGGTCCGGTGCCTGGGCGCGCTGATAGACGTCGCTGTTGGCCCAGCCGGGCTCGCCGCAGAGCACCAGGCGATGCGGGATCGCGCCCTCGCGCTTGAGCAGCGCGAAGGCTTCGAGAAGGCGCGGGAGGTTCTTCCGCGGCTGCAGCGTCCCGACCGAGAGGATATAGGGCCCCTCGATCCCGCGGCGCCCCAGCAGCGCCCGCGTGGCCTCCGGTGACGGGCGCGAGAAGAAATGCGGCGCGACGCCGCCCGGCGTGGTGATGACGCGGCTGGCGACGGCGGGGAACAGCCGCCCGATATCCTCCCGCGCGCTCTCGGAAATCGCCACGATCCGGTCCGCCTGGGTGAGCGCACGCGGAATCAGGTTCCGGAAATAGAGCGTCTTGACCCGTTCATGCGTCTGGCCGTGGCTGAACCAGGTCATATCGTAGATGGTGACGACCTGGCGGCTGTTCTTCCACAACGGCAGGGTGAAGCCCTGCCCGTGCAGCAGTTCCGCGCCATGCCGGCGCACCAGGCCCGGCAGCACCGTCTGCTCCCACATCAGCCGCACGGGGCGGGAAAGACTCGGCGCGTGGATGGTGAAATTGGCCCCGAGCCGGAGATCCCGGCGGCCGAGTTCGGTCGTGTAGACGATGTACTCGTTCTCCGCGTCGATGGCCGACAGCGCGGTCAGGAGTTCATCGATGAAGCGCCCGACGCCCGTTTTGACACCGCCCATCGCCATGGCGTTGATCAGGATTCGGGCCATCGGGCATTCGGTTCCCAGCGCCGGTCACAGGTGGACCCCCTCTCGACAAAGGGGGGCGTGTCGGCTTCCGTAACGATCTAGCCGCGCGGGCCGCGGCTCCGCAATGCCGCCGCGGCCGGCCGGGTGCGCGATGTGTTCCATCGCACGGCGGCATGCCCGGCCGGCATGCTCGATCGGACGCCCGGCCGGGGGGTTAGCCATGACGTTTCCGTGTGAGGCGGAACGATCTAGCCTGCCGGATGCGGGTCATCACAGCGGGGGCTGGAGTATCCGAGGCATGCAGTTCCATGCGACCTCGCTCGAGGGCGCCCATATCGTCGAGCTGAAGCGGATCGAGGATCACCGGGGCTTCCTGGCCCGTTTCTTCTGCGCCCGCACCTTCGAGGAAGCCGGGCTCGAGAGCCGCTTCGTGCAGATCAACAACTCCCTCAGCCGCCGCAAGGGAACCCTGCGCGGGCTGCACTACCAGACGCCACCGCATGCCGAGGTCAAGCTCCTGCGGGTCATCCACGGTGCGGTGTTCAACGTGATCGTCGATGTGCGGAAGGGTTCGCCGACATTCGGCAAGTGGTTCGGGGCCGAGCTCAGCGAAGCCAACCGCCTCATGATGTACACGCCGAAGGGCTTCGCCCATGGCTGCGTGTCGCTGACCGATGATGCCGAGTTCATCTACCTGACGAGCGCCGCCTATGCGCCCGGTTCCGAACGCGGCGTGCGTTACGACGATCCGGCGGTCGGCATCGCCTGGCCAGTCCCGGTCCTCGAAGTCTCCGACAAGGATCGCGCCTGGCCGGATCTCGACCCCGCGATCCACGCGGTGGACCTCGGCGCCGGCTGAGATGGGCATCATCGTCATCGGCGCGATGGGCTTCCTCGGCTCGCATCTCGTCGCGCATCTCCGCGCGCGGCGGGAGGTGGTCCATGTGCTCAGCTACCGGCCCGAGAGGCATCAGGCCTTCCTCGACGAGCTGCTGCAGCGTCTCCGGACGGAGGTGCCGAGCGCGGTCATCCTGGCCGGCGGTTCCCAGAACGGGCGCGACGACCCGCCCGCGCTGCATGAACTGGCGCTGTCGAACGTCGTCCTGCCGGCATCGATCGCGTCGCTGCTGCGCGCGCATGCGCCGGAATGCTGCTTCCTGACCTACGGGACCTCCTGGCAGACCGGCGAGGGTGGGGGCGCGGAACCGTTCAACGCCTATGCCGCGTCGAAGACGGCCGCCGAGGCCTTTCTCGACCATTTCGCGATGGACGGGGTGCGGAGCGCGACGCTCCGGCTCTACGACACCTACGGACCCGGCGACCGGCGAAACAAGGTCGTCAACCTGATCGCGGACGCGATTGCCCGGCGCAGCGACCTCGCCATGTCGTCCGGCGGGCAGATGATCGACCTCGTGCACATCCGCGACGTGCTGGCGGCGACCGATGCGACCCTCGCGCTGCTGCGCGACGCGCCCCCGGGGCGTCACCGGGTCTTCGCCGCGCGCTCCGGCGCGCCGGTCACGATCCTCGAAGTCCTGGCCCTGATGCTGCGGGCGGCGGGCCTCGAACTGGCGGATTTCATCCGCCCGGGCGTCTATCCATACCGTGCGCGCGAAAGGTTCTCGCTATTTGCTGATACGCCGACGCCACCGGGTTGGTCGCCGGGCGTCACGCTCGAGGCAGGGCTGCGGGAACTGCTTGAGGAACGGCGTGCAGCCGCGGACGGTGGCGGCGAACGGACCGGACAGGGCTGACAGGGGGGAGGGCGCGGCGTGCGCGCCCGTGTCGCACCGCCAGGAGCGCTCCGGGCGGGCATGGCCCGGCCGCGCAGCCTGGGTCAACGTTTCCAGCCAACCCGCTGCGGTCCGGACCCGGCCATCCAGGTGCTGCCGTCCAAGCTCCGCTGGCCGGTTCCGACCAGGGCGGCAAGCGCCCGCCTCCTCGGTCAGGCGGGCAGCATGAATCTCTATTGATAATCAGTCGCATTCTCATTATTTTGCGTCGCGATCAGCCCGGTGGGACATCCGCCCGGCATGCGTGTGAGGAAAGGAACAGCTTGCGTGGCCCGTTGGACCGTGGCCGGCATCGCCGCCGTGTCGCTCGCCCGTCCCGATCCGGGTCTGCGGTTGCCGCGCCCAGCGATCGCCGCAGCGTGCGGAACGGACCGCCAGTGACGCACGACGCGCGATCCATCCCCGCATCGACCAGGCCGCCCGCTGAATCGCGCGCTGTGTCCATCTGCCAGGATGCGCACGGCCGCCGGCTCAAACCGCCGCATCACGGCGCGTCTATCCTCAAACGATAGGCTCGCCGCCCCGTCCAACGCCAAGCCAGCGCGCCAGGGACTTCGCCTTCCCCGCCAGCCAGCCAGGCCCCGAACCTGCCTCTCGGAGTGTCCTTGCATGGCTTCCCGCCGCCCATTCGGGCTCTGCGCAACCCTTGCCGCGGTCTGTGCCGCCGGCCCGCTCGCCGCTCAGCAGGCGGCAGACCCGCAGCCCACGCCGCCCGCCGCCATCGCCACGCCGCTCGACGCCGTGACGGCCACCGGCACGCGCACGCCGACCGTCTCCGGCGACAGCGCCACGCCGGTCAGCGTGATGCGCCGCGACGACATCCTGGAACGTGACCAGCGCTCGGTCGCCGAGACCATCCGCGACCTGCCCGGCGTCGAGATCTCCGGCGCGCCGCGGGCGACGGCGATGGAACCGCTGATCCGCGGCCTCGGTGGCGACCGCGTCGTCTTCCGCATCGACGGCGCGCGCAACAACTTCAACGCCGGCCATCGCGGCCGCATGTTCATCGACCCGAACATGCTGCGCCAGATCGACGTGATGCGCGGGCCGGGTTCGACGCTCTACGGTTCGGGCGCGATCGGTGGCGTCGTCGCCATGCGCACCATCGAACCGGACGACATCATCCTGCCCGGATCGGAATTGCCGGTCGGCGGCTTCCTGCGCGGCGGCTACCAGTCCAATGGCAGCATGTGGCGCGGCATCGCGGCCGGTGCCGCGCGGGTGGACGAGTTCTCCGCACTCGGCGCCATCTCCGGCTACAACAACAACAACATGACGGACGGGGCGGGGAACACCATACCCTTCACCGCCGACAACGTCGCGAACGGCCTCGCGCGCGTGCAGTGGCGGCCGGGTTTCCACGTCTTCGATCTCTCGGCGATCGTGTTCCGCGATAGCCATGTGATCCCCATCGCCGCCAACACGGCGACGACGACGAGCGTGACCGACCGCACCACCGAGCAGGAGGTCTACACCCTCCGCTGGAACTGGGCCGATCCGTCGATGCCGCTGCTGGCACCGCAGGTCGTGGTCTATCGCAACCATGTCTCGCTGGATGAACGGCGCCAGACCGGCACCCGCGCGACCGACAACACCGACCTGACGACGATCGGCGTCGATGCACAGAACAACAGCCGCTTCTCGCTGTTCGGCTGGGACAATCACGTGCTGACGATCGGCACGGAGATCTACCGCGACGAGCAGGAAGGCACCTCGAACGGCCGCCCGCGCGGGCAATTCCCTTCCGCCTCGCAGGAGGTCGCGGCCTTCTACATGCAGGACCAGATTGCCTTCCATGGCTTCACCCTGGTTGGCGCGCTGCGCTACGACAGCTTCAACCAGAGCGCCAACGGCAATCCGAACGATTCCAACTTCGACCGGCTCTCGCCCAAGGTCAGCCTGGCCTACCAGGTGCTGCCCTGGCTCGAACCGTATATCTCCTACGCTGAGGCCTTCCGCGCCCCGTCGCTGACCGAGCTCTACGTCTCGGGCCAGCACTTCCCGGGCAACTTCTTCATCCCCAACCCGAACCTGCTGCCGGAGACCTCGCACAACATCGAGGCCGGCGTGAACCTGCGCTTCCGCGACGTGCTGGCCGCCGGCGACCGGCTGCGCATGCGCATCACCGCCTACCAGAACGACATCGACAACTACATCGAGCAGCTGGTCTTCACGACCTACACCGTCTCGCGCAACGTCGCTTCGGCGCGCATCCAGGGTGTCGAGGCGGAGATCCAGTACGACGCCGGCAACTGGTTCGCCGGCATCTCCGCGACCGCGCTGAAGGGCGACAACCGCACGACGAACGAACCGCTCGCCACCATGCCGGCGAGCCGCACGACGCTGTCCGGCGGGTATCGGTTCCTTGAATCCGGCGTGACGGTGGGGGCGCGCTGGCAGTTGGTCGCGGCGCAGGACCGGCAACCGACCTCGGTGCCCGGCCTGGCGCTCGAGACCTCGGGCTATGGGCTGCTGGATCTCTATGCGAGCTGGCGTCCGAACTTCGCGCCGAACCTGCGCTTCGACATCGGCGTCGACAATGTGTTCGACCACGCCTACCGCCGCGCCTCCTGGAATTCGAACCCGCCGCCGAATTTCTACGAGACGGGCATGAACGTCCGCGGCGCGGTCACGCTGACCTTCTGAACCGTGGACGGCGCGATCATCCTGTCGTCGCGCCTGCCGGACCCGCCTGCCACAGAGGCAGGCGGGTCGCGACGCATGGCCGTCGCCGTCTCGCTTGGCCTGCATGCCGCCGTCGCGGCCTGGTTGCTGGCGGATTGGCGCGGCGCGCCGGCGGCCGGCGGGGGGGTGCCGGCCGCCGCGCTGACCGTCGAATGGGCGCCCAGCCGGGGTGAACCCGATGGCGCCGAAGCCGAGATGCCGCCAGCCCCGGTGCTGGCCGAGGCCGTGGCGCCACACGAAGCGCCGCCGCCGGTTCTGCTGGCCGATCTCGCAGTGCCATCGGTGCCCGCGCCTCCGGTGCCGATGCCGCCTGCACCCGCGGCGCCGCCGCCACCGCTTGCCATGCCGGAGCCACCGTTTGTGCCGCAGCAATTTGCCATGGCGGTACCGGCCGAGGCGCCGCCTCCACCACTGCCGGACCCGGCGATGCCGGCGCCCGCGCAGCCGGCCGCGAGCGGGCCGCCTGCACCTTCCGAGGCAGAAGCAGCATCTCCGGCGCCGCCGATCGAACAGGCGACGGCGCGGCTCGACGTCCTGCCGCCGCCGCCGCCGATGCCTGCCGAAGCGCCTCCCGAACCCCGCGCCGCGCCGCCTCGCCCGCCAGCCTCCGCCGAGCGCGCGCTGCGCCGTCCACGGCGTGGCATTCCCAACGCCGCGCAGCAGGCGGCCGCACATGGTGCCACCACCAACGCCGCATCCGGCCCAGCCATCCTGGAGACCGCCGCCGCCGCCACGGATGGCGCACCGATCCTGATGCACGCGCCGCGCTACCGCCGGCCGCCGCGCCCGCCCGACTACCCGCCGCGCGCCGTCGACCTCGGCCTGACCGGCACGGTGATGGTGCGCGCCCTCGTCTCGCCGGATGGCGACACGCAGGAAACGCGCGTCTGGCGTTCCTCCGGCCATCCGCTTCTCGACGCCGCCGCGATCGCGGCGGTGCGTCGCTGGGCCTTCGAACCCGCGCGCACCGGCGGCAGGCCGGTGCCGGCCTGGGTCGAGGTGCCCGTCCACTTTCGCCTGAACTGAGCAGAGGAAGATCCCGCATGACCACCCTCGCCGAACGCCACGCCGCGCTGATCCGCGAAGCCGGCAAGCCGATCCGTGCGCGCGACGCCGCCACGCAACTCGGCACGACCGAGGCCGCCCTCGTCGCCAGCGGCGCGACCGGCGCCGCCACGCCGCTGCGCCCGGACTGGGCGAAGCTGATCGGCGCCATGCCGCAGGCGGGCCGCATCATGGCCCTGACCCGCAACGAGCACGCCGTGCACGAACGCCATGGCCAGTTCGTCGATGTCTCCTCCGGGCCCGGGCATATCCTGGTGCTCGGGCCGGATATCGACCTGCGGCTGTTCCCCGGCCAATGGGCGCACGCCTATGCGCTGGATGGGGAGCGGCCCTCGATCCAGATCTTCGACAAGGATGGCGTCGCCGCGCACAAGATCTTCGCGACCGCCACCACTGACCGCGATGGCTGGGCCCGGATCGTCGCCGACTTCGCCGCCGAAGCCGCGCCGGAACCGCCGGCCGCCCCTGTCGCCCCATCCGGCCCGGCCGATGAAGGTGCGGTCGATGCCCAGGCGCTGCGCGCGGATTGGCTCGCGCTGCGCGACACGCACGACTTCTTCCCGATGCTGCGGCGCCATCGCGCGACGCGCCGCCAGGCCTTCGGCCTTGCCGGGCAGGACCTCGCGCTGCGGCTCGCGCCGGATGCGGGCTCCGCGGTGCTGCGCCTTGCCGCCGCGCAGGCAGTGCCGGTGATGGTCTTCGTCGGCAATCGCGCCGCCATCCAGATCCACACCGGCCCGGTCGAGCGGCTGGTCGACATCCCCGGCTGGTTCAACGTGCTCGATCCCGACTTCAACCTGCATCTGCGCGAAGCGGGCGTGGCCGCCGCCTGGCGCGTGGTGAAGCCGACCGAGGATGGCGCCGTCACCTCGATCGAACTGCTCGACGCGGCGGGGGAGACGGTCGCGCTGCTGTTCGGCGCCCGCAAGCCGGGCCAGCGTGAACGCGAGGATTGGCGCGACATCGTCGGCCAGGTCGCGCAGGCCCATGCGGTGCCGGCGGAGAACGCGGCATGATCACGCGTCGGCTTCTGCTGGCCGGCGGCAGCGCGGCGCTGGCCGCCCCGTCGCGGGCGGCGGGGCCGGGGCGCATCGTCGCGGTGGGCGGGGCGGTGACGGAATGCGCCTTCGCCCTCGGCGCCGGCGATCGCGTGGTCGCGGTGGACAGCACCAGCCGCTTCCCCGCGCCGGTGCGCAGCCTGCCGCAGATCGGGTACATGCGCGCCCTGGCGCCGGAAGGGCTGATCGCGTTGCATCCCGACCTGCTGCTGCTGTCCGAGGAATCCGGCCCGGCGCAGGCGGTCGCCGTGCTGCGTGCGGCCGGGGCGCCGATCCGCCTGATTCCGGAAACGCCCTCCGGCGAGGGTGTCGCCGCCAAGATCCGCGCGGTCGCGGCCGCGTTGGACGTCGATGGCAGCGCGGTCGCCGATACCGTGCTGGCGGATTGGCGCGCGCTCGATGCGCCGATCTCTGCGTTGCGCCCGGTTCGCAGCATCTTCGTGCTGTCGGCGGCGCGCGGCGCGGTGCTGGTCTCGGGTGTCAACACGCATGCGGCGGCGATGCTCGCATCCTGCGGGGCGGCGAATGCGGTGGCCGGCTTCAGCGGCTATCGCCCGCTCTCGGCCGAGGCGGCGGTGCAGATCGCGCCGGAGGCGATCGTCATCATGGACCATGTCCTGCAGGAAGTCGGCGGCATCGAGGCGTTGCTCGCCATTCCCGCGCTGTCCGTCACGCCGGTCGCGCGCACACGGCGCGTGGCGGCGATCGACGGGTCCTATGTCCTCGGCTTCGGGCCGCGCGCGGCACATGCAAGGCGTGACATGGCGCTGCTGCTGCACCCGGGCGCGACACTGCCCGTGCTGCCTGCGCGGGCCTGGACGTGAGCGTCGCCCTGTCGATGGCGACGCCACGGGCGCGCGGCGGTTTCGCGATGCTGCCGCTCGGCCTGGCGTTGCTGGTCTCGGCGATGGCGGCGGGCGTGCTGCTGGGGCCGGCGCACATCACGGCGGCGGGGCTGCTCGCCACCATCCTGGATGCGCTTGGCATCGCGCCGCTGCCGACCGAGCATCTGCGCGACGCGGCGGTGCTCGGCGTGGTGCGCGCGCCGCGCGTGCTGATGGCCGCGCTGGTCGGCGCGGGGCTCGGCGCAGCGGGGGCGGCGATGCAGGGGCTGTTCCGAAATCCGCTGGCCGATCCGGGGCTGATCGGCGTGTCCGGCGGCGCGGCGTTGGCGGCGGTTGGCGCCATCGTGCTCGGCGGCAGCCTGTTCGGCGCGGCGGCCGGGGCGCTGGGTCTGTGGCTGCTGCCGGTCGCGGCCTTCATCGGCGGGCTCGCCGCCACGGCGCTGATGGCGCGGCTCGGCACGGTTCAGGGCGTGGCGGGCGTGGCGACGCTGCTGCTGGCCGGCGTCGCGGTGAATGCGCTGGCCGGGTCGCTCACCGGGCTGTTGATCTTCATGGCCGATGACCGGCAGGTGCGCGACATCACCTTCTGGACGCTGGGCAGCCTGGCCGGGTCGCGCTGGGCACATCTGCCCGTCGTCATGGCGCTGGTCGGCCTGCCGACACTCGCCTTGTGCTGCCTTGCGCGGCCACTCAACGCGCTGCTGCTTGGCGAAGCGGAGGCCTTCCATCTCGGCATCCGGGTCGAGGCGGTGAAGCGTCTGGCGTTGGCGCTGGCGGCGGTGGCGGTGGCGGCCGGCGTCGCCTTCACGGGGCTGATCGGCTTCGTCGGTCTGGTGGTGCCGCATCTCGTGCGGCTTGGTTTTGGGGCGGATCACCGGCTGGCGCTGCCCGGCGCGGCGCTGCTCGGCGGCACGCTGCTGGTGCTGGCGGATCTGCTGGCGCGCAGCCTGGCCGCGCCGGCGGAACTTCCGGTCGGCGTCGTGACGGCCTTGCTCGGCGCGCCCTTCTTCCTGTGGCTGCTGCGCAGCCGGGCAGGGATGGCATGATCGCGGCTGAGGCCATCACCGTGCGCGCTGGCGGGCGGGCGCTGCTGCAGGATGTCACGCTGGCGCTGCATCCAGGTGAGGTGCTCGCCGTGGTCGGACCGAACGGCGCGGGCAAATCGACTCTGCTGCGTGCCCTGGCCGGCGACCTGGCCGTGGCGGGTGGCGCGGTGCGGGCGGAAGGGCGCCTGTTGCGCGCCTGGCGGCCGCTCGACCTGGCGCGACGGCGCGCGGTGGTCAGCCAGCATGTCGCGCTGGGCTTCCCGATGCGGGCGATCGAGGTCGCAGCACTCGGCCGCCTGCCCTGGCACGCGACGGTGCAGGCAGCACGCGATGAGGCTGCGGTCGCGATGGCGATGGAGCAGGCGGGCGTCGCGCATCTCGCCGCCCGCGCCTACGGCACGCTGTCGGGCGGCGAGCGCCAGCGCGTGCAGGTCGCGCGCGCGCTTGCGCAGATCGACGGTGCCGCCGCACCCGCCGCCCTGCTGCTGGACGAACCGACCGCAAGCCTCGATGCCGGGCATCGCGGGCAGCTGCTGCGGCTGCTGCGCCGCCTGGCGCGGCAGGGCGTGGCGGTGCTGGCGGTGCTGCACGACCTGAACGAGGCCGCCTTCGTCGCCGACCGCGTGGCGCTGCTGGTCGATGGACGGCTGGCGGCGGTGGGGAGTGTGGCGGATGCGCTTGATCCGGCGCGGCTGCAGGCCGCCTATGGCGTGCCGTTCCGCCCCGTGCCGGGCGGCGGGCTGCTGCCGGAATTCGGCATGGCGGCGCGCTGACGGCCCCGCGCGCGGGCCTGCGCGACCGAAGCTGCGATGCGAAACGTTGCAGCGCCAAGCCGGCGGCACTGTTGCAGGCTGTGCCGCACATGCAACCTGCTTCGGCGCGTTGCGTTGGCGTCGAAGGCAACGGAGGCGGTCATCATGGAAACGATGCTCGAGCGCACCTCATCGCACGCGAACCATGAGGTCGAAGTCGGTATCTACTGGAAGGCGTGCGCCGCGATCCGTCACGGCGAAGTCGCCACGGGCGTGGCCGACCTTCTTCCCCTTGCCTGGGCGCGCTCGCCGGTCCTGCGTTCCCTTGTGCGAACCGTCCTCGCCAAGCATGGCGCGGTGATCCACTAGGGTCGTTCCCGCGCCTCGGCGCGCGGCAACGCCCCTGTGTCCGTCCGATCACCGCGAAGCGACGGCCTCATCCGCGCCGTGGGTCGCTGCCGGCGCAGCCCGCCGCCCGAAGGCCCGGGCGATGACGTAGAAGACCGGCGTGAACAGCAAGCCGAACAGCGTCACCCCAAGCATGCCGTAGAACACCGCCACGCCGAGGCTCTGGCGCATTTCCGCCCCCGCGCCGGTGGCGATGGTCAGTGGCAGCACGCCCAGGATGAAGGCGAGGCTGGTCATCAGGATCGGGCGCAGCCGGGTGCGCGCGGCTGCGACCGCGGCGTCCCAGCGCGATGCCCCGTCCTCCTCCGCGGCGCGGGCGAACTCCACGATCAGGATCGCGTTCTTCGCGGCAAGGCCGACAAGGACCACCAGCCCGACCTGCACCAGCACGTTGTTGTCGAGCCCGGCATGGCGCACGCCCAGCAGCGCGGCCAGCACCGACATCGGCGCGATCAGCACGATGGCGAGCGGCAACAGCCAACTTTCATACATCGCCGCCAGCACGAGGAAGACGAAGACCACCGCGAGGCCGAAGGCGATCGGCGCGGTGTTGCCGACCAGCTTCTCCTGCAAGGCGATCTCGGTCCACTCATAGCCGAAGCCCTCGGGCAGGTTCTCGGCGAGCACGCGCTCCATGATGGCGATGGCCTGGCCGGTGGAGACTCCCGGAAGTGCGGCGCCCTGCAGTTCCACCGCGGGGAACAGGTTGTAGCGCGGCATGCGGTACGGCCCCGAGGTTTCGTGGAAGGTCGCGATGCTGCCGAGCGGCACCATCGCCCCCGCGTCGGATCGGGTGCGCAGCCGCGCGATGTCCTCGACGCCGGTGCGGTAGGGCGCGTCGGCCTGCGCCGTGACGCGCCAGGTGCGGCCCAGCAGGTTGAAGTCGTTCACGAAGGCCGAGCCGAGATACACGCCCATGGCCTCATGCACCCGGCTGACCGGCACGCCGAGCATCTCGGCGCGCGAGCGGTCGATCTCGGTACGGATCTGCGGCGTGGCCGTGTTGAACAGGCTGAAGGCGAAGGCGATGCCGGGCGTCTGGTTGGCCGCGATCATGACGGATTGCATGGCGCGCTCCATCTCCCGCGGGCCGCGCCCGGCGCGGTCCTGGATCATCAGCTTGAAGCCGCCGCCCGTGCCGATGCCGGGCACGGAGGGCGGCGCCAGCACGAAGACCATCGCGTCCGGATCACCCATCAGCCGGCCCTGCAGGTCGCCGAGGATGCCTGCGAGCGTCAGGCCATGCGCCGCGCGGTCCTCGAAGGACTTCAGCGTCGCGAAGACCACGCCGGCATTCGGCGCATTGGTGAAGGTCGCGCCGTCGAAGCCGACGAAGGCGACCGCGCTCTCGACGCCCGGCGTCGCCAGGATGGAGTCCGAGGCGCGGCGGATCACCGCGTCCGTGCGGCTGAGATTCGCCCCCGGCGGCAGCTGGAAGGCCGCGATGACATAGCCGCGGTCGAGCGGCGGGATCAGCCCGGTCGGCGTCGAGGTCACGGTCCAGCCGGTTGCCGCGAGCAGCCCGCCATAGATCAGCATCAGCAGCACCGGGATGCGGATCAGCCGCCGCGTCAGCCCGCCATAGCCGATGGACAGCCGGTCGAACAGCCAGTTGAAGCCGCGCGCGAAGGCACCGAAGGGCCGCAGTAGCAGCGGGCGCGGACCGTCGTGATGCCCATGCGGCTTCAGCAGGATGGCGGCGAGTGCCGGCGACAGCGTCAGCGACACCAGCGCGGACAGCAGTGTCGCCACCGAGATCGTCACCGCGAATTGCTGGTAGAAGGCGCCGGAGATGCCGGGGATGAAGGCGGTCGGCACGAAGACCGCGACCAGCACCAGGGCGATGGCGATCAGCGCGAAGCCGACCTCGTCCATCGTCCTGCGTGCGGCTTCCAGCGGCGACAACCCGTCCGCCATGTGCCGCTCGGCGTTCTCCACCACCACGATCGCGTCGTCCACCACGATGCCGATGGCGAGGATCAGGCCGAACATGGTCAGCGTGTTCAGCGTGAAGCCGAGTGCGAGCAGGATCGCGAAAGTGCCGATGATGGAGACCGGGATGGCCAGCAGCGGGATCACCGCCGCGCGCCAGTTCTGCAGGAACAGGACGACGACGAGCACCACCAGCACGATGGCTTCGAGGAAGGTCTCCAGCACCGCTTCCATGCTCTCGGCGATGAAGCGCGTGGGGTCGTAGACGATGCTGTAGCCGATGCCTGGCGGGAAGGATCGCGCGGCATCGGCCATGGTCGCGCGCACGGCCGCGGCGGTCTCGAGCGCATTGCTGCCCGGGCGCTGGAACACGCCGATCGCGGTGGCGAGCTGGTTGTTCAGCAGCGCATTCACCGAATAGTCGGCCGCGCCGATCTCGATCCGCGCCACGTCGCGCAGCCGCAGCGGCGCGCCATGCTCGCCGGTCGCGATGATCTGCTCGCCGAACTGCTCCGGCGTCGCAAGGCGGCCCTGCGTCAGCACGGAGAACTCGAAGGCACCGGCCGCCTCGGTGCGCGGCGCCTGGCCGAGCGCGCCGGCGGCGACCTGGACGTTGGCACGGCGCAGCGCGTCCACCACCTCGCCGGCCGTCAGACCGCGCGCGGCGATGCGGTCGGGGTCGAGCCAGACGCGCATCGCATAGTCGCGCGCGCCGAAGACCTGCGCATCGCCCACGCCGTCGATGCGGGCGATGCGGTCCTTGATGTTCAGCGTCGCGTAGTTGGAGATGTATTCATGGTCGCGGCTGCCATCCGGGGAGGTGACATGCACCACCATCAGGAAGTCCGGGCTCGCCTTGCGCACGGTGATGCCGAGGCGGCGGACCTCCTCGGGCAGGCGCGGCTCGGCCACCGCGACGCGGTTCTGCACCAGCACCTGCGCCTGGTCGGCGTCGATGCCCTGGCGGAACACCACCGTCACCACCAGGCGGCCATCGCCCGTGGATTGGGAGGAGACGTAGAGCATCCCCTCCACGCCGTTCACCTCCTGCTCGATCGGGCCGGCCACCGTCTCGGCGATGGTTTCCGAGGAGGCACCAGGATAGAGCGCGGTGATGGTGACGCTGGGCGGGGCGATCTGCGGATATTCCGAGATCGGCAGCCGGAATGCGGCGATCGCGCCAACCAGCGTGATGGCGATCGAGATCACCGCGGCGAAGACCGGGCGGTCGATGAAGAAGCGGGCGAGGCGCATCGGGGCGAGCCTTCGGCGTGGCCGCGTGCGATGCGCGCAGCCTGGGTGGCGGGGGTGGCGGCCGGCCTTACTCGGCCGAGGCGATCGGGCTCGGGCCGATGCGGCCCTGTTCGGGGGTCACGCGCGCACCGGGACGGGCGCGGTGCAGCCCACCGATGATGACGCGGTCCTCCGGCGCGAGGCCGCTGCGCACGACGCGCAGCCCCTCGGTGAGGGGACCGAGGCGGACCTGGCGCGGCGTGACCGTGCCGTCGGCACCGACCGTCAGCACCATCCGCCCGGTCTGGTCAGCCATGACCGATGCGTCGGGCACCAGAAGCGCCGGTGCCTCGCCGGTCGAAAGCCGCAGGCGCGCGAAGCTGCCCGGGGTCAGGAACAGATCGGCGTTGGGCACCACGGCGCGGGCGCGGATGGTGCCGCTGCGCGCGTCGAAGACGCTATCCACGAAGTCGATCTGGCCCTCGCGGGAGAATTCCGCCTCATCCAGCAGGCGGAGCTGCACCGACAGGCTGCCGTCGCGCAGCCCGCCGCGTGCGGCGCGCGCCTGGCGGAGGTACTCGGCCTCGCTGGCATCGAAGGTGACATAGACGGGGTCGAGCGCGACCAGCGTCGTCAGCAGCGTCTGCCCGGCCTGCACGAGATTGCCGGCATCGACGCGGCGGTCGCTGACCCGCCCTGAACGCGGGGCGCGGACCTCGGTGAAGTCGAGGTCGAGTGCCGCCTGCTGCTCGGCGGCCCGGGCGGAGGCGAGGCCGGCCTGCGCCTCGCGCAGCGCGGAGCGGCGGGAATCGAGTTCCGCCTGCGGCGCGATGCGGCTGGCCGCGAGCGGCTCATAACGGGCGACCTGCTGTTCGGCGAGCAGCAGCCGCGCCTCGTTGCGCGCCACCTCGGCCCGCGCGGTGTCGAGCGCGATGCGGAAGGGGCGCTGGTCGATCGTGAAAAGCGGGTCGCCCGCCCGCACGATCGCACCATCGGTGAAATGCACCGCATCCACCTGGCCGGAAACCCGGGCGCGGATCTCGACGCGGGCAGAGGGTTCGACGCGCCCGGTGTGTTCCTGCCACTCGGTCACCGGCCGGGCGAGCGGCGCGGCGACAGTGACTGGCGGCGGCGCGGGCTGGGCCAGGGCGACGGGCGCGGTGGCGGTCAGGGCGGCGCCGACGGCCGCGCCCTGGAAGCGGGCCAGCCATGACATCCAAAGGCTTTCCGCCTGTTCAGGAGCCTTGCGCGAGGGGGAGGGCATGGCCTATCTCCAGAGTGATGTTACCGACCGGTTCGTCTCGGCGCTAAGTAGAGTTACCGGTCGGTATCATCAAGGCATTTTTTTGTGCATCGCAACGGTTGCACAGAGGAGGTTGGTCACCATGCAGGGCGATGTCGCCGCCAGGCCCAAGGCCGCCGAGCGGATCCAGGACGCCGCGCGCGAGCTGTTCGAGCGCCAGGGCATCCGCGCCACAGGCGTCGAGGAGGTCTGCCGCGTCGCGGGTGCCACGAAGATGAGCCTCTACCGCGCCTATCCCAGCAAGGATGCGTTGGTGGCGGCGATCCTGGCCGAGGATGCCGCCGAGCACGACGCCTGGGTCGAGGAATCGCTGGCGCAGGAGAAGGACGCCGCAGGCCGTTTGCGCGCGCTGATCGAGGCGACCGCGGCCGAGGTGGCGGAGCCTGGCGTCTGTGGCTGTCCGATGCTGTTGGCCCAGGCCGAGTTCCGCGACCCGGAGCACCCGACCTACCAGGTCGTCGCCGATTTCAAGCGCGGGTGTCATGAGCGCATCCGCAGCCTTGCCGAGCAGGCGGGCGCCCATGATGCGCCCGGGCTCGCCGACCAGCTTTCGGTGATCATCGAAGGCGCGATCGCCGCGCGGAGCTACCTCGGCGAGGCACGCGCCGCGGAGACGCTGCGGCGTTGCGGCGCCTTGCTGATCGGGGCGGCGCTGCTGGCGGCGTGACATCGCGGGCTGCCCGTCGGCACGGACCTGCGCCCCGCCGCCTGCTTGGAAGGCCGCGATGCCTCCGCTACACCGGCCGATGATTGCGCCCATCCGCCAGGCCCGGCCGGATGCCCCAGGCCCACCGACGGATACCGCCCGATGCAGGTCAGCGAGACGCTCCGTGACGGCCTGAAGCGCGGCTACGTCATCACCCTGCCGGCGGCGCATCTGACCGGCCTGCGCGACAACCGGCTCGACGAGATCGCGCGCGCGGTGCCGGTGGCTGGATACCGCCGGGGGGAGGCGCCCCGGGCCGTCATCCTGCAGCGCTTCGGCGCCTCGGTGCTTGGCGAGGTGCTGGAACAGGAGGTCGCCGAGGCGGTGCGCCGGCTCGTCGCCGACCGCGCCCTGCGTCCCGCCCGGCCGCCGGCCGTCGAGGTGGCCAGCTTCGCCGAGGACAGCGACCTCGTCATCCGCGTCACGCTCGAGGACCTGCCCGAGGTGCCGCTGCCCGACGCCACCGGCCTCCGGCTGGAGCGGCTGCGCGCACATCCGGGGGAGGCGCAGCTGCGCCGGGCGCTGGCGCGGCTTGCGGCGCGCCACGGCACCGTGGAGGAGGTCGAGGCGCGGCCCGCCGAGCGCGGCGACATCCTGGTCTGCGACCTCATGGGCGGGCTGCCGGCGGACCTGCTGGCCAACGGGACCGGCCTCGGCGCGCGGGCGGGCAGCCCGGGGCTGCCGCCAGCCAATTGGTCCATCGACCCCTCGCCGGGGCTGCGCGCCGAGATCGTCGCGACGGACATCGAGAATGGCCTGCCCTGCTTCGATCTCCGGCTGCGCGGCAGCGCCGCGGCGGGGGCCTTCCTGCGCGTCTTCCCCGCGAGGCCCAAGGGACTCCCCGCGGTGGCCGGGCAGGTGCTGACCCTGTGCATGCGCGCGCGCCTCATCGGCGGGACCCTGCCGGAGGGCAGCGAGGCGCATCTCGGCTTCAACGCACGCTCAGAGGATGACTTCCTGCGCAGCCAGCGACAGCGCGCCGTGCTCGGGGCGGAGGAGATGCGCGCCTCCCTCGCGATGGTCGGCGATCCGGCGCTGGCCTTCGCGCGGCCGGTGCTGGAGATCACCTTCCGCCGCGGCGCCGAGCTGGACCTGACGCTGCGCATCGGCCCGGCCCGCGTCTTCGCCGGGACCGAGGAACCCGAAGCCATGCTGTTCAATGGCGGCGACCTGACCGGCCAGGCGATGGAGGTCGGCGCGCCGGGCCTGTCGGCGCAACTGGAAGGTCTCTCCCCCGGGCAGACGCGGATGGTCGAGGTGTTGCTGTCCGCCGATCACGCGGTGAGCGAATTGGCGAACCGCCGCGCGCGTTATGTCGTGGCCGCGCGGGCGCTGAAGCGGCGCCGGCCGTTGGCGCAGGGCGATGCGCTGGCGCGCGCGGTCGGGCAGGCCGATTCCGTCGCGCTGGAAGCCGCGATGATGCGATCGCTCCAGCGCGAATACGATGCGCGGTCCCGCCTGCGGCTGAAGGCCGCGCTGCTGGATGCCCTGGCCGCGACCGCCGACTTCCCGATCCCGGATTGCCTGCTGGATGCCGAGTTCGAGCAGATCTGGCAGCGCCGGCAGGCGGAACGGCAGGCTGGCCGTAGCGACGCCGCCGATGCCGGCAAGGATGACGCGGCGCTGCGCGGCGAGTACCGCGCCGTCGCCGCGCGACGCATTCGCCTGCGCCTGATGCTGGCCGAACTCGCGCGCGCCCATGATGTGGCGGTCTCGGAGGAGGAGATGGCGCGTGCCATCCGCCAGGATGCGGCGCGCTATCCGGGGCAGGAACGCCAGGTGCTCGACTTCTACCGCGGCAACGCCGAGGCGCTGGACGGGCTGCGCGCCCCGTTGCTGGAGGAGAAGGTGGTCGATCTGCTGATCGCGCGTGCCGAGGTCAGCGACAGGATGGTGACGCCCGAGGAGCTCAGCGGCGCGGCGTGAGGATGCATTGGGCGGCGCATCCCCTCATGCGCCGCCCATGTGGCTATCCGCGGAAGTTGAAGGTGTGGACGTGGATCAGCAGCGTGTTCGCCTGCTGGCGGAAGATGCTGGTGACGTTGCCCTGGCGGTCGCCTGCCCCCTGCGGGAGGCTGACAGTATAGGTTCCGGCCGCCCAGGCCCCGCCCGGATCGAAGTGCTGAAACTGGAAGCGGATGTTGCCGAAACCCTGGTTGAACCGCCCCTTGTAGTTCTCGGCGATCGCCTGCCGGCCGATGACGATCGGCGCCGGGCCGATGAGGATGGCGTCCTCGGTGAAGCAGGCCCCGATTCCGTCGGCGTCGTTGCGGCCATAGGCTTCGGTGAAGTTCCGGAAGAGGGTGTCGATGGCCTGTCGATGGTCGCCTGTCTGGGCTTGCGCCAAGGCGATATGGCCGAAGATTCCGCCGGGAATCGCCAGCGCGAGGGTGCGACGCAACATGAGTTTCCTCCCGTGTTGTGTCCCGGCGGCCGGACGCTATCGCATCTCGTCACGCAGATACGAGATTTCGTTTCGAAATCGGCATATACGGCTGCGCTGCCGCCCGGACCGCGGTGGATCGCGCGGCCCCGGGCGGTCGGGATCTGCTCTAGGTCTGCGCCCCGCCATTCACCTGCAGCATTTGCGCGTTGACATAGGCGCCGCCATCCGAGACCAGCATCCGCGCCACCGCGGCGACTTCCGCCGGCGTGCCCTCCCGCCCCAGCGGCACCTTCGCCACTGCCGCTGCGCGATAGGCCGTCATCGGTGCGTCGCCCTCGCCATCGGCGGCGATCGGGCCGGGCGAGATGGCGTTCACCGTGATCCCCTTCGGCCCGAATTCCTTGCCGAGCGCCTTGGTCAGGCCCCAGACGCCATGCTTGGCCACGCTGACCGCAGGCCGTCCGGCATAGCCGTGCATTGCATTCATGCCGGTGAAGTTGACGATGCGCCCCCAGCCGCGCGCCAGCATGCCCGGCAGGCAGGCGCGCGACAGCCACACCGCGGCATCCATGTCCACCGCGATGACCCGTCGCCATTCGGCATCCTCCATCTCCAGGAACGGCTTGGCGGGGCGGAGCGCGGCGTTGTTCACCAGCACGTCCACGGCGCCGAAGCGGGCGATGGCCTCGGCGGCGATGCGGGCGCATTCCGCCGCGCTGCCGACATCGCCCATCACCACCACGGCCTCGACCCCGAAGCCGCGCGCCGCCGTCGCCACCGCCTCGCAGGCCGCGCGGTCGGACGACCCGTTCACCACCACGTTGAAGCCGTCCTCGGCCAGGCCGAGTGCGACCGCGCGCCCGATACTGCGTCCCGCCCCGGTGATGAGGGCCGTCCTGCGCTGCTGGGTCATGTCGTGAATCCTCGCCAATGGTCCGGCCTGCTTACCGTGCCCCGCTTCACCCGGCGAGGTGCCGCCCCCTGGCCAAGCCGCCCGGTTCGCGCCTATGTGCTGCGATCGCCGGCGCCGGCCGGCGCAGCCTCCACCATGATCCGCGGTGCTGCCCCATGACCACCCAAGGCCCTGTCCACCTGCGCTGGCGTTCCGCCGGTGCCGCGCCGGAAACCGAGACCTTCGCCGATCTCGATGCCGCTCTCGACGCGGTGGAGGAGCGGTGGGAGGACCTGCAGCACCAGGCGCCGCAGATCCTCGACGCCCGCCGCATCCTGCTGATCACGACCGAGCAGCTGCACGCCGCGATGATCGAAGGCGAGGAGGACGCGGCCGGCTGAGCCGGCCCGCCCGGCCTAGAGGCGGTGCCGTTCGCCCTGGCGCACGGTAGCGACTCCAGCCCTTGTGCCTTTGCGAGCATCTTCATCCGATCAGTGATTCCACCTGATCGGGATCTGCCCTAGGGCGTCGGCGGCGACGCCCCGCGGCGCCAGCGATGCAATGGCGCGCGGATCGACAGCGGCACCACCGCCCGCCATATCGCCGCCACGCCACGGTGCAGCCGCCGCAGCGGGTCGTGCTGCAGCAGCGCCTCCATCGCCTCGCCACGCGCCGCGATGGCCGACGCCTCGCCGCGCAGCGCCTCCAGCGCCGGCGTGATCGCTGCCTGGAGATCGGCGAGCTGGGTGACCTGTTCGCGCAGGGTGGCGACCTGCCCCGGCAGAATCTCGATAGGGGATGGCGCTGGGGGCCAGCCCGCGCCGACCGAGATGGAAAGCGGCCGCCACGGCGCCTGAAGGTCGAAGCTCGGCACCCAGCCGGCAATGAAGGCGCCGACCGCCGCGGCGGCCTGTGCCGGGTCCGCGACCTCATCCTCGGCCAGCACCTCGGCGTGGATCGCCTCGATGTGGTCGAGCAGCGCTTCGAAGTCGCGTTCCGACCGCACCAGCGCCGATGCCGCCGCGGCTTCCGTGGCGGACCATTCGGCGATGGCCGCGGCGATCGGGCCGGGGGCGGCCGGGCTGGTCAGCACGCCGGCGCCGAGGTTCCAGGGCAGCCAAGCCTCCGCCCGCGCACGGGTCAGGAAGCCGGCGCAGCCGCGCGCATCGCAGACCACGACGCCGGCCCCGGCGGCGGCGGCCTCCAGCGCCGTGCGCGCGGTGGCGAAGACCAGGTCGGTGGTGGCAAACAGCGCCTCGGGTGTGTCCGTCATGCGGCCGGGCCCGAGGCCGAATTCCTCGATCGCGATGCCCGCCGCCGCGCAGGCGGCGCGGATGGCGGGCAGGTGCGCGCCCTGCTTGGTCAGCACGACGGCCCGGCTGGGCCGCGCGGGCAGCGCCATGGTGCGCGGCGGGATGCGCGACAGGTCCACGGCATTTGGCAGCAGCCCGACCGCCTCCGCTGGCACGCCGTCGGCGATCAGGCGCGCGCGGCACCGTTCATCGACCCCGAAGATGCGCCGGATCGCCGGATGTGGTGGCGCCGCGTCGAACGGCGCGGTGGCATCGTGGCTGACGAAGATGCCCGGCACGCCGGGATGCGCCGCGAGGGCGGCCATGGCGGGGCCGGTATGATGCGCGTGGATGATGTCAGGACGTCGCGGTAGCGCGCCGGGATCGGTCACCACCACGTGCCCGCGCGCGCGCATGCGCGTCGCAAGCGCCCCAGCTTGCGATGTGAAGACCATCACGTCATGGCCGCGCCGGCGCAGCCCGTCGGCCAGCTGATCCGTCACCACCTCGGTGCCGCTGCGCCGGGTCAGCATGATGTTGGTCAGCAGGATCGCGCGCGGGGCGCGCGTTTTGTCCGGAATCGACGGGGGCATTACCCTGCCCGTATGACACGCCCGTTGCTGATCGTCGCGCATCCCGGCCACGAGTTGCGCCTGTTCGCATGGATGGAACGGGAACGGCCGCTGCTGTGCATCCTGACCGACGGCTCGGGCAGCGTCGCCCCCGCCCGCACCCGGTATTCCGCGGCGCTGGCGCGCGCCTGCGGCGCCGCATGCGGGCCTGCCTTCGGCGTCATGCCCGACCGCGCCTGGTATGCGGCGATCCTCAATGGCGACGCCGCGCCCTTCGTCGCGGCGGTCGCGGCGATTGCCGCGGCCGCCACCCCTGGCGCACCGGTGATCGCCGACCCGGTCGAGGGCTACAACCCGATGCACGACCTTGCCGCGGCCGTGGCGGATGCCGTGGCGGCGCGCACCGGCGGGGTACGACTGACCTATCCGTTGATGGCCGCGCGGGACGGCGGGGAGGTGCTGCGCC
Source organism: Roseomonas sp. SRI_022 (assembly GCF_057586215.1). Lineage (NCBI taxonomy): Bacteria > Pseudomonadati > Pseudomonadota > Alphaproteobacteria > Acetobacterales > Roseomonadaceae > Roseomonas > Roseomonas sp. SRI_022. The sequence continues at coordinate 345,076 of NZ_JBYCZL010000001.1, forward strand.
TCAATGCGGCCTGCCTGGCGCGCAAGCGCGAGGCCGTCCTGGCCTATACGCCCCTGGCCGAGGAAGCCGCGACCATGCTGCGCGCGCAGCCGGACGCGCTGGCCGAGGAACGCATCCTGCCTGACGCCCATGGCTGGCCGGCCTCGGCCGTGCCGGCCTATGAGCGGATCGGCGCCGAACGGGCCGCGCGTGGCGTCTATGGGCGGACGATTCGCTATGCCGAGCACGTCCGGCCGTTGGCGCTGATGCTACGGGAGGCGGTGCCGGCCTGACCGGGTGACGATGCGCCCTCAGGCAAGGGCGTGAGGGGCTTTCCTGAGCCTGGAGTCGGCGCCGCGAGGCGCCGCGAACGCTGCGCGCCTCATGCAGGCGGCGCGGCCTATCCCTGGACCGGCGGTCCGGCGAAGCCCGGCCAGTAATGGCCATCTGGCGTCGGCCGCTTGCCGAAGATGGCCTGGCCGACGCGGACGACGTCGGCGCCTTCGGCGATCGCTTCCTCGAAATCTCCCGACATGCCCATGGAGAGCTCGGTCACGGCAGGGTCGATCACCATCGCCTCATCCCGCAGGCGCCGCAGCAGCGCGAAGCAGGGGCGGACCTTCGCCATGTCGGTGCTGAAGACGGCCAGCGTCATCAGGCCCCGCGGCTTCAGCCGAGGGAAGCGCGGCAGCTCCTTGATGAAGGGCAACAGCGCGTCCGGTTCCAGGCCGTACTTGCTCTCCTCCTTCGAGGTGTTCACCTGGACATAGACGTCGAGATCCCGCTCCTCCTGCTCGAGGCGCGTGTTGAGAAGCTCCGCCAGGCGCAGGCTGTCGAGCGCGTGGAACTCGCGGGCGAAGCGGGCCAGGTACTTCACCTTGTTGGTCTGCAGGTGGCCCACGATGCTCCAGTCGATGGGAAGGTCGGCAAGACTCTCTCGCTTCGAGGACGCTTCCTGGATCTTGTTCTCGCCGAAGGCATGGATGCCGGCCGCGTAGGCCAGGCGCAGGATGTGGGCGGGGACGGTCTTGGTGATCGGCAGCAGGCGGACCGAGGCCCGCTCGCGGCCCGCGCGGGCACAGGCGGTCACGATCCGGTCCTCGACCGCCGCGAGATTGGCCTGGAACGCGCCTTGCGGATCGGGACCGAAGCGCTCGATATCCGCGTCCGACAGGGCGGTTTCGGTGCCAGCCGCAAGGTCCATCCTCGGCTCCCGTGCCTTCAGGTGCATTCGCCGGGCCTGCAGACCGCCATGGGATCAGGCTGCCTCACGACCGCCGCCACGCGTCCTTCGCCGACCAGCGCCATGATCTCGGCGCCGAGTTGCAAGTCCGGAATATGCCCAAGGGTTTGGCGCCGCAAGCGCCCCTCGCGATCAATCAGAAGCGTGGTGGGCGTTCCCTCCAACCCGTAGCTGCGCATCGTGTGGGGCTGCCCCAGGCCGTCCGGCTCATCGATACCGACGGGGAAGCGGATGCGATACTCGTGCAGGAAAGCCCGCAGCGCATTCGGCCCCATGGCGTCGTGATGCTCGAAGACGCAATGCAGGCCGATGACCGCGACGTCCGTCGGCTTGAACAAATCCGCGACACGCTGGGCCTGCGGCAATCCATGGCTGACGCAGCCCGGGCAGAGCATCTGGAACGCGCAAACCATCACCGTTCGGCCCCGCAGCGCAGCCAAGGTGATCGGTGCCGCGGTGTTGAACCACTCGCTGATGCGCCACTCAGGCGCCACGACGGACGAGGACATCGGGTACTCCTCAATGGCGGGCGAACCAGCGGATCGCTCGACCATGCCGGATCGCGACATGTGCCGCCCCTGCCGCAAGGCCGTTCCCGTGACGGACCTGACCCATACGGCGTCCTTCCATCCCAGCGAACGGATTGCGCCGTCAATCCCTGGGATCAAGCACCTAGAACACCGCGCGTGCCAGCACGTCCTGCCGGACGAAGATCCGGTTGACATGGGTGCTCGCATAGGTGGCGTAGCCGCGCTGCGCGAGCAGATCGGCCGGCCCCTCCGCGCCCATGGTCTCGACCACCAGCACCCACGGCCTGAAGCGTTCGAAGTCGATGTCGCGGACGACGGCGTCATCGATGCCTTCCGCATCGATCGAGATCAGGTGCAGCTCGCCGGTCGCGAAATGGCGTTCCAGCACCTCGCCGATCGTTATGGTCGGGACGCTGAGCCGCTGCCGCACGCCACCCTTGCCGAGCCGTGCCGCTTCCGCCGCGCGTTCCGGCAGGATCGTGGTCCAGCCCGGATTCTCCCCGACCAGCAGTTCCATCATGCCGCTGGCCGGCTTCATGGCGGCAGGCACGAGAGCGGCTGATTCGACGGCATCGCGCGGGCGCACGGCGCGATAGGCGGGAAGGTATCCGGGATCGGCCTCGACCAGCACGCCGGAGCCGCCCTGCTGGTAGAAGAGGAAGGTGTTGCTGTCACCCGATGGAAATGCGGCGCCGATGTCGAGATACCGGATCGTCGCCGGCCCGCCGCAGATGCGCAGCAGGTAGTCCACGATCCGGTCCTCGCCGCATTGCGAGAAGGATGGGCGCGGCGGCTCGGCGCCGGCCGGGACGCTGGCGGTGGCCACTTCGGCCGGCCGGCCGGAGGCCTCCGCCTGATCCTCCAGCGAGGCCAGCCGGTGCGCGATCGCGGTCAGGTCCTTCTTCAGCGCGTCGTAGCGGCGTTGGGCGTCGGCCTTCGCTTCCGCTCTCGCCTTGGCCTCCGTGGCACTGATCGCGGTGAGGTCATTCCTCAGCGCGTCGTAGCGGCGTTGGGCGCCGGCCTTCGCTTCCGCCTCCAAGTCACTGTCGGGCACCGCGGTGCTGCTGGCGTTTGCCGCCGACGCCTGCTCGACGCTGCGCCGGAGTTCGGCCATCTCCTCCAGCACACCGTCGAAATAGGGCGCGTGCAGGGGCCAGAGCAGCCGGCGCAGCGGATTGGTGATCCTTCCGCGAAGCGTCGGGGAAAGCCCGCGCGCGCGCAGTTCGTGCTTGTCCATTGAGCGCCCCTCGCGCCTTCAGCCGAATTGAAGGCGCACAGAAATGTTATGTTTCAAAAAGGCCAAAGCCGCGAGTCCGCGATCGTCCGGAGGCGGGGGACCCGTCCGCGCCGCCGCCGCCAGCAGGATCGCCTCGATGCGCCCCAGGCATCGCGTGAAGGTCAGGTCGGTGGAGACCAGGCGCTGCGCGGCACGCCCAATGCGTGCAAGCGCCACGGGTTCGGTCGCCGCGCGTCGCATGGCCGAGGCAAGATCCTCGGTCGCGCGGAAGATCTTGAGGCAGTGGACCTCATCGACCAGGCGTTCGCTCGCGCCGCAATTCGCCGTCATGATCGGCGGCGTCGCGCAGGCCGCCGCCTCGATGGGCGCGAAGCCGAAGGGCTCGCGCTCGATGGTCGGGAACAGGAAGGCGTCGTAGCCGGCATAGAGCGCGATCAGCTCCGCCTGCATACGCGGGCCGAGGAAGCGGACGCGGTCGTCGAGCTGCAGCGCGTGCGTCCGCCCGACGCAGCGCGGTACCTCCCCCGCACCGTAGATGTCCACGGTGAAATCGAGTCCTTCCGCCTTCAGCAGGGCGCTCGCCTCGAGGATCAGGTCGGTGCCCTTGGCGGCGGCGACGGTGCCCGCCGCGACGAAGCGCGCCACGCCGCCGCGCAGATAGGGCTGGTGCGGCAGCGTCGCGCCGACATCCGCCCAGCCCGGCACGATATCGGGCGGCTGCGCGAACCCCTCGCCGATCTGCGATTCGATCTCCTGCACCAGATGCTCGCTCATCGCGATCAGGCGGCCCTGGCGATAGGCGGCGGTGCCGGTCCCGTAGAGGCCGAGCACCCCCGGCGGCAGGTTCGTGACGATATCCGCCGGCCCGCGGTCCATCAGGTGCTGCACCCAGGGCTGCCGTGCGGCGTTCAGCAGGTCGATGAGCGCCGCACCGCCGACGCCGATCAGGTTCCACAGATAGACGATGTCGGGCCGGAAGCCCTGGATTTCCTGCAGCAGGGCCATCGTGTTGTTGAAGCTGGAGCACAGCGCCGCATGGGTGCCGGCGGCGCGCGCGCCCGCTTCCGCCGGCAGGTGCGGCAGGTACCAGGCCATGTCGAGCCGGCGTGCCACTTCGGGCGGGTCGGGCGCCACGCAGGGCAACGGGTTCCAGCTCGTCAGGATGCGGATGTCATGGCCGCGGTTGCGCAGCCCTTCCGCGACATTCGCGCAGGCGAGCTCGTAGCCACCGAGATGGATCGGCGGGAACAGATTGCTGACCAGGAGGATGCGCATCAGCCCCTCCACCGCCGTTCGACACATGCGGCGCGGTATGCAGCGGCGAGCCGCTGGCCGATCGCTGCCATGCCATGCGTCGCGACGACGTGCTCGCGCGCCTGCTGCGCGGCTTCCGGCCCGGGCCAGCGACCGGACGCGACCTCCGCCAGCAGGGCGGCGAGATCGTCATGCGTCGAGAAGACACGTCCGAAGCGCGCATCGGGAACGAGTTCCGGAAGCGACCCGGCGTCCGAAACCAGCGCCGGCAGCCCGCAGGCCATCGCCTCGAGCGTCGTCAGGCCCATCAGTTCCGGCTTCTCGATGACGTTGCCGAAGATGTCGCGTGCCGTGGAGGCCTGCACCAGCACGGCTGCGCTGCGATAGAGATCGATGAGCCGCGCATCGTCGGCGTCATGGATGAAGTCCACGTCCTTGCCCTGCGCCATGTCGAGCAGCAGGACGTGGTAGCGCTGATCGTAGATGCGGCCGACCACGACAAGGCGCAGGCCGGCCGGCAGCGCTGCGATGATCCGGTCGACGCCCTTGTGCGGCAGGATGCGGCCGACGCAGAGCACCATGCGCGGATCGCGCGCCCGGCCCGGCGCGGGTGCGAAGGCATCGGTATCCACCGGCCCGATCAGGATGTCCGCGGGACCGGTGTAGGCGCCGGCAAGCAGACGCTGCGCGAAGGCCGAGATCGACACCACGCGATCGAGCAATTCGATCCCGCCGTGGCGCATCATCAGCTCGTCGGTACCGCCGCCGAGGTCGGTGCCGACCGTCGCGACGCCGGTGGACCGCGCGACGGCCGTGCAATAGGCGCCGAAACCCGTCAGGCACTGATGGATGTGGACCAGGTCGTAGTCGGGGATCACCTCGGCGAGCGAGGCGGAGAAGGCGTTCATCGCCTCGGGCCGGGGTGAATCGTTGCGCAGGATGCGCAACGTGGTGCCGTCATGGATGCCCGTGGTTTCGGTGGCGCCGACCGACAATACGGTCTGCTCGAAGCCCTCCGTTGTGGACAGGGCGCGCACCAGATTGTGGACGTAGCGCTCACCCCCGCCCACGACGGAGCTGTCCGAAAAATAGGTCGGCGTCAGATGCGCGACCTTCACGATACGGCTCATCAGCGCTGGAAACCCTGCTGTGTCCGCGGCAATGCGGCCTAGTCGCGCCGCCACGTCGTATTCGCAGCAGATGCCTGGGTCATGCGGGCATTGTCCAGCGGCAATGCACGCTGCCAGATGCTGATGATCTGCCGGGACACGTTGGTGCACGAAGGGTTATCATCGCAGGGCGTCGCATGCCCGATCCGTGGATCGAAAACGCGATGGATCGACGCGGTGTCCCGCTTATCGCGACACGCACTGCCACCGTCGGCGGCGCTGCCAGGAGCCGCGCCGCGCATCCTATCGTGCGGGCGTCAGCGCCACCCAGGCGGCGAGCCCCGCCGTCACCGCCGCGGCCCCCGCGAAGACCGCGCCATATCCGGCCGCATGCAGCACCGCACCGAAGGCGAGCGCGCCCACGCTCTGCCCGAGGAACAGCGCCATGGCGAAGGCGGACACGGCGGTCGCCCGCGCGTCCGGCAGGGCCTCGGTCGCACGAGCCTGCAGCACGCCATGGAACATGTAGAAGGCCATGCCCATCGGCACCTGCAGCGCCGCCACGACCCACCAGTTCGGCGACGCCGCCACGCCCGCCAGGGCGATCGCCAGCCCCGTGCCGCCCGTGGCGATCAGCCCCTGTTCGCCGAGCAGCGCCACCAGCCGCTTCGCCAGCCGCGTGTAGATGAAGGACCCGAGGCCGAAGCCCGCCACCACCAGCCCGGCCTGGCCGGGGGACAGGCCGAAATGCTCGATCAGATAGGCGCCGGTGAAGGGGAAGGCGCCGCCGAACAGCGCCGCGCCGTCGATCGCGGCGGCACCCATCAATCGCCGCCCGGCGGGCGCGCGGAACAGTCGCAGATACTGGTCGAAGCCGAAACCGCGCGCCTGGCCCGTGGCACCTTCCAGCATCGCCGGGCCAAGCCGCCGCGCCATCAGGCCCCCCACCACCAGCGCGAGCACCGCGAGCATCAGGAAGGATGCCCGCCAGCCGAGGAACTCGGCGGCCATGCCTGATAGCGGCCCGATCAGCAGCTGCGCCATCACCATGCCGGTCAGGAAGCGCCCGATCGTCGCCTGGCGGTCCTCATAGGGCACGGCATCGCCGATCCAGGCGATGGCGAGCGGGATCACCGCGCCGGCGACCAGCCCCGTCGCGGTGCGCAGCACCATCATCGAGCCGAGGTCCCAGGCCAGCGCCGAAGCGGCGAGGCCGATCCCGTAGAGCAGCAGCGCGAAGGTCGCGACGCGCACCTTGCCGTAGCGGTCGCCGAGCGGCCCGGTCACCAGCTGCCCCGCGCCATAGGCGAGCGTGAAGCCGGCGACGACCGGCGCCACCGCCGCCACGCCCACGCCGAAATCGGCAGCGAGCAGCGGCAGCAGCGGATCCATCAGCCGCATGCCGCCCCCGGCGGCGAAGCCGGCAGCGGCGAGAAGGGGGAGGAGGGCGAGATCGGCGCGCAAGCCCGACCATGCATCCGACCCACAGGCCAAGCCGTCAAGCCATGCCGGGACAGCCCGCGCCTGCCGCGCTACCCTGCCCCCTGGCCAATGCGGAGGTTGCGATGCCCGAAACGCCGGATGACGCGCAGGATCCGCTCGCCCTGGTGCTTGCCGCGACCGAGGCGGCGCGTCCCACCATGGCCATCGCCGGCGGATCGCAGGACCGCGCGATCGCGAAGGTCGAGGGAATGATCGCGCTGATGCAGGCCGCGATCCGCAACCACCCGCGCTTCGTGGCGCTTGAGGCCGCGTGGCGGTCCCTGCACCGGCTGGTCGAGGCACAGCAGGACGCGCCGGCCATCGTCAAGGTGATGCCGCTGACCAAGCGCGAGATCGTGCGCGACGTGCGCAGCGTGCAGGACCTCGCCGACAGCGAGATCGCTGCGCTGCTGTGGGATGAGGGCCTCGGCGCCGAGGAACCCTTCGGCCTGCTGCTGATGGACGATGATTTCACCGCCGAGCCAGAGGACGTGCTGGCGCTGCGCGGGCTCGCCGCCGCCGGCGCGGGTGCCTTCGTGCCCGTCGTCGTGCATGCCGCGCCGGGGCTGCTCGACCTGCCGGATTGGGCGGCATTGCCGGGCAAGCGCGACATGGCGCGCGTCCATGAAGGCCCGCGCCACATCGCCTGGCGCGCGTTGCGCGACAGCGAGGAGGCGCGCTTCCTCACCCTCGTCGGCCCGCGCGTGCTGGCGCGCGGCGGGGAGGGGGCGCCGCGCTGGACGGGCGGCGGCTGGGTGCTCGCCGCGCGCATCGCCGCCGCCTTCCGCCGCGACGGCTGGGCCGCTGGCATCGAAGGCCGCGACGACGGCACCGAGGCCGGCCTGCCGCCGATGGGCAGCGTGCCGACCGAATGCGATCCGTCCGATGGTCAGGAGGCGATGCTCGCCACGCTGGGCCTGACACTGCTGATCCCGCGCGGGTCGGATCGCGCCGCGGTGCTGCTGGCGTCGAGCGTGCACAAGCCGCCACGCTTCCATGCTCCGGCGGCGACATCGGATGCCGCGCTGGCGGCTCGGTTGCCCTGGGTGCTGGGGACCGGGCGCTTCGTGCAGGCCCTCGCCTTGCGCGGGGCGCGGGAGTTGCATCGCGGCCATGGCGCGGCGGCGGCAACGCGGGCGCTGAACGCCTGGCTGCAGGGCTTCGTCGGGGAGGATGGGCCGCTCGCCGAGGCGAATGCCGAACTGCCGGAGGCGAAGGGCCATCCCGGCGTGCATCTGCTCTCCGCGCGGTTGCGGGTGCGACTGCCGCAGGGCACGCCGGGTGCGGCGCACCGCGTGATGCTGAACCTGCCCTGATCGCCGGCCGTCAGGCGGGATCAAGCCGCAGGATCACCCCGTCCGACGCATCGGTCAGCAGATAGACGCGCCCATCCGGCCCCACCACCACCTGGCGGATGCGCGCCCGGCCCCAGAGCAGGCGTTCCTCTCCGGTCACGCGGTCGCCCTCGGTGGACAGGCGCACCAGCCCGGGTTCGGCCTGCGCCGCGACGAACAGGCTGCGCTGCCAGCCGGGAAACGCCGTGCCGTCATAGAAGGCGATGCCGGAGGGGCTGACCGAGGGCACCCAGACATGGATCGGGTCCTCGATCCCCGGCGCCGAGGCTTCACGGGAAATGCGCGGCCCCCAGTATTCCCGCCCGTGGCTGACCACCGGCCAGCCGTAATTCGCTCCGCGACGGATGACGTTGATCTCGTCCCCGCCGCGCGGGCCGAACTCGGCTTCCCACAGGCTGCCGGTCCAGGGATTCACCGCGAGACCCTGTGGATGGCGATGGCCGTAGGACCAGATCTCGGCGCGCGCATCGGCACGGCCGGTGAAGGGATTGTCGGCGGGCACGCGGCCGTCGCGCGTCAGGCGGATCACCTTGCCGGCGAGGTCGTCCAGGCGCTGCGCGCGGGCGCGTTCGTTCCTCTCTCCGGTCGAGAGATAGAGATGCCCGTCGCGGCCGAAGACGATGCGGCAGCCATAGTGCAGGCGGCCGCTCGATTGCGCGGGCGTCGCGTCGAGGACGCGGCGCACGCCCGTCAGCCCGTCATTGCCCGGCGCCAACCGCGCGGTGACAAGGCGCGTCAGCGCCCCGCCTTCGACCGCCGCCGCCTGGCAGAAGAAGACGTCCCGCGTGCGCGCGAAATCCGGCGCGAGTGCGATGTCCAGCAACCCGCCCTGGCCGCCCACCTCCACCTGCGGCACGCCGGCGAGCGGCGCCGACACGCGACCATCCGGTGTCACGCGGCGCAGGCGCCCGGGCCGTTCGGTGACCAGCAGCGATCCGTCCGGCAGGAAGGTCGCGCCCCAGGGATGTTCGAGCCCGCTCGCGAAGGTCGTGACGCGAAAGGTCGCGCGTTGCGAGGCGATCGGCCCGTCCTGCGCGACGGCAGGCGTGGCGGCGAGGGCAAGGGCAAGCAGGGCGCGGCGGATCATGCGTGGCACGTGGCCCCGCTTTCGCGGGCGCGCAACCTTTCCAGCCCGCGCGTCACGGTGCAGGCTTCGCGGCAACAGGAGGAAGCGAAGCATGCAGGACAACACGCGTTTCGACGGCCGTGTGGCCATCGTCACCGGTGCGGGGTCGCGCGACCCTGGCACCGGCACCACCACCATCGGCAATGGCCGCGCCATCTCGGCACTGCTGGCGCGGCGCGGTGCGAAGGTGCTGCTGCTGGATGTGGAACTCGGTTGGCTGAAGGGCACCGGGGACATGATCCACGCCGAGGGCGGAATCAGCGCCAGCGCGGTCTGCGACGTATCGAAGGCATCGGGCTGCGCGGCGGCGGTGGCCGAAGCGGTGCGGCTGTGGGGCCGCGTGGACATACTCGTGAACAATGTCGGCATCAGCGGCCCGCCAGGCGATGCGACGGTGGTGGACCCGGAAGCCTGGGACCACGGCATGCAGGTGAATGTGAAGTCCATGATGCTGATGGCGAAGTACGCGGTGCCGGAGATGCGCAAGCAGGGCGGTGGGGCGATCGTGAACCTCGCTTCCGTCGCTGGGCTGCAGGGCGGGCATCCCGGGCTGCTCTATGCCACGACGAAAGGGGCGATCGTTCAGATGACGCGGGCCATGGCTGCGCATCATGGCGGCGACCTGATCCGCGTGAACGCCGTGGCACCCGGTTATGTCTATACGCCGATGGTCGCGTCGCGCGGCATGCCGGACGAACTGCGCGAACAGCGCGCGACGGCAGGTATGTTGAAGGTCGAGGGTTCGGCCTGGGACGTGGCGGAGGCAGCGTGCTTCCTCGCCTCCCCCGCTGCGCGCTGGATCACGGGCGTGACGCTGCCGGTCGATGCGGGGCGCTCGGCTGGCAATGTCGGCGCGACGCCGAAGCCCTCCGGCATGGCGCGGTAGCGCGGGAGCATTGCCGGCGCCCTTGCGCCGAGATGAACGAAGAGGGAACATCGGCGGCATGGACCCCGCCGCCCGCACCCTGTCCGTCACTCGCGCCGCCGCGCGCTTCTGCGCCCTGCGCGGCTGGGCGCCGGTCGAACAGGTGCCGCTGCCCGATGGCCGTCGCGCCGACATCCTCGCGCTGCGGCCGGATGGCGACTTCGTCATCCTGGAGGTGAAGTCCTGCGCGCGGGACTTCCTGTGCGACGCCAAGTGGCAGGACTATCGCGCCTGGTGCGACAGGCTGTATTTCGCCGTGGATCTCGATTTCCCGCAGGACCTGCTGCCCGCCGATGTCGGGCTTGTCGTCGCCGAGGATCGCGAGGCGGCGCTGCTGCGCGAGGCACCGGACCATCGCCTCGCGCCGGCGCGCCGGCGGGCGCTGATGCAGCGCATGGCGATGCTGGCGGCCGGGCGCCTCGCTGCCTTGTCGGACCCGGCGGGGGCGGCGGAGATGCGCGCGGCGCTGCGGCTGGAATGACGCCGGCTACTGCGTCGCCGCGGTCCGGTCGATCGAGCTGATGGGCCGCAGCGAATCGCGCCAGCGATTTCCTTCGAGCCCCTGCCGGTAGCCATAGTCGAACAGCGCACGCATGAAGGCCGTGTCGAAGGGTTCCGCCCGTGGCGCGTCGAATTCCGGCCCGATATAGGCGAGGCGGAACTGCACCCCGTCGCGCTGCGTGGTCAGGAAGATGCGCGTGATGTCGTTCACCGCGCTGAAATGCAGCAGCGTGGAGGCCGAGCGCGAGGCGATGCCGAGGATCGACCGGTTGGTCGATGACCACTCCGTATCGAGCCGCCCGTTGCGAACCACCCAGGCGGTGCGCTCCGCCTGCGGGCGCCGGCCGCGCGACGCCGCCAGGCTGACCGTGGGCGGGTAGAGAAACATCTGGATCGCAGCACCACCATCGACATGCATTTCCTGATAGGCGCGGCCATCGAGGTCCACATCCACCAGCACGGGTGGGAAGGCGCCGGGGATCGAGGCCGAGGCGAGCAGGATGCGGCGGAACAGTTCGAGCGCCTGCGGATGACCGCTCGCGGCGATGGCGCCGATGTTCCACAGCACCGGCCGGCCGAGATCGAGATTGGTGGTGCCGATCAGCAGCAGCCGGCCGCGGCCATATTCGGTCGCGATGGCGGACAGCATCGCTTCGTTCACGTGCCGTTCGATCAGGCGATACAGCGGGGAGGTATCGGCCAGCGCCTCACCGAACAGCACGGCCCGAAGCAGGTTGCCCATCCGCAGCACGTCGTGTGGCGCGACCTCGGTGAAGACCGCGCGCAGCTGCGGGTCGTAGTCGGGGCCGAGGAAGGCGAAGGGCGCGATCAGCGCGCCGGCCGAGATGCCGGTGACAACATCGAAGACGGGCCGCCGCCCGGACGCCGTCCAGCCCACCAGCAGCCCGGCGCCGAAGGCACCGTTGTCGCCGCCGCCGGACAAGGCGAGGAAGTTGCGTGCCGCAGGCACCTGGCGCGGCCCGGCCGCTGCCGCCTGGCGCTCATTCAGCTGCCTGACCTCGCGCAGCAGCGGCGCGGTTTCCGCATCGGGCCAGAAGCGCGCATTGTCGATGCCGAGGATGGGCAGCGACGGCGTCGCCGCAAGCGGCGGCGGATCGAGGCGATTGATGCTGCCGCAGCCCACGAGCGCGAACAGCGCCAGCAGCAGCGCGACGAGGCCGGCAGGCAGGCACCGCGCAGGGCGTGTCACCACGGCCGCATCCTCCTTCCCTATTTGCCCGACAGCAGGGCCGCGACCCAGCGACTGCCCTCGAAGCGTTCGCAGATCGTCAGCGCGGCGATCAGCGCCGGCACGCCAATGAAGGCCCCCGGCACACCCCAGATGAAGGCGCCGAGGAACACCGCCACCAGCACCATGAAGGGCGAGATCGCCAGCCGCGCACCCGCCAGCCGCGGTTCGATGTAGCTGCCCGAGAGGAACTGGATCACCTGCAGGGATGCGAAGACGGTAATCGCCGACTGCCAGGACCCGAATTGCAGGATGGCGAAGACGGTCGGAAACAGCGTGGCGAGGAACGACCCGATGAAGGGGATGTAGTTCAGCACGAAGGCGATCACGCCCCATTCCGCCGCGAGCTCCAGTCCCATGGCATAGGCGAAGGCGAAGACGGCAAGGCCGGTCAGCGCGCTCATCACCGTGCGCACGGCCATGTAGGTGCGCAGCTTCGAAGCCGTCTCGGCGAGGCCGCCCAGCAATGCCTCGGCCGTGCCGCCCATCGCGTGCATCCGCCGCGCCGTCCCGCCGGTCTCGAGCAGGCCGAGGATCATGAAGACCAGCGTCACCGCGACGAAGGTCAGCAGGCCCTGGAGCTGGCTCAGCACCTCCTGCGCCAGGCGCACCAGGGACCGCATGTTGAGCTGCTCGGCGAGGATGGGTGCGATCTCGACGCCCTGCGCCGCCGCCCATTCCAGCTTGCGCAGATACAGCTCCTGCAACATGGCGGCATTGGCGATGACCCAGCGGCCGACCCGTCCGAAGCCCCAGGCGGCGAGGAACACCATCACCGCGACCACCGTCAGCGTGACGAGCAGGGTGACGATCATCGCGACCGCGCCACCGAGGCGTGGCTCCAGGCCGCGTTGCAGCGGCCAGGCCAGCGCGACCAGGAACAGCGCGAAGGCGACCGGGGCCAGCACCGATTGCGCCAGCGACAACGCCGCCGCGGCGAGGATGGCCGTGCAGATCCCGGCCAGGGTACGAAGTGCGCTGTCAGGGATCATTCGGGTGGGGGCATCGCATCGGAGGTTGCGCGCCACCCTCCATCGGGGCGATGCAGGGCGCAAGGGCTGCACGGAGTTGTCATGGCCGGTTTCCTGTCCCGCAGCCTGCGGCGCGTCGCGCTGGCGCTGGCCGCGATCGTGCTGCTTATCGTGGTGGTCCGCGCATGGGATGTGCGCAGCGGCCCACCGCTTGGCCCCTGGCACGAATTCGTGCCGCCGGAACTGTCTGTCGCCGCGCTGGACGCCGCCGACTGGGCGCGCTGGATGGCGGCGGAGGACGCTGCCTTCGTCGCCACGCGCGCCGCGGTGACGGACCGGCTGGCGGCGGCCGATCGTATCCCGCTCAATCGCTGGTTCGCCGGCAGCCCGGTGAACCCCGCCCACTTCGCGCGGGACTGGAACCGATCCTTCGTGCTGGAGCCGTCAGGCCCGCCCGCAGGTGTCGCGGTGTTCCTGCATGGGCTGACCGACGCGCCGTACAGCCTGCGGCATCTGGCGGAGGCTTATCGCGCGCAGGGTTTCCTCGCCATCGCCATCCGTATGCCCGGGCACGGCATGGTGCCCGGCGGGCTGACCGAGGCGGTGTGGGAGGATTGGATGGCGGCGACGCGGCTTGCCGTGCGCGCCGCGCGGGCGCGGGTGCCGCGCGGGCCGTTGCATCTGGTGGGCTATTCCAATGGCGGGGCGCTGGCACTGAAGCATGCGTTGGATGCGATCGAGGACGCGCGCCTGCCGCAGGCCGATCGCCTGGTGCTGCTGTCGCCGATGGTCGGCGTCACGGCCTTCGCGCGCTTCGCCGGCCTCGCGGGGCTGCCGGCCTTCCTGCCGCGCTTCGCCAAGGCCGCCTGGCTCGACATCCTGCCGGAGTTCAACCCGTTCAAGTTCAATTCCTTCCCGGTCAACGCCGCGCGGCAGACGCACCGGCTGACCGCGGCCTTGCAGGCGCAGCTGGATCGCCTGTCGCAGGCCGGGCGGTTGGCTGGGTTGCCGCCGGTGCTGACCTTCCAATCCGTGGTGGATGCGACGGTGTCTACGCCTGCGGTGCTGTCCCGGCTTTATACCCTGCTGCCGGACAATGGCAGCGAGGTAGTGCTGTTCGACCTGAACCGCAGCGTGAAGTTCGGGCCGTTGTTCTCGGCCGGCGCTGACGGCGCGCTGGAGCGCATCCTGCCCCCCGCCGTGCGGCGTCATGCGGTGACGGTCGTGGGCAATGACGGCGAGGCGCTGGCGGCGGTGGCGCGGCGCGTGCCGGCCGGCGGCACGACGGAGGAGGTGCATCCGCTCGGGCTCGATTGGCCGCGCAGCGTCTATTCGGTGTCTCATGTCGCGTTGCCCTTCCCGATCGGGGATGGGCTTTACGGCGGGGAGCCGGACCCGGCGGATGCGATGGGCGTCGCGCTCGGCGCCCTCGCGGTGCGCGGGGAACGCGGCGTGCTGGTGATGGACGCGAACCACTTCGCGCGCATCACCTGGAACCCGTTCTTCGCTTATCTGCTGGAACGGGTTCGCGAGGGATTGCCGCGTCAGTAGTAGCCGCGGCGCTGGCGCGGCGCGGTCAGCGCGCCGACCGCGGCACCGCCGGCGCCGCCGATCGCCGCACCGGCAAGCGGCGACCCGCCGGTCAACGCGGCAATGCCCGCGCCGCCCGCGGCGCCAAGACCACCGCCGATCAGCGCGCGCTGCCCGACTGGGTCGGAACATGCCACGAGGCCGAGGGCGAGGAGTGCTGCGGCCATCATGCGCAGTCGGGAGGTCGTCATTCTGTGGGACTCCATCGGTAGTGGTCGATGGGGACACCACAATCCTGACGTGTGGCGACCGGCCGGCGGAAATGGGGCAGACCCTGCCCCCGATTTCACGATCCCGTCAGGGGCCGCGACGCTTGCGTGCGCCGCCCTTCACCTTCTTCGGGTCGTAGCCGCCACCGCCCGGGCCCATCGGCTTGGGCTTCCAGTCGGCGCGTGGCGTCGCCTCCCGCAGCGACCGCCCGGCGAGGTTTGGCTCCAGCCCGAGGTCGAGGGCTTCCAGCCGCTTGATCTCGTCGCGCAGCCGGGCGGCGGTTTCGAATTCCAGTTCGGCGGCGGCGGCGCGCATCTTGCGCTCCAGCTCGGCGATCGCCGCCTGGAGGTCCTTGCCGACGAAGTTCTGGTCTTCCTCGCCTTCCACCGCGTCCACGGTGATGTAGTCACCCTGCGACACGTCGCGCAGCACATCGGCGATCTCGCGCTTGATCGAGGTCGGCGTGATGCCGTGCTCGGTGTTCCAGGCGATTTGCTTGGCGCGGCGGCGTTCGGTTTCCTCCAAGGCGCGCTTCAGGCTGTTCGTCATGGTGTCGGCGTAGAGCAGCACGCGCCCTTCGGCGTTGCGCGCGGCGCGGCCGATGGTCTGGATCAGCGAGGTGGCCGACCGCAGGAAGCCTTCCTTGTCCGCATCGAGGATGGCGACCAGCGCGCATTCGGGAATGTCCAGCCCCTCGCGCAGCAGGTTGATGCCGACCAGCACGTCGAAGACGCCCTTGCGCAGGTCGCGGATGATCTCGATGCGCTCCAGCGTGTCCACGTCCGAATGCAGGTAGCGCACGCGGATGCCGGCCTCGGTCATGTATTCGGTGAGGTCTTCGGCCATGCGCTTGGTCAGTGTGGTGACCAGCACGCGCCCGCCCTTGGTCGCGACGTCGCGGCATTCGGCGAGCAGGTCGTCCACCTGGCCTTCCACCGGACGGATCTCACAGACGGGGTCGACGAGGCCGGTCGGGCGGATCACCTGCTCGGCGAAGGCGCCCTGGGTGCGTTCCATCTCCCACGGGCCGGGGGTGGCGGACACGAAGACGGTCTGCGGGCGATAGGTCTCCCACTCCTCGAACTTCAAGGGCCGGTTGTCGGTGCAGGAGGGCAGGCGGAAGCCGAATTCGGACAGGATCGCCTTGCGCGCGTAGTCGCCGCGATACATGCCGCCGATCTGCGGCACGGTGACGTGGCTCTCATCGACGATCAGCACCGCGTTTTCCGGCAGGTATTCGAACAGCGTCGGCGGCGGGTCGCCCGGGCGGCGGCCGGTCAGGTAGCGGGAGTAATTCTCGATCCCTTTGCAGGAGCCGGTCGTCTCCATCATCTCGATGTCGAAGATCGTGCGCTGTTCCAGCCGCTGGCGTTCCAGCAACTTGCCCTCGGCCTCCAACTCGGCGAGGCGTTCCTTCAGCTCGACCTTGATCTGGGAGATCGCCTGGGTGAGCGTCGGACGCGGCGTGACGTAGTGGCTGTTGGCGTAGACGGCGATGCGTTCCATCTCGCCGGTGATCTCGCCGGTCAGCGGGTCGAATTCGCGGATGCCGTCGATCTCGTCCCCGAACAGGGAGACACGCCAGGCGCGGTCATCCAGGTGCGACGGCCAGATGTCCACGCTCTCCCCGCGCACACGGAAGGTGCCGCGGGCGAAGAAGGCGTCGTTGCGGCGGTATTGCTGCTCAACCAGGCCCTTCACCAGCGCGTCGCGATCGATCCGCCCGCCGCGTTCGAGCTTCACCACCATGCGGCTGTACGTCTCGACCGAGCCGATGCCGTAGATGCAGGAGACCGAGGCGACGATCACTACGTCCGAGCGTTCGAGCAGCGCCTGCGTCGCGGAATGCCGCATGCGGTCGATCTGCTCGTTGATCTGGGAATCCTTCTCGATATAGGTGTCCGTGCGCGGGACATAGGCTTCCGGTTGGAAGTAGTCGTAGTAGGAAACGAAGTACTCCACCGCGTTGTCGGGGAAGAAGGACTTCATCTCCCCATAGAGCTGCGCCGCCAGCGTCTTGTTGGGCGCGAGCACCAGCGCGGGCCGCTGCAGATGCTCGATCACCTTCGCCATGGTGAAGGTCTTGCCGGAGCCGGTCACGCCCAGCAGCACCTGGTCGCGCTCACCCTGCCCGAGCCCGGCTGACAATTCACGGATCGCGGCGGGCTGGTCGCCATTCGGCTCGAAGGGGGAGACGACCTTGAGCGGGCGCTCCGCCGGCGGGGCGGGGCGCTTCTCGGGGATGAACAGGACGGGGCCGGGGGCGATCAGGTTCATGCGGCAAAGATGGGCGCGTCAGGGTCGAAACGCTACCGCCGGTGGCGCCGCGGATCATGTCATGCGTTTCGCGACACATGCCGCAGGCGCCACTGGCGAAACCATATTTGGTGCGGTGCGACATCGTCATGAAGCGCGGCGGGGCGAGGTTCCTCCTGCACGGCAGGGATCGTCCTGCCTCCCTTCAGAGAGGATCCACCACCATGAACAGCACCATCATCCGGGTCGCGGCCGTTGTCATCGGCCTGGCCAACGCCGGCACCGCGCTGGCCGTCGGCACGCCCCAGGCCTTTGTCGCCGGTTCCGGCGAGAACCAGTCGGTCGCCTATGAGGGCGGGGTGCCGGTCGGCTCCGTCCAGCCCCGCGCGGTCGTAACCGGCACCGGGGAGAACGTCTCGGTGCAGCATATCGATGCGCCGGTTCCGCAGGCCCCGGGCTACATCGCGATCGTCGTGGGTTCGGGCGAGAACCAGTCCGTCGTTCACGTCCCGGTCGGCGCGCCGCGCGGCTGATGCGCCTGACTTCGCCGCACCCGGCCGTCCGGCCGGGTGCGGCAAGGCGCTACAGCGCCACCTTGCCTGCCAGCGCCGCCATCCGCGCCGCGTCAGGCTGCCGGCCCTCGAACCAGATCGCCGCGCAGACCTTCGACATGGCGTTGCCGTCATGGCCGATGCCCGGCACCACCTCGATCCGCCAATGGCAGGGCACGCCGCGACGGGCGGCTTCCTCCCGCGCCACGCGCAGGAAATTATGCGCCCGGCCGAAGCGATGCGGGCCCTGGGCCACGGCTTCCGGATTCGCGGGCAGGGACGGTCCTGACGTCTCCACATCCGCATCCCCGGCCAGGATCAGCAGCGGGTAGGCGAGCCACGCCTCCACATCCGCATCCGCCAGCGCCAGCCCGCCCAGCCCCGCCGGGAAGGTCCGGTCCAGCACCGGCAGCGAATACCACCCCGCATTGCCGCAGCCGATGGCGCAGAAGGGCGCGCGGTCGGTCAGCGAGGCCATGCGGTGCGCGAACTGTGACCCTGCCGAATGGCCGAACAGGAAGGCCTGGCGCCGCCGCGTCACCCCCGCCGCCTGCACCGCGGCGAAGATCCGCGCAGGCAGGTGATACGCCCAGCCCTCGCGCGGCGTGACGCCGCCCGCGGCATCGAGCACGCCACCATTGTTGTAGGGCTCAGCCCCGGGATGCGTCTCCGCCGCGAAGGTCGGGGCGAGGATCAGCAGCCCGTGCCGGTCCGCCGCCTCGATCCAGAAGTCGCGGTATTCGTCGCCGTTGCGGCCCATGCCGTGCTGCACGACGACCACCGGCGAATCCGGCGTGACGCCTGCGGCGCGATAGGCCTGCAGAACCACGGGCTTGCCGTGCAGCGGGTCGGTCAGCGTCGTGGCGCTGCGGCCCGGCGCGGCCAGCGCGCGGGCGATCAGGGTGGTGTCGATCATGACGCGGGCCGGATCGCCTGGGCGGGCGTCGTCTGGTCCATGCGTCCCTCGAACACCAGCCCGCGGCGGAAGGCCCAGGCGGCGTTCTCGAAATGGATCGGCAGCACGGGCAGTCGCTCGATGGCGAGGCGGCTCGCCTGCTCCATCAGCCGCTCGCGCTCGCCCTCATCCATCGTCGCGAAGGCGGCGCGCGCCAGCCGGTCGATCTCGGGGTCGGAGAATTCGCCGTAGTTGCTCATGCCGAAGCCCCGCTCGCGATCGGTGGTGGTGATCCAGGCACGGAAGAACAGCTGCGTCTCCTCGGCCGAGGCCGCCCAGCCGCCCATCGGCACCGAGAATTCCTTCCGCCCGCGCCGTGCGAAGAAGACGTTGGACGGCATCGCATCCACCGTCACGGTCACGCCGATGCGCTGGAAATACTGCGCCAGCGCCTACGCCACGCGGGCATCGTTGACGTAGCGGTTGTTGGTGGCGTGCAGCGTGAAGGACAGGCCGCTGGTCACCCCGGCCTCGGCCAGCAGCGCGCGGGCGCGGGCGGGGTCATAGGGCAGCATGCCGGCGTCGCGCACGGTGCCGCGCATGCCCTCGGGCAGCAGCTGCCCGGCCGGCGTCGCCAGACCGTCCATCACGCGCTCGGCGATGACGCGGCGGTCGATCGCCAGCGACAGCGCCTGGCGCACCCGCACGTCGCGCAGCGGGTTGGCCCCGCCCGGCCCCTGCACGAAGGGCGCGTTCTCGCGCTGGTCCATCTGCAGGAAGATCAAGCGCGTGGTGGGGGAGACGGCCAGGGCGAAGGCCGGGTTCTGCCGGATGCGCGGCACGTCCGCGGTGGCCGGTGCTTCCACCACGTCAAGGTCACCCGCCAGCAGCCCCGCGAGGCGCGGTCCCGCGGCCGTGACCGGGCGCAGCCGCACCTCGGCCCAATGCGGCTTGTTGCCCCAATAGGTGTCGTTGCGCGTCAGCACGATGCCGCTGCTGCGGTCGTAGGAGCGCAGGCGGAACGGGCCGGTGCCGATCGCCGCCCGGCCCTCGTTGAACTCGGCGACGCCCGGCCAGGGGCCCTGGCGGCCGCAGCCCTCGGGCGTGTAGGTCAGGCCGCTGCGCGACCCGCGCGGGATGATGGCAACCGAGGCGAGGTCCGAGACCAGCAGCGGTTCCGGCTCGGCCGTGCGGATCACCAGCCGGTGCGGCGTCTCCACTGCCATCGCCGCGATGCGGCGGACCTCGCGGGAGAAGGAGCCAACCACCTCCGTCTCGTTGTTCAGCACGCGGCAGTAGGAGAAGACGACGTCATCGGCCGTGAAGGCCTGGCCGTCGTGGAAGGTCACGCCCTCGCGCAGTTCGAACACCCAGGTCAGGTCGTCGCGCCGCGACCAGGCCGTGGCGAGCGCCGGTGTCGGCCGCAGCCTTGCGTCCAGCGCGGTCAGGCCTTCGAAGACATGGTCGCGGAAGGTGGAGTTCGGCGCGGCGGCGTAGTTGTGCGGATCCGCCGCCGTCGTTTCGGCGGCCATGCCGATGCGCAGCGTCTGCGCGGCGGCGGGCAGGGCAAGTGCGCTGGAAAGGGCAAGCGCGAGGGCGAAATGACGCAAGGCAGGCATCCCGTGCTGAAGGCGGCCGCTATAGACCCGCCATCGGCTGCTGTCAGGCGGGTGCCGTCTGGCGCCGCCGGCGCGACATGGCAGGATGGCGCCGGAGGGTTCCGCCATGCGTGCTGCCGCCGTCATCGTCGCGATCGGAACGCTGCTCGGCGCCGGCTCCGCCCAGGCGGCGCTGGAACGCCGCTGCGGTTGGCTGGTCAACCCGACCCCGGCCAATTGGTGGCTGCGCGACCGGGACGGCGA
Source organism: Roseomonas sp. SRI_022 (assembly GCF_057586215.1). Lineage (NCBI taxonomy): Bacteria > Pseudomonadati > Pseudomonadota > Alphaproteobacteria > Acetobacterales > Roseomonadaceae > Roseomonas > Roseomonas sp. SRI_022. The sequence continues at coordinate 365,401 of NZ_JBYCZL010000001.1, forward strand.
ATGGGTGCTCTCGGTGCAGGGGCGCGAGCCGGTGGCCGGGATGGACTCGGTGCCCGACATGACCACCCGGGGCTGGGTCGCGACCAACGGGTCCTACGGCCATGGCTGCGCCTGCCTGACGCTGGAGACGGCGCCGGACAGGCGCGTGGTGCGGGTGCTGGCGGCGGAACCGCTGCCGCTCGCCCGCTGCCGCGCGGACCGCGCGCTGCCTCCGCCGGGATAGCGGCCTGGGGCCGTTTCCGTTCGCCCAGGCTCACGGTAATGTCTCTAGGCTTTTGTTTTCGCGAGCATCTTCATCCGATCACGTGATTCCACCTGATCGGGATCTGCTCTAGTTCTTCGCGAGGGGAGCCTTGGGCGCCTGGCGAGGGTCCCCGCCATATTCGACCCACAGCGCCTCGACGGCCTCGCGCAGGGCCATGGCGAGTTCGTCATAGCGCGGCGCGGCGATCGCCGCCGCCTGCTCCCGGGCCTCGGCGAGCAACTCGCCGATCGAGCGCGCCGCCGAGCCAAGCGCCGCCAGCGGCCGGTCGTGGTCCGCGATGTGGTCGCGCAACGCCTGGGCGAAGGCCGTGGTCAGCACGCGACAATGCAGGGTATCGGCAAGCACGGGCTCACTCGGGACATGGACAAGGGCGTGGGGGGTCCGATCGCCCGGCGCATCATTTCCTCGGCATGAAGATCACTGCAAGCGCGCTGTCCCGCCGCATCGTCAATGGTCTGTCTATTGTGAGTGAACGTGATTTTCGACACTGGGCGAGGGTCGTTGGACCCCGCTAAGCTGCTTTCATGGCGGCTGCGGCGTGCGAATTCGTCGTCAAAGGCCCGTTAGCCAGAGGCCAAAATCACGTTATTTCAAATCATTGTACCGTTAGTCTCAGATAACGCTTCTGGGGCCGAGAGGCCATTGTTGAGTGGACGAGAGCGCCCCGAAAGCCATAGTTCGCAGTGTGGACTCAAGTTTTCGGGAGGTTCCCATGTCTCAGACCGTGCGTCACATCAAGGCACCGATCGGTTTGGTGGTTCCTGTCTCGCATTCCGAGGCGATGTGCGCCCCGGAGCGCGACACGGCGGTTCTCGCCGACGCCGCCCGGGCGATCGACGCCATCCTCGCCCGGGCGCATGAACAAGGCGCGCTCGATGCGGTCCGGGTGCTCGGCAACCTCTCGAGCCTGCTGCGCGCCCTGCCGCGCTGACGGGCTTCGGGCCAGGCTGGCTGCGGAAGGGCGGTAGCGCCCTCTTCCGCGTAGCCTGGGGTTGTCGGGGCCGGTCGGTCGCGATGCGCGGGGGCATGCATCCGCCCTTCACGCCTGCTGCGACGCCATGCGGCGCGTTGCCGCCATGACGGCCGACAGCACCGCGAAGAGCCCGAGCGCGCCAGCCAGCAGCGCCATGCTTTCCGACTGCAGCACGACGTAGAGAAAGCCGAACAGCGCGGCGAGCACGCCGGCGAAGATCGCCACCAGCCTGGCCCGCCCGGTCACCGCCGCCGTATACAGGCTCGCCTGGCCCATCACCATTGCTGCGCTGATCGCATAGGCCGCGACGAAACCGAGCGGCTCGGCGATCGCCAGGAGCAGCAGCGGGAACAGCACCATCGACAGGCCGAGCAGCCCGTATTGCACGAGGTGGATGCGCAGCCGGGCGACCGTCTCGAACAGCCAGTAGGTCATCACCGCCAGCAGCACGAACAGCGTCGCGTATTTCGCGGTGCGGTTCACCATGCGGTAGGTCGGCACCGGTTCCAGCAGCGCGACGCCCATCGCCCCGGGCAGGGCGGTATTGGCGCAATGACCCTGGGGCATGCGGATCGCCTGGGCGGCCATGCCCGCGCTCCATTCGGCGGAGAAGCCGCTTTCGTCGGTCTCGGCGCGCAGCGGCAGGGCGGCACCGGTGTAACTCGGCGTCTCCCACGGCCCCCGGACGGTGAACCGCGCGCGCCGCGCCGCCGGCAGGAAGCCGAGGCTGCCGGTGCCGCGCAGTTCCATGCTGCCGGCGAACTCCGCACCGGATGGTGGCGGCCCGTCGAGGCCGAGCGGCCAGCGTATCGCCTCGACCGTGCCGCAGCGGCCGGCCGGATCGCCGGTGACCGTCAGCGGCCGTTCCCCCCAGCGCAGTGCCGGGGCGTCGGTCGCCGGGCGCAGGTCGCTCGCCCCGGTCAGCAGATAGGCGCCGGCCCAATCGGGCTCGGCATCCGTCGGCAGGGCGGCCGCGACATTGCCGAAGCGGCCGGCGATCTCGAGATGCGCTGTGTAGACGATGGCCTCGAACAGGCCGCGGCGGCGGCGTTCCGGCTGCACCGTCGCGGCGATCGACAGTTCCGCGGCGGGGATCGCGACGGCCTGGGCCGGCGTCGGCTTGCCATCCGGCCCGACGCCGGGTTGAAGCGGGACCACCAGCAGCGGGCCGAGCACCGTCTGCGCCTGCCCCCAGGCGCGGGCCACCTCGGCGCGCACCTCCTCCTGCCGGGATTCGCGTTCGGCGATCAGCCCGGCGACGAAGTATTGCGGCATCAGCAGGCCCATCACGAGCGCGCCGATCGCGGCCAGTTTCATCCCCGTGGCACCGAGCACGCGCGTCATGTCGACGACGGTGTCGGAAGGATCGGGCGGGGCTGCCGGGGCAGGCGTGTCGGACATGCGGGAGGGTCCCTGCTCTTGTGCGGTCCGGCCAGCCTGGCGCGATGACATGCAGGCCGGATGTCGCGCCCTTGCAGGGGCCGGGGATGTTTGGTGCAAATGTCGTGCAGAGAAGGCCGAGCGCCCGCGTGCCGAAGATCCTGATCGCCGACGACGACCCGCATATCCGCAACGTCATCCGCTTCGCCCTGGCGCGGGACGGTCACGCCACGGTGGAGGCCGGGGACGGCGCCGCCGCGCTCGGCCTGCTGGCCCGCGAGGCGCCGGACCTGCTGATCCTCGACGTCATGATGCCGGAGATGGACGGGACGGAGCTGTGCCGGCGCATCCGCCGCGACAGCGACGTGCCGATCATCTTCCTCTCCTCGCGCGACGAGGAATTCGACCGCATCCTGGGTCTCGAACTCGGCGGCGACGACTACATGACCAAGCCGTTCAGCCCGCGCGAGCTGGTGGCCCGGGTGCGTGCCCTGCTGCGCCGCCGCGACGGGCGCGTGACCGCGGCGGCACCGGCGGCGGGGCCGCTGCGGCGCGGTGCCCTCAGCCTCGATGCGGAACGCTTCGAGGCGCGCTGGTCGGACCAGCCCCTCCCCCTGACGGTGACGGAATTCCGCCTGCTGCAGGCGCTCGCCGCCCACCCCGGCCGCGTCTTCACGCGGGAGGTGCTGATGGCCGCCGCCCATGCCGACCAGCGCATCGTCAGCGACCGCACCATCGACAGCCATGTGCGACACCTGCGCGCGAAACTGGCGGCACTGGGGGCGAGCCCGATCGGCACGGTGCATGGCCTCGGCTACCGGTATCAGGAGGATGGCTGAGCGCGTGGACCCGCCGCCGCGGCGCGGCAAGCCGCGCATCCGCACAGTATTGCTGCTGGTCAACCTGGTGCTGCTGGCGCTGCCGCTCGGCGGGCTGTGGATGCTGCGGCTGTATGAAAGCGCGCTGGTCCGCCATACCGAGACGGAGCTGGTCGCCCAGGCGGCGGTGATCGGCGCGGCCTATCGCGCCGGCTGGCTGCGCGAGGCGGGGGCGGAGGCACCTTCGCGCCTGTCCCGCCTGCCGGTGGTGCCGCGCGCCGAGGGCTGGGCCCCGCGCTATGCGACCCTGGACCTCGCGCGCGATCCCGTGCTGCCGCCACCGCCCGACGCCGCGCCGCCACCCCGGCCGGCCGACGCCATCGCCGAGGCCGCCGGGGTGGCGTTGGCGCCGGTGCTGGCGGAGGCGCAACGCGTCACCCTCGCGGCGATGCGCGTGACGGATGCGGCCGGTACCGTCGTCGCGACCACCGGGGGCGAGCGGGGACAATCCCTTCTCGCGTTGGAGGAGGTCGCGGCCGCGCTGGCCGGTGAGCCGGCATCGCGGGTCCGGGCGCGGCGGGAGCCGGTGGCGGTTGCGGATTCCGCATCGATCAGCCGTGCCGCCTCGTTCCGCGTTTTCGTCGCCCTGCCGGTGCGGGAGGGGGATCACGTCGTCGGTGCGGTGCTGCTGTCGCGCACGCCGTCCTCGATCCGTCAGGCGCTGCATGGCAAGCGGTGGGAACTGGCGGGGCTGACCGTCGCACTTCTGGCGGTGGCGGCGCTGCTGGCGGGCTTCACCGCCTATACCGTCAGCCGGCCGATCCGCGCGGTGGCCGACCAGGCGCGGGCGGTGGCCTCCGGCGCGCGGGTGGAGGTGCGCCGCGTCCGCCGCAGCGCGGTGCGGGAGGCAGATGAACTCGCCGCTGCGATCGGCAGCATGGCGCGGACGCTGGAACGGCGGGCGGATTACATCGGCCAGTTCGCGACGGCGGTGAGCCATGAGTTCAAGACGCCGATCGCAGCACTCCGCGGGGCGCTGGAGCTGCTGCAGGACCATGCGGCGACGATGACGCCGGCGGACCGCGACGCCTTCGTGGCGCAGGCGGCGGCGGATGTGCAGCGGCTCGATCTGCTGGTGCGGCGACTGCTGGACCTCGCGCGAGCGGAGGCACCGCGCGCGCATGGAGCCGGAGAGGCCGATGTCGCGGCGACGGCGCGGGAGGCCGCGGCGGCGCACGCGGGGACCGGGCCGGAGACCACGCTCGAAGGGCCGCAAGGCATCGCGGCGGCGATTGCGCCGGAGGCGCTGTCCAGCATCCTCGCCATCCTGTTCGAGAATGTGCGCCAGCATGCCGGGCAGGGGGCGCGATGCCGCGTCGGCTGGGGTGTTGCCAAGGGGGCGGTGCGCATCGTGGTCAGAGACGACGGGCGCGGCATCTCGGCGGCGAATGCGGCGCGGGTGTTCGATCGCTTTTTCACCACGGCGCGCGAGAGCGGCGGGACTGGCTTGGGGCTGGCGATCGCGCGGGGTCTGGCGGAAGCCGCCGGAGGCAGCATCGAGCTTGTGCCCGGCGGGGAGGGCGCATGCTTCGCGGTGGTGCTGCCGCTGGGATTGGGGGACGGGCGCGGCGTGGTGTCCGCGAGCCCGATTGCTGCGCGGCGCTGAACGCGACGGAATGCAGCAGCGGCTCGTTCGCGCGATGCCGGGCCTAGGCGCGCCTGATGGCAGGCCGAGCAAGCACGAACCCGATGGCCCGGGTGATCCACCGAAAGCAGGCCCCAACAATCTGGAACAATCCGGTGCCGACCCTGCCTAGGATGGGGCCATGCAGCGCCGATCCCTCCTTGCCGGGCTTGCCGGCATCTCCTTCGCCCGTCCGGCCTTTTCGCAGGCCTGGGCGCCCACCCGCCCGATCCGGCTGGTGCTCGGCTTCCCGCCGGGCGGAGCCTCGGACGCCGCCGTTCGCATCATCCAGCCCGTGCTGCAGCAATCGCTCGGCCAGAGCGTCGTGATCGACAACCGGCCCGGCGCCGGCGGGAACCTCGGCGCGCTGGAAGTGGCGCGCGCGGCGCCGGACGGGCACACGATCGGGTCCGCCAACATGGGCACGCTGGCGGTGAACCCCGCGCTGGTCCGCAACATGGGCTTCGACCCGGTCGCGGATCTGCTGCCGGTCTCGATGCTGTTCAATGCCGTCAACGTGCTGGTCTGTCCCGCCAACAGGCCGTTCCGGTCCGTCGCCGACATCGTCGCCGCCGCGAAGGCGCGGCCCGAGACGATCAGCTACGGCACCGGCGGCGTCGGCTCGCCCGGGCATCTCTGCGGGATCCTGTTCGACCACATCGCGGGCACGCGGACGGTGCCGGTGCCCTATCGCGGTGGCGGGCCACAGATGCTGGCACTGGTCGCGGGCGAGCATGATTTCGGCTTCTCGCCCATGGGCACGGTGCTGACTCACGTGCAGGCGGGCACGATCCGCGCGCTCGGCGTGGCGACCAAGGCGCGCGCCACCGCCGATCTGCCGGATGTGCCGACCATGATCGAGGCCGGCCTGCCGGATTTCGAGGTGCTGAACTGGGACGGCATCATCCTGCCGCGCGGAACGCCGGCCCCGATCCGCGCCCGCATCGGGGATGCCGTACGTGCGGCGCTGGCGGATGCTGCCCTGATCGCGGCCTTCCGCCAGCGTGGCCTCGATGCCTGGCCGACGGCCCCGGAGGCGATGGCCGCACAGCTGGCGGCCGATGCCGCGAAGTGGCAGCCGCTGATCCGCGCGGCGGGCATCGAACCGAGCTAAAGCCTGGCTGGGGCATAGGCCGGGCCAGCCATCCGCCTCGTGATCGTGTTGATCGCCGTTGCGGCAGCGAGGGGAACCGCTGCGCTGGTGCTGAGGCCGGGGTCAATACGATGGCGGCCAAGCCGACCCTTCGCGAATGTCAGGCTGCACCTTGCGATCGGCGCGATCGCGCAATGTGTTCGCGCGGTGGCGGCCGGAGCAGACGGCGCCAGGACATGCCGGCGGGCTACGGTCACGGCAGTACCGCTCAGTATCTCAGGCACCTCGCCACCAATGAGAAGGAGCCCGCGACCAGGGCATCAGGCTGGATCCCGCCCACCCTGTTCCTGGGCAACCAGGCCCCATCGATCACGCTGATCTCCGAGAGGGGCCTCCACAAACTGGCCCTCCGCAGCGACAAGGCCGAAGCCGGGGCGTTCCAGGCTTGGGTGATCCGGGAGGTTCTCCCGGCGATCCGCAAGGACGGCGCTGCGGCTACCGTCGCCCTCCGATGGCATCGTCCTCTGCGACACGGAGCATGGCCTCACGGAAGCCCAGGCCTGAGCGCCCCATGGCTTCTGCGAGAGTGTTCGGCAGGAGCATCTGGTTTCCGATCAACTGGTACCGAAGGCGCACCGTCTCCACGGCCCTCTGATACGCTGTGTCCTTCGCATAGGACCGCACAGCCCTCCACGCTGCTTCCCCGGTGATTGGCTTCGACAGGTCCACGGGAGGCGGTGCGGCACGGTCCTTGGCAGTCTTCGGGTCTATGCCAAGAACGGCGAAGGCATCATCCTCTTTGCCACTGAGACGCCGTCGACGACGCCTCATCACGAGGAATGCCAGGAGGCCAACAAGGAAGCCTCCACCGATAAAGTACGCGGCAATCGACGTCTCCATCGTCTCAACCATCCCGCGTATGCGGGCGACATTGACGGGCCGAACCTCCAGGTGCCGCCAGTAGGCCAGGTAGCAGCGGAACCATCGTGGAAGTTCGGCATTCGGTGTCAGAACGAGGGCGGGACGGGTGCTGTTCGCGGCGGGAACCCAGCCATAGACTTGCCGGGCCACGACGCTTTCCAGGGCCGAGCATGGATCTGCCTTGCGCTCCCAAGCCAGCGGGAAGGCGGCGATCAGTCCGATGACCACAATTCCCAGCAGGAAGAAGACGCCTAGGCCTTCCAGCACTGATGGTCTTGTCGATTTGTGCGCGGCGGGCTGTTGGGTCGGTGTCTCTGCAAGTGGTTCTGGTGGCAACCCGGCGTTCAGTCGTTCCAGACGTCGCCGCCATTGGTCGTGCCATGGGTTCGCCATTGACAACCGCTTCTGCGTTTCCCGGAAACCAAAGGACACACGAACTCGGTGGTGCCTAGCAAGTACATTGCGGCCCTCATCGTCCTTCAGGCCAAGCGTTACTACCTGACGCCCCGAGGTAAGACCCTGACGGCGCAACGACTAAGGGAACTGGAGGAGGCCGAGGCACGCTGCGATCCGAACAGCGCCTCAGCGATCGGGTTCTGCACCAGCGCGGTCACGATGGACGGGCCGGGGTTTGTGTTCCCTGTGCTCCATCAAGGGGAAGCCATTCCGAGCGTCGCCAAGCCGTTGTGTACCCATGGGACGGCTTGGAAGCTAGATTTCCCCTGGACTTGAGGCGCTGCCTAGCATTTCCGGGGCACCCATGCCGGGTGAGGGATTCGAACCCCCGACCTTCGGTTTACAAAACCGCTGCACTACCACTGTGCTAACCCGGCGCGCCGCCTTGGTGTAGCAGAGCCCTTCCACGCGGCAACCCGTCCGGATCCTCGATTCGGCGGGTCCGCCACCCAATCTGCCAGGGGTTGCCCGACCACCCGATGCGCCTGTCCCCGCGAGACCGCCGGCCGCCGCCCGCGCCGGCCGCCATGTCGGTGCCCGAACCGCCCGGCCCCTTGGCGCCGCGGCGCAAGGCCCGCCGTGCGCTGCGCTGGACGGCGCTGATCTCCGCGGCGCTGCATGTGGCGCTGGTGGTGGCGATCCTGCTCGACCTCGATCCGCGCCGCCGGCCGCCGGATGAATTGCCGCCGCCCTCCTTCGCCGTGGTGTTCCAGGGCGGCGCCGACCAGGCCCCCCGCGCCGCT